>PCWA01000084.1:88044-138234 GCA_002796125.1 Candidatus Ghiorseimicrobium undicola
GTATCCGTAGCGAAACAATTAATAGCTACCACTACCGGCACGCCAAAAATCCTGATATTTTCAATTTGTTTTTCTAAGTTGCCCGCCCCTTCCCTTATCGCTGATAAGTTCTCACGGATTAAACTATCATCAAGAGGTTTGCCCGGCTTAACGCTAAATTTACCGGAATGCATCTTAAGCGCGCGCACCGTACATACCAAAACCGCCACATCAGGCACAAGACCGCTTGTCCGGCATTTAATATTGAAAAACTTCTCCGCTCCGCAATCCGCCCCGAAACCCGCCTCCGTTACCACAAAATCGGAAAGCTTTACGGCAAATTTATCCGCAATGATTGAACTATTGCCATGCGCTATATTAGCAAAAGGCCCGGCATGAACAAAACAAGGCGTATTATCCAAAGTCTGCATTAAAGTAGGATGTACGGCGTCTTTTAAAAGAACGGCCATCGATCCGGCAACCTTTAAATCTTCCGGAGTTATATATTTGCCATCGGTGGTCTTGGCTAATACTATCCTGCTTAAACGCTTACGCAAATCAAATATATCTTCGGACAAAGCAAGAATTGCCATTATTTCGCTGGCAACCGTAATATCAAAACCGGTACTCCTTGGATATACCCCTTCTATATTTTCATCCAAGCCAACGCTGATCTTGCGTAAAGATCTGTCGCTTACATCCATAACCCTGCGCCAGCTGACTGAATTAACGTCGATATTGAGTTTTTTTCTAAAAAGTGCGTTTTCTAAAAATGACGCGCATAAATTATGCGCCAGGCCTACCGCATGCACATCCCCGGTCAGGTGCAGATTAAAATCTTCCATTGGCACAACCTGCGCATAACCTCCGCCGGCGGCACCGCCTTTAATCCCGAATACCGGCCCCAGAGACGGCTGCCTGATACAAGTAATTGTTTTTTTACCTATACGGTTTAAACTCATAGAAAGCCCGACGGTGGTGACCGTCTTGCCTTCTCCCAATGGGGTGGGAGTAATGGCGCTGACCAGGACATATTTTGCCTGATGTTTTTTCTTTTTGGCATTAGCAACGACAGTCGGCAAAACCTTGGCCTTGTATTTTCCGTAGAGCTCAAAATCATCATCAGAAACACCTAAAGACCGGGCGATATCCTTTATATGTTTTAATTTGGCTTTTTGCGCTATTTCTATATCGCTAAGCATAGACTAATCTCTTTTAACCGATAAATTAATTGGCCTGATATTATTAGAAAGTAGTATTATATCTAATCTTGCGCTATTTTTCATCTTTTTTTATAATTTCTACGGCTACCCTATGCCGCACTTGAGTTCGCTTACGGGGTAAAACGTCTTTCTGTGTATCTTTACCGGGCCGAATCTTCTTAAATTGGCGATGTGTTCCTTTGTTGGGTACCCCTTATGCCGGCTAAAGCCATACGATGGATATACTTTATCGTATATTTGCATAATGCGGTCCCTTGTTACTTTAGCGACAATAGAGGCGGCGGCTATTGAGCGTGATTTTTTATCACCGGAAACAATACAACGGAATCCGTAAGGAATTTTTAGACCAATATTCCCGCCGTCAACTAAAAAATATAGATTTTTTTTAGCCGAACCTGATAAAAATATCTTTGCCGCCTTACGAGCGCAGGAAATAACCGCGTTTTCCATCGCCACCAACGTTGCCTGTAATATATTCAAAGAATCTATGATTGTTTCCGGTATTATACCTATGCCTACGACTGAAAAATCGGTTATTTCCTTATAGGCATTTTCTCTTTGAACAGCCGAAAGAGCTTTAGAATCGTCTATTTTACTATTAATTTTTTTTTCTGTCAGTATAACGGCCGCGGCTACCACCGGCCCTGCCAGAGGGCCGCGTCCGGCTTCATCTACGCCGCCCACCAGATCAAAACCTTTTTTACCGGCATCGGCTTCGTAATAGAAATTAGGCATATCGCATATTAGTACATAGCGCGCATTATTTATTTTTTGCTATGCGCTGGGCCTGTCTCCTCCGGAAAACACTCCGCGCTATTATAGGCTTGCTTTTTTACCGACACGGCCGCGCAGATAATAAATCTTGGCGCGCTTTACCTTTGTTGACTTAAGAACCTCTATTCTTTCTATTGTCGGAGAATGCCTTAAAAAAACCTTCTCTACTCCTTCGCCAAAAGATATTCTTCTTACGGTAAAACTCTGGCGCGCTCCACTGCCCTTTTTGGCTATTACCGTTCCTTCAAAAGGATGCGCCCTTATTTTATCCCCTTCTTGTATCTTCACATAGACCTTTACACGATCTCCGATATTAACTTCGGCCAAATCATTACGTATTTGTTTTTGTTCCAATTCGCTTATTTTTTTATTCATTCTGCACCCCCCTTGATAAACACACGGCATCTTTTTCTTTATTATTAGTTGTTTTATACTCGATACTCATTACGCTATACATTTTTTAATAAATCCGGCCTTTTTTTGCGCGTCACTTTCAAAGCTTGTTTTTTACGCCATTGATTTATCCGGGCATGGTTTCCTGAAAGAAGCACTTCCGGTACTTTATAATTATTAATCTCAGCAGGCCTCGTATATTGCGGATACTCAAGCAAACCTTCCTCAAAACTCTCTACATCTTTTGAAGAACTCCTTCCCAGGACCCCCGGCAGGAGCCGCACCACAGTGTCGATCAAAACCATGGCGGGAAGCTCGCCTCCTGTTAATACATAATCACCGATAGAAACCTCATCAGTTACTAAATGCTTCATCACCCTTTCATCCACGCCTTCATAATGGCCGCAGATTAAAATAAGATGCCTGTCGGCGGATAATTTTTTTGCCAGTTTCTGGGTTAATTTTTTTCCTTGCGGACTAAGCAATATAATTCGCGGTTTATTCTTTAATTTATCGCTCTTTTGTTTTAGCCTGCGCACGGCATCAAATATTGGCTGGGGCATCATCACCATCCCCGGCCCTCCGCCATAAGGCCTGTCATCAACCTTTTTGTGCTTATCCTTCGTATATTGCCTTAAATTATGTATTTTAATTTCTACCCGGCCTTTATTACGGGCGCGCTTGATGATTGACTGGCCTAAAACCGGCTCAAACATTTCGGGAAATATCGTAACTACATCTATGCGCATTTATCAATAAAGTTATGCCGTATTATTATATCTATCCAGAAAATTTTTTTTAAAGCCCGTAAAATCATCCTGCTTTATTGCCTGGCGTATTTTATGCATAAACTCTAAATAAAAATAAGTATTATGATAAGAAACTGCCGCCGATCCAAGTATTTCTCCGGCATTTAAAAGATGCCTTATATAAGAACGGCTGTATTCGCGGCAGACAAAACAGGAGCATTCTTCATCCAATGGCGCCAGGTCATTGGTAAAAGAGGCGTTTCTCACTACTATTTTTCCTCTACTTGTAAAGGCCGTGCCGTTACGGCCATAACGGGTAGGTACAACGCAATCAAACATATCAACCCCAAAATCAACGGCAGAGATAATGTCCTGTGGCGTTCCTACGCCCATCAAATAACGAGGAAAATTTTCCGGTAAATATTCGCATGTTGATTGAACAATATTATACATCAAATCCTGCGGTTCGCCAACAGAAATTCCTCCTATAGAATACCCTGAGAAGGACATCTCCGCTAACTGCTCAACGCATGATTTTCTTAAGTCCGGATATGTCGCCCCCTGCACAATACCAAACAATAACTGCGAGCCGTGATTTGCCTGTTGCCAACGGCCCAATGCCTCTTTGGAACGCTTGGCCCATTGGATAGTGCGTTTCATCGCTGTTTGCGCCTCATCTTTTATGCAGGGATAATGCAGACATTCATCAAGCGGCATCAGAATATCCGAGCCTAAAATACATTGTGTATCGATTACATTTTCCGGTGTAAGAAAATGCCGGGAACCGTCAATGTGCGACTGGAACTCAACACCAATATCTTTTACTTTTCTAAGGCGCGCCAGGCTAAATACCTGGTATCCCCCGCTATCGGTTAAAATCGGCTTATCCCAAGCCATAAATTTATGCAGGCCTCCGGCATTCTTTATTATTTCAAGCCCCGGCCTGAGATACAAATGATAAGCATTGGCCAAAATAATCTCTGCTTTACATTCCCGTAAATCCCTATTACTAAGCGCCTTAACTGTGCCCTGGGTCGCAACCGGCATAAAAATAGGGGTATCTATATCTCCGCGCACGGTAACAAGCCTGCCCAGGCGCGCCCTGGAATTTTTATCTTTATGGATTAAGGTAAATGACATGCCAACGGTAAAATTAAAAGTGGTTAATATTGATGAAGGAATTGCTTGATTTTTTCTACGACCAGATTAGCGGAATTAAAAAATGCGTCGTTATGCGAACCTGAGATCTCAATGAACTGCTTGGGAGCGGCTGCCGCATCAAAAAGCTTCCTGCCTAAGTCAAAAGGCACCATCTCATCATCAGGGCTGTGAAAAAACAGCTTAGGGCATTTAATATTTTTTATTTTTGACTCGGAATCAAATTTAGTCATATAAACAAACGCCGGGATGAAAGGATAAATTCTCTTACCCATATCCCTAATAGAGCTAAACGCGCCCTCAACTATCAAAGCGCCGATTTCTTCCCTTGCTGCCAAATCGACCGCCGGCGCAGACCCCAGAGATTCTCCGAAAAAAATAATATTCTCAGGGGCGATATTTTTATTTTCCGTTAAGTAACGGTACGCCGCGCCGCTATCCCGGTAAAAACCGCCTTCCGAAGGCCTGCCGCCGCTTAGCCCGTATCCGCGGTAATCAAAAATAAATACGCTCATCCCTAAATTATGGAACAGCCGTATCTTATCCAGCCGGTGGCTTATATTACCGCCGTTTCCGTGAAAAAACATAAGCGTGCGCCTGGCGCCTTCAGCCGGTATAAACCAGGCCTTTAAATTTAAGCCGTCTGCTGTGGCAATATCCGCCTCCTCATAAGAGAGGCCGGCGTCTTTCGGCGTTACTTCAATCTCATGAGTAGGAAAATATATATTCTTATATTCAAAATGCCGGAGGTACAAAATGGCGAAGACCAAAACCGCTAAAAAATAAAAAAATATTTTCATCACAGAATATCTTTTTTAATCCTCGGCTTACTTTCTATTGCCGGTCTGTTATCACATAGCCTTTCATAATATAAGGCCGGTTTACCCAGCTCCAAAGGAAAATCCGCGCAATTTTGAGGGCGCACGCTATAGACACTGCAGAGCTTATCGTCGCGCTGGAAAACGCATCTTCCGTTGCGAACAATAGTCTCATGATTATATCCCGGGTCAGGCGCATCATTCGGGTCTATAAGCTTAAACCATGGCTTTTCAACAGCGGGGTTTAATTTTTCTATACGCAGCATTTCTTCTTCCGTTACCTCAACGCCTTCCTGACAACACGATCCTGACTTACATATCTTGCAATTCTTAAGCATACTATTTACCATTTTTTTCATAGCACACCAGTCCTTTTCAGCTTAAATAATCAACATCGCATCGCCATAACTGTAAAACCTGTATTTACTTTTTATGGCTTGATTATATGTTTTTATGGCCAATTTACGCCCGGCGAAAGCACAAACAAGCATAAAAAGCGTGCTCTTGGGAAGATGGAAATTAGTCAGCAGGCAGTCAACCGCCTTAAAGCGGTAACCCGGGTAAATAAACAAATTTGTCCATCCGTAAACGCACTTATTTTCATTATCAACCTTAACATGTTCTGAGCTTGAATAACCGGCGTTAAAAAGCGTCTCTATTGTACGGCAGGCGGTAGTGCCTACGGCAAAAACTTTCTTTTCTTTTTGCCTGGCGGCCTTTATTTTATTTATTAATTCTTCTTCTGCCTCAAAATATTCCGCCTCCATACTATGCGAGCTTACATCATCGCACTTTACCGGTTTAAACGTACCAACGCCTACATGCAAAGTAACATAATTAACATCAACTCCGCGCTCTCTAATATCATCCACCAAATCTTTTGTAAAATGCAGGCCTGCGGTGGGGGCGGCGATTGAACCGGGGTGTTTGGCAAAAACAGTCTGGTATCTTTCAAGGTCAATAAATTCTGTCTGCCGTTTTATATAAGGCGGAAGCGGCATAACCCCTGCCTTGTAAACATCTTCTATATGCGCCTGGGTAAATTCAAGTTTATTTTTGCCTGTTATTTTTGCTCGTAAGCCGCCGTTTTTATTATCAAATAATATAGTTTCCCCGTCTACAAATTTTTTAGCCGGCTTTACCATGGCGGAAAAAACATTTCCCTGACGCTTGATCAAGAGAAATTCTATTTTTGCGCCCGTCTTTTCTCTTATCCCGAATAACCTCGCAGGCAGGACTTTTGTATTGTTTAAAACGAGCAAATCGCCGCTGGATACAAAGCCGGAAATATCGCTAAATTCCAGGTGCCGGATAGTCTCATTTTTTCTATCTAAAACAAGCAGGCGGCTATGTTCACGCTTTGCGGCGGGATACTGCGCGATTAATTCTTTGGGTAAATTATAATCAAAATCAACGAGCTTCATATATATCTTCTATTTCCGCGTCCTGATAATAAAATTTGAGTATCGTGTAATATTTATAGCCGTCTTTTGCCATGAAATAAGCGCCCCACTGGCACATCCCTACTCCGTGGCCCCATCCAAAACCGGAAAAGAACGCTTTACCCGCCATAACGTCAAGGCTAAACTTCAGGCTGCGGATTATTTTGGGGTCCAGCATCTGGCGAAACTCCTTGCCGGAGATAATCTTTTGCCCCTCATCTGATATTAACTCAAGCGCTTTCACCCGCCCTGAATCATTCAACTTCAAAACGCGCATATCCTTTAATGGCCCTATATTATATCCTGAAAGGTTTAGTTTTTCCACAATTTCCGCAAGCGTAAGCGTCACATCCCATTTAATATGCAAAGAGGCGCCGCAATAAGGGCAATCCACGCTTTTAAGGCAGCCTAAATTTATATTCCAAAGCTCATCGGCATTTTCCGTCCTGCCGGCGCAGGTGGCGTGAAAATAAGCCGGAAAAATTTTTCCTTTATATTTCAAAACTAAACCGCGGGTCAGCTCCACAGCTTTATTAGTCCGGTATCTTTCAGAATCTTTGCCTCCATAAACCTGCGAATAGATATCGCTGCTTACATCATAAGGCTTGGCCTTATTCATTTGCGCATGATAAAGCGCATAAGTCCTTGTAGCGATGGCCTGCGCTTTAATGGCTTCTATCGGCCAACGGTGGGAAATTTCATGAAAAAGAACGCCCTTAACATAATCTTCCAACCCGATATAGTTTATTGCCGATAATTTTTCCGAGGCTGCTTCTTTTCTGATTATTAAATCACCTCTCAACGAACGGTTATTAACGTAAAAATATCCCGAGGCAGGGTGGATAAGCAGCGCTTTCTTTTTAAAACTCTCGCGCAGGTTTATGCCGGAAGCAGACGCGGATACCTTAACGCTTAAAGAATTTCCGCTGGATAAAAGCTTATTATTTTCCAGCGAGCGTATTTCGTATTTGCCTTTGATAAAAAGTTTAAAGCTTGCCGTATCTTTCATTATAAGGACGCGTATGCGGGAATTATCTTTAGCGTGGGTAAAAGGAAGAAAAAATAGAAAGGATAAAACTGATAAAAGTATAATCCGTCTAATCTGTGGTTTAAATCCGTGCAATCTATGCTTTACCGGCGCGGCCATAGCCAAAATATTATTAAAAGGACAATGCTGATTAAGATTGATGTAGTAACGGGAAAATAAAAAGTAAAATTCTTCTTTTGTATGTAGATATCGCCCGGCAACCTGCCTAAAAACGGCAGTTTATTAAAAAAAGTTAACAATAAACCTATAATTACTAAAACTATTCCAAAAATGACTAGTGCTTTAGCGAAGGAATTTATATCCATATGATTCTCTTAAATCTTAATAACTCCTTTAATAGCAAGCGGCTTGGGCTGATTTCGAGCAGGGCCTAACGCAGGCCGAGCGGGCACGGTTGGCCTTTGATTACATGTTGGCCAGAGCGAGGCCGAGTAGCGGAGCGCAATTTTCCACGCTGGGGAAAATTGCGCGTCCCTGAGAGAAATCGGACCAAGCCGCCAAACAACTAGGCCTATAGCGTTTAACGTTTTTTTCTTTCTGCCCCAGAATATATACAGCCGCAGTATTTCTGCCGGTAGAGATTTAATTTTTTTGCCTCTTCCTGCGCGTATTTAAATCCCGGGCGGAAATCCTGGAATAAAAATTCAATATCTATCTCATCTGCCGTCTCTTCGCCGATTACTTTAAGTAGCCCCTGATCCTGATAGGGGCTGACTAAAAGCGTGGTGGAGAAAGCGTCAAAATTGTTTTCCCTGGCAAAACATGCCGCTTCTTTCAGGCGCATCTTCCAGCAAATTTTACACCTTAGGGGTTTTTCAGAATCTTTGGCTATTAAATTCAAGTAATTGGCGCAGTCATTTTTGTGAACTACTAAATCAACTCCAGCTTGCTTAGAAAAATCTTTAAGTGTATTAAGACGCCTCTCATGCTCATCATAGGGATAAATATTTGGGTTATAAAAAAAACTCTCCACCTTTACGCCTTTCTTTCTTAATTCGCCTAAAGGAAAAATCAAACACGGAGCGCAGCATGTGTGAAGCAATAAACGCATAGTTTATCTATTTTTTAAAAACCTGCGGAAAGTACAGCCTGAAAAAATCTATTACAACTTCAAGCTTCTCTTCAATCGGGCTTCGCTTGTTTATTTTATTGTATTCTCCGGCATCCAGCCAAATACCATCGCAATCCTTGCAATAATCTATAAGGACTTTTTTATTCCGTACGCTATATATTTTTTCCATCTTTCTATTGTTCTTACAGCGCGGGCATGCAATTTCTTTTTTATCGAAATTGATTTCTTTAAGCAATTCCTGGTCATTAACGGTGCCTGTCTCCACCTCAAATTCCAAAGTATCAATAATCTCTTTGTTGATTACGGATGATAACTCATTCTTGTCAAACCACAGCCCGCCGCAGGCAAAACACCTGTCAATCACAAGAGGATTCTTTTCGCCTATTTTGACCTGTTCTAATTTACCCACACATTTTGGACAATGCATTTTTTTCTTCCTTTCTGCTGCCTTTTTACCGCTTTACATCCCACTGTGAAACTATTTTAGACAGTAATCACGTTGTCGGAATTCATCAGCGTAGAAATAATAGTTACCATATCGCTGATATGCACCGGCTCTATCTTGTCTTTGAGTTCATAATAATTAACGCAGGTCCCGCAGGCAATCAGGTCAACGCCTGATTTTAAAAGCAATTCTATGGCGTCAAAAACTCCCGAATTCTTAACTAAGAGCTTAACGCCGGAATTGTAAAAAATTATTTTCTCCGGCTTATTATTTTCCAGGCAAAGCTTTCTTAAGAATGAACCCATTATCTGCCTGCCTAGATCATCATTGCCGCGCCCTAAAATCTCATTATTGATTACAACAGTTTTTTTCATCGCTATCTCCATAATTTTAGCCTGCTTTCTTTTTCTTGAGGGATTTATGATAAATTAATATATTCCTTGGGCGAAAGGTTAGTTTCAAATGTCCATACATTGGCAACACAGTCAACTACTCCAAATACAATCAAGATATCATAACCCATTTTTTCAACCACGGGCTTTAAAAAAGGCCGGTTATTTACAATTTCCTTTTTTAATTCTATATCTTCTTTAATAACGGCCTTGCCTTTTACCCTTACCTGCGTATTGCTTTGTGCGTTGAAAAAACATACTTCAACCAGTGGGTTATTTTTTATTTGGCGATACAGGTCTTTAGTGTTGCCTGTGCTGAAAATTATGCCCTTTTCATCTGCCCGGTAAGCCATCATTGCGCGGACACGCGGCTGGTTGTTTTCTGCCGTTGCCAAATAACAAGTAAGATTCTCATTCATAAATTTAATTATTTCTTCTTTGGTCATCTTATCCTCTTCTGTTTATCGCTTTTATCTATTCCCTGCGGCATCTACTTTCCGGTATTATTAAGGCCTAACCCCATTGTTCTTTCGTTAGATTTTGGTTTTTTCAAGTTTTTTATAACCAACGAATATGAGCACAATAAAGGCAGCCGGAAGCGAGACCGAAAATTAGAACAACTCCCCCTGCCCTTCCCTCTTCTTCCCCAAATGCTCAAATGCCAATTTTGTCGCCTGCCTGCCGCGCGATGTACGCTTAAGGTATCCGCTTTTTAAAAGATACGGCTCTATAGTATCAACAAGAGTATCTACTTCTTCGTTGAGGCTGGCGGCAAGCGAATCTATCCCGACAGGCCCTCCATTATAAAGCTCAATTATGGTGGAAAGAACTTTTCTGTCGTGGTCGTCAAGGCCGTGAGAATCTATCCTTAATGAAGAGAGTGAAATTTCTGCGGTTTTTTTGGTGATGGTATTGCTTTTATCCTTTACCTGCGCGTAATCGCGCACGCGCCGTAAAAGCCGGTTTGCGATACGCGGCGTGCCGCGGGAACGGTTGGCAATTTCAAGCGCGGCGTCTTCCTCTATTTTAATGCCTAAAAGATCAGCCGACCTTTTAATAATCGTTGCCAAATCTTCGGGTGGGTAAAAATCAAAGTGGTAAAATATACCGAAACGCGAGCGCAGCGCCGAACTTAAAAGCCCGCTTCTGGTTGTCGCGCCTATAAGAGTAAATCTTTTCAGGTTGAATTTTATGGTGCGCGCGTAGGGCCCTTTATCGATAATGAAATCTATCTGGGAATTCTCCATAGCAGGATAAAGAAACTCCTCAACCACTTTAGACATCCTGTGTATCTCATCTATAAAAAGTATGTCTCCTGCTTCTAAATTTGTGAGTATGCCGATTAAATCGCCCGCGCGTTCAATGGCGGGCCCGCTAGTCGCGGTAACTTTTGTTCCCATTTCATGGGCGATAATAAAAGAAAGGGCGGTTTTGCCAAGCCCGGGAGGGCCGGAGAGAAAAACATGCTCCAAAGATTCCTTGCGCTCTTTGGCGGCAGCTATGGCTATCTTTAAACTTTCGACTATTTTTTCCTGGCCGACGAATTCGGAAAGTTTTGAGGGGCGCAGTGAAAGGTTTAAGACCACATCTTCTTCGGTTTCTTGCCTTATAAAATCAGAGGCTACCGAAGGGGGCCCTTGCGGGGGGAATGTATTATCTTGCGTGATTATTTTTTTTCTTCCCTGGGCCATAATTCTTACCCCAGTCTATTCTGAGGATTCCTGGTAACTTGATACTCTTGAAGGAGGCAGGATATTTTCTTCGTTGCGCACAATTTGAATCTCGCCGAATAACTCTTTCTGGACAATTTTTATCTCTTTCATTTTTATCAATTCCAATATCGCTAAAAATGTTGATACCACCTCAAGGTTATTCTTGGCTCTGTCAAACAGTTCCGAAAGTTTCAGTTTCGGCGTTTCAAATAAAATGTGCAGTATCTGGTGTATTTTTTCTTCTACCGTAAACTCGTCTTTTATTACTTCATAAAGTATGTCTTTCGGAATGTCTTTTAGCGCTTTTGAAAAAGCGGATATTAATTCAAAAAGGCTGGTTTCAAAATAAACCTCTCCCGTATCTTCGTCTTCAAAACCTATCTTTCTCGGGAAAACCTCCTGCCGGGAACGTTCTTTCATCCTGAGATGCTCAGCCGCTTCCTTAAAACGCTTGTATTCCAGCAATCTTTCTACTAAATCCAGCCTCGGATCCTCTTCTTCCGGTATCTCGGCGTTTTCTTCCTGCGGCAGCAGCATTTTTGATTTTATATGCAGCAATGTCGCGGCAATTACAAGAAATTCGCCCGCAATATCCAAATCCAAAAGCTCCATCAGCTCAAGGTACTTCATGTACTGCTCTGTTACCTGGGCAACCGGTATATCATATATATTGAGCTGGTCCTTACGTATTAAATAAAGCAATAAATCCAAAGGCCCTTCGAATGTCTGGAGTTTTAATTTATAGCTCATATAGCCCGCTCCTTAAATTCCCATTACTCGCTTTACTTCCTTTAACGTGCCGGATGTAACTTCCTCTGCTTTAATCTTTCCTTTATCTATTATATCCGAAATTTGCTTTTTGTCAGATATTAATTTATTTCTTTTTTCCTGTATGGGCCTAAGATGTTCTGTTAATATTTCAGAAAGTTTTGCCTTGCATTCCGTGCATCCGATTTGAGCGAATTTACACTTCTCTTTTATTTCCTCAACCAGTTCCGGTTTAAATACGGCATAATAACTATGCACATTACATTTTTCAGGATGGCCCGGGTCAGTGCGCTTGATACGCTTGGGGTCAGTTATCATAGACATCACTTTTTTATGCAGGATATCCCTGGAATCGGAAAGATAAATACAATTATCATAGCTCTTGCTCATTTTTCTTAAATCAAGCCCGAGCAATCTGGGGAAAGCCGTCAAAAGCGGCTGGGGGTCAATTAAAATATCCTCTTTGTATAGGCTATTAAAACGCCTGGCTATTTCACGGGTCAATTCAAGGTGGGGAAGCTGGTCTTCTCCTATGGGCACATACTCTGCCTTATATGCTAAGATATCCGCCGCCTGAAGCACGGGATAGCCTAAAAACGCGTATGTAGAAATATCCTTATTTTTTAACTCTTTAATCTGCTCTTTGTAAGTGGGGCATCTTTCTAACCAGCCAAGCGGAGTAAGAGCGGATAAAATCATAAATAAATCCAAATGCTCCTTAACATCAGACTGTATAAATATCGTGGCCTTATCCGGAGAGATACCGCAGGCAATCCAGTCTATTATGTTATCAAAGGCATTTTCTTTTATTATGGAAGGATTGGCGTATTCGCTCATCAGAGCGTGCCAGTCGGCAACCATAAAAAAACACTCATACTCATCCTGTAACCTCGCCCAGTTATTTAAGGCGCCTACTAAGTGCCCTAAATGCAGCCTGCCTGTAGGGCGCATACCGCTAAGAATACGTCTTTTATTCATTGATTGGTTAAGTAGTTAAATTGTTAAAAGGTTATTGGTTTAAAAATTTAACCATTCACTAATTACCATTTAACCAGTTTAAAGTTTTCTGGCTATTTTTTCTACGGAATACACTTCTATTCTATCGCCTACCTGATAATCAGTAAACCCTTCTACCGCGACACCGCACTCGGTATTTACGTCAACTTCCCTTACGTCATCTTTAAAGCGTTTCAAAGAAGAAACCTTGCCCTCATACACAACTTCTTCGCCCCTTACAACAGAAACCATGGAATTACGCATAATCTTTCCCTTTTGCACGAAACAACCCGCAATGAGCCCGGACCTGGTCAAATTAAACACCTGGCGGACAACCACAGTCCCCACGTAAATCTTTTTTAGTTTCGGCTCAAGAAGGCCTTCCAAGGCTGTTCTGACTTCATTTATAGCTTCGTATATAACGGTATATGTCCTGATGTCTACGTCATCGGTGCGCGCGATATCTTTTGCCGCTTCATCAACATCAACATGAAACCCTATAATGATCGCGTTGGATGCGGAAGCCAAAACTGCATCCGAGGTATTAATATTGCCCACCCCTTTATGAATAAAATTAATCTGGACTTCCTGCGAACCGATTTTACTTAAAGCGTCATCCAAGGCGCCTAAACTTCCCTGCACGTCGGCTTTTAGTATAATGCTTAACTCTTTTATTTTTCCTTCTTTTATCTGCAGAGATATATCTTCCAAACTTAACCTTTTTGCTTTTGGCTGTAATAACGCCATGCGCGCTTTTTCCTGGCGCGTCTGTGCTATCTGGCGCGCCTCTTTATCGTCTGCTACCACATAAAACTGCTCTCCGGCTAAAGGCACGCCGGATAAACCGGTTATCTCAACCGGCATTGAAGGGCCGGCCTTGTCTATTTGATGCCCGAGATTATCAAACATCGCTTTTATTTTTCCGTAACGCTGGCCGCAGATAAAACTATCTCCGACATTAAGCACGCCATCCTGTATTAAAACCGTCGCGACCGCGCCTCTGCCTTTACTTAGTTTTGCCTCAATCACTATACCTGAGGCGGGTTTATTAAAGTTTGCCTTTAATTCCAAAAGTTCCGCTTCAAGTAAAATCATCTCCAGCAATTCGTCTATACCCTCACCTGTCTTGGCAGAAACACCCACCGCTATAGTTTTTCCTCCCCAGTCTTCAGGAATTAAATCAAGCTCGGAAAGCTGTTTTTTAACTTTATCAATATTTGCCTGCGGTTTATCTATCTTATTTATAGCAACCACGATCGGCACGCCCGCCGCCCGGGCGTGATCTATCGCCTCTTTTGTCTGCGGCATAATCCCATCGTCTGCGGCAACTACCAAAACAACAATATCGGTAATATGAGCGCCCCGGGCGCGCATTGCCGTAAATGCCTCATGCCCCGGCGTATCCAAAAATGTAATCTTTCCTTTGGGTAAATTTACAACATAAGCCCCGATGTGCTGGGTTATCCCGCCGAATTCTCTTTCCGCTACTTTGGTTTTACGTATCATGTCCAGCAAAGAAGTCTTACCATGATCAACATGCCCCATAAAGGTAATCACCGGAGCGCGAAAAGACAGCTTTGAAACATCCTGCTCCTCTGCATGAGATTTAATCACAAGCTCTTCTTTAGTTAAAGCCTTTTTTAAAATAAATCCAAACTTGGCGGCAACCTGATCAGCCAATTCATCATCAAGAGGCTGATTAATATTAGCAAACACCCCGAAATCCATAAGCGTTTTAATGATTATCGACGGCTTCTGATTCAATCTTACGCTTAAATCCTTTACCGTAATCGGCAAATCTACTTCAAGTTCTTTGCCTTCTCTGGCCTTCGGCTTTACTTCCTTCTCAACTTCTTGAACAATCTCCGCCTTTTTTTCTTCTATGGCCGGGGCCCCAATCATTGCTTCTTCCAACGGCCTAGCCTCATGTGTTTTTTCAATTTCAATATGCGCCTTCTTTTCTTTTGTTTTTGAAATCGCGCCCTCTTCAATAAAAGGATTCACCACAGCCGATTTTTCCTTCTTTTTTACCGGCGGTTTTTTAGCTGGCCTGGCCTGTTTAGCTGCCGTCTCCGCAGGCGCGTGCGCGTGAAATTTTTTAGGAGGCTTTAACTCTTTAGTTTTTACCTTCTTTGGCGCAGCCGCTTTAGCTTTGGCGGGTTTTTTAACCCCGGATGTTTTTAGCCCTGTTTTTTTCTCTTTACCCAAGGCAGGTGTCTTTTTCTTATCAGTCGGTAATTTCGCTTTTTTTGTTTTAGGCATAATGTCCTCTCCGCATAACTTTAGGCACAAAAATAAATCATCCTTTTATTTTCCTATAAGCTTTTTCGCTTCTTTTATGATCTTCTCGGCTGTTTTTTTACCTATGCCGTCAACCTTGGTCAATTCTTCTGCCGTTGTTTTAGCGATAGCATCTACATCTGTGAAGCCGGCTTTCTTAAGGTTTTTGGCTGTTTTTTCTCCTATCCCGGAAAGCTCTGTTATCTCTACTTTTTCTGCCTCTTTGACCTCGGCTTTAACCTCAGGCTTTGCCTGCTGTGCCGCTTTTTCAACAAGCATTGCCTTAGTGCGTATATCTATGCTATATCCTGTAAGACGGGACGCCAGCCTTACATTTTGCCCGCGCTTTCCTATAGCAAGCGAGAGCTGATCATCATCAACCACAACCTCAACGGCCTTATTTACTTTATCAATCTTCATCTGAGCTATCTTTGCCGGGCTTAAGGCGCCGGTTATATACTCTCTCGGCTCTTCATTAAAGCGCACGATATCTATCTTTTCATTATGCAGCTCATTGACGATATTTTTTACCCGCGCGCCTCTCATTCCGACACAGGCGCCCACGCAATCTACTTTTTCATCTTTAGACCAAACCGCTATTTTAGTCCTCTCTCCGGCATCGCGGGCGATAGACTTTATCTCAACAATCCCTTCGTATATTTCAGGAATCTCCAGTTCAAAGAGTTTTTTGACAAAATTCGGATGCGCCCGGGATAAAATAATCTGCGGGCCGCGAGGTTCTTTTTTAACCTCTAAAACATATGCTTTAAGACGGTCCCCTTGCTTAAATTCCTCATTCGGGCACTGTTCGCTCCTGGGCAAAAATCCCTCCGCCCTGCCTAAAAGATCAACCACCATATTGCCCCTTTCAAAACGATAGACAGAACCACTTACGATATCCCCCAATTTACTCTGAAAATCCTGGAAAACAACTTCCTTTTCTGCCTCGCGTATCTTTTGTATTATAACCTGCTTGGCTGTTTGGGCTGCAATCCTTCCAAAATCAATAGAATCAACTTTTTTCCCGTCTAAAAATACGCTGATTTCACCGTTTGCCTTATCCAATTTCACTATGATTTCCTGCTCCGGACCGACTTTAATCACTTTTTTCGCCGCCGATACCAAAGCCGCCTCAACCGCCGCGATTAATATATCCTTGTTAATACCTTTTTCACGCTCCATATATTCCAAAACCGACAATATTTCCTGATTCACCCCGCACTTCCTTTCTTAACTTTAACCCCAAACTCTTCTAGAAAAGCGGGGTTCATTTTAAACTCGGTATTTTAAGTAATTAATCAATATCTATTATATAACCTGCTTTGCCTTTGCTATATTGTTCAAATCTATTGTTAAAAGTCCGTCTTTAGTTTCTATTGCTATTGCCTCATCACTGACCTCCGTAAGATTGCCGCAAAATTCATATTTTTCTTTTCCGCCCGTGGCAGCGCTCACAGGATTTTTTAGAAAAACCGTCAATGCCTGCTTCATCGCCCTTAAAAAATCTTTTCGGTTAACTAAAGGCCTGTCCAGCCCCGGAGAAGAAACTTCAAGCTCCGCCGCCTCTTTGAATACGGCATCATCTTCAAGAAACGATTGTAAATCCCGGTTAAGTATCGCGCATTCTTCAATGGTGATGCCGCCGTATGGCCTGTCTGCTAAGATAGAAATAATCCTACCCCGGCTTGAAGGTTTTATTTTCAGCTCAACCAGATCAAATCCTTTTTGAATAATAAACTGCTCTGCTTTAGATTTTAAGTCCGCGATAATTTCATCTGTATTCATAGTCTATGCTTTAGCCTTTATTATCTCTATGATTTTATCCGCATCTATCAGTTCAACATCTTGACCGCGCCTTGATAATTCCACTTTTTTTTCTTTTAAGTTTTTCTCCCCTATGATAACCCTTAAAGGAATACCTATAAGATCGGCGTCTTTTAACTTTGCCCCCGGACGCTCATCACGGTCATCAAGCAGAACTTTAAATTTTAATGATAGGCCATTGTATAATTTTTCCGCGGCTTCTTTAACTTCTATATTGCTGACGTTTAAAGGAGATATCAATAGATCATAGGGACTTACCTCTTTAGGCCAGATTATACCGCTTTGATCATGGTTTTGTTCGATAATCGCTGCTATTAAGCGGCTGACGCCTATGCCATAACAGCCCATTACAATCGGCTTTAATTCTCCATTGCCCGCGGCAAAGCTAGCCCCTAAAGATTCGCTGTATTTTGTGCCCAATTTAAAAATATGGCCTACTTCAATAACCGTTTTTTCTTCCAGCTTTTTCTTACAATTCGGGCAATGCAACAGATTCTCACCTTTTATCTTTGTAAAATCACAATTTGGGCAATGAACAACCCTGTCTTCTCCGCTTTCGGCGGGTATCATAAATTCATTGGACTCATCCCCGCCCATTACTCCGCTGTCCGCCTCGGTCGTCAGGAAGGAAAGCCCGCAGCGTGAAAATATATTTTTATAAGCTTCAAACATCTTTTTGTAGTTTTTATCCAGGCCTTCTTTATCAATATCAAAACTATAGGCATCTTTCATGATAAACTCGCACGACCTGATAACTCCGAAACGCGGCCTTATCTCATCCCTGTATTTTGTCTGAATCTGGTATAAGATAAACGGCAACTGCTTATAAGAACGTACCTGATTTCTAACCACCTCTGTTATTACCTCTTCATGAGTCGGCCCAAGGCATATTTTCCTGCCGCGCCTGTCCTCAAAACGAATCATTGTCTGACCCATTAAATCGTCTCTGCCTGAACGCAGCCATAAATCAACCGGCTGCAGGCCCGGAAGGAGCAGTTCCTGAGCACCTGAGTTGTCCATTTCATCCCTAATAATATTTTCTATGTTACGCAATACTTTAAAACCAAGCGGGAGATAAGAATAAACGCCCGAGATAAGCATGCGAATCAGGCCTGAACGGAGCATTAATTTATGGCTTGCGCTCTCTGCCTGCTCCGGCGCCTCTTTTAGCGTAGAAATAAAAGCTTCTGACCACCGCATATTAGTGAGCACATAACTTACGGAGGCAAAGCCGACGTAAGTTATAAGTGCGAATTAATCCCGAAGCCTATCGGGAAATATCGAAGATATTTACCCGATAATTAGGCGAGGGATATTGTTTTCAGTCAAACGGAAAAATTTTTTATTCGGCCTTATTGAATATATCTTTAGGCAATTTTATGCCGTATTCAATAAATTTATTATAAAAATCCGGTAGGCGCGCATGCGCCTTCCACTTTCCCATAACCTTGCCCGAATCATCAAGGCCATCAATTGAATAACTGTATAAATCATGCAATTCAACTTCCTCGCCTTTTATACCGCCTACTTCAGTCACATGAGTAATTTTACGCGAGCCGTCGGCAAGCTGGTCATGGTGCAAAATCAAATCAATGCTGGAGGATATTTGTTTCTTAACTGCCCACATGGGAAAAGCGCTATTGGTCGTCAATATCATTGTTTCTATACGCGATATTACATCCTGCGGAGAGCTTGCATGGAGAACCGCCAAACATCCGCTGTGCCCGCTGGATGCCGCCTGGAGCATGTCTAATGCCTCGCTGCCCCTGATTTCACCCAAGATCAGCCTCCTCGGGCGCATACGCAGTGAATTTTTAAAAAGGTCCCCTATGCTTATTTCTCCCTTTCCTTCTACGTTAGCGCTTCTTGCTTCAAGGCGCACTACATGCTCCTGCCTTAGGCGAATTTCGGCGGTATCTTCTATGGTTATTATCCTCTCCCGGGCATCTATATGGGAAGATAAAACGCTAAGTGTCGTGGTCTTACCTGTGCCGGTAGCGCCGGAAAAAAGTATATTTAACCTCGCCTTAATGCAGGCGCTTAAAAAATCAGCCATGGGCTTAGTTAAGGTGTCCAGCTTGATTAAATCATTAATCCCGGATATGTTTGAGAGAAATTTTCTTATGGTAATAACCGGGCCGGTTAAAGATACAGGCGGCAGTATAATATTTACCCGCGAGCCGTCCATAAAACAGACATCAACATAAGGGTTGCTTTCATCTACCCTTCTTCTGGTAGGGGATATAATTTTATGCATTATAGTCATAAGGTGGTTTATGTCTTTAAATTGCTTCTTTGAAAGGACCATGTTGCCGGCTCTCTCTATATAAATCTTATCCGGGCCGTTAACCATAATTTCAGAAATTTCAGGATCATCCATAAACTCTCTTATGGGCCCCAGGCCAAGCAAATCATCTATAAGCTCGCGAATGACACTATCGGTTTCTTCGCGGCTTAAATCAATATTTTCATAGCGGCCTAATTCGGAGATTACTCTCTGGATATCCCTGCGTAATGTTTCTTCTTTCCACTGGTCTTTAGAAGAGGTGGAAAGATACTCCGCGATCAACCTTTCTCTTATCCTGTCTTTAATTTTTTCCATAATTTTTAAGCTCCTTGAAAATTTCTTTTATGGCCTCTGCCTTTTTTATCCTTTTAACTATTTTTTTGTCACGGAATAAAACACCGCTTGTTTTTCCAAAAGCAATACCGAAATCGGCTGCCCTGGCCTCGCCGGGCCCGTTGACTTCACAACCCATTACGGCCAATTTTATTGGCCGAGTTGACAGTTGAGAGCTGGCAGTTGAGAGTTTGCCTTCTAATTTTTTCACCATATTTATCAGGTCAACCTCGCATCTTCCGCATGTGGGACAACTTATAATTTCCGGGCCAAAGCTCCTTAAGTTGAGGGCCTTTAGTATTTCCTTCGCCGCCTCAATTTCTTCCAGCGGGTCTGCCGTTAAAGAAACCCTTATCGTATCGCCTATGCCGTCTGCCAATAATGCTCCGATCCCTATCGCTGATTTTATCCGGCCCTCTTCTGTTGTGCCTGTCGCGGTTATGCCTAAATGCAGAGGATAGCGGCTTTTTTTAGCGAATTTTCTATATGCCTCTATGGTTTCTGAAACGCTTGATGCTTTTAATGATACTACAATATTATAAAATCCAAAATCTTCCAGCATGTTTATATAAGACAACGCGCTCTTAACCATGCCTTCAACGTTGGGGCTGTATTTTCTCATAGAGCCGGAATTAACCCCTACCCGTATAGGTATTCCTGCCTTATTGGCCATGGCCGCGATTTTGGAGACTTGGTCTTTTTTATATATATTCCCGGGGTTAAGCCTTATTTTGTCCGCGCCGTTTTCTATTGAAAAAAGCGCCAATTCATAATTAAAATGGATATCGGCAACCAGAGGAATATTTATTTTGCTTTTTATTCTTCTTATCGCGCAGGCTGCATCCTTATCTTTAACTGCCACCCTGACTACTTCGCAGCCGCATTTTTGCATCTGTTTAATCTGGCTGGAGACCGCGGCAATATTTCTGGTGTCAACCTTTGCCATAGATTGGATAGCTATGGGATGGCCGGCCCCTATTTTCACATTACCTATTTTTATTTCTTTGCTGCTGCGCCTGGTAATATTCATGCCCTAATTAATAAAATTTTTCAGCCAATGCGATAATTTATCCCAAAGGCCGAAGTTAATAATGTCGTTATATGTAACGAAAACAGCCAAGAGAATCAACAAGCTAAATCCTACGCGCTCAAAAGATTCTTCTATTTTCCTTTTTAACGGCCGGCCGCGGATTTTTTCAATACATAAGAATAATACATGCCCGCCGTCTAAAACAGGAAAAGGCAGCAGATTAAATATACCCAGGCTCAGATTAAGCAAAGCCACTACAAACAGTAATTCACCCAACCCCCTTTTTGCCTTATCCTTTGTAATAGTAAAAATGCCTATTGGGCCTGCCACCGATTGCTTAAATGATTTTTTCCCGGTTATTATGGAACCGAACATTTTATAAGTATATAAAGTAAGCCCCCAATATTCTTTCGCGGCGGCAAAAAAACCGTATTTATTATTGTAAGATTTCTGCCCGGGCTTAATACCGATAAGAGAAATACCGATTTTCCCTTTTTCAGTATCAAATTCTTTTATTTTTGTAGGCACCTTTAAGCTTAGCGGCATATTGCCTCTTAAGAGCTTTATATCCGCAGGCTGGCCGTCTTTATCATATATAATATCCAGCATCTCGGCCCAAAAATAAATATTTTTTCCATCTATAGATACTATCCGGTCGCCGGGCAGTATACCAGCGCTTTCTGCCGGATAGCCGCTTAAAACCTCGCCCACGCTGGCGGTATAATCGGTAAAACTAAAAATCAGCGCTGCGGCAAAACAGAAAAATCCCAGCAGGTAATTCAGGAGCGCTCCCGAAACAACTATTTTCGCCCTGTCTTCCGGTTTCTTCGCCAGGTATTCATATTTTTTTCCGGCGTATTCCTCCCTGCTGTCCCCGGCCATTTTTATATAGCCGCCCAAAGGAATTAAACATATTTGATAAGTCGTATCGCCTCTTTTTATGGCGCATAATTTTGGGCCGAACCCTAAAGAAAATGTTTCAACGCGCACACCGACTCTTCTGGCTACTATAAAATGGCCAAACTCATGGGCAACAATAAGTATGCTTAAAATTATAATCGGTATTAACGAATAAAACATTTTACCTCATCTCTGGCCCAGGCATCAATTTTTAATATTTCCTTTAATTCGGGATTAACCACAGGCCTGTGCTTGATTAATACTTTTTCAATAATTTTTGCGATATCAATAAAACTTATTTTTCCGCTTAAAAAAGCCAAGACACTCTCTTCATTGGCCGCATTTAAAACGCAAGGGGCGCTTCCTGCGGTTTTGGCGGCCTTCCTCGCCAAAGATAAACAGGGAAATTTTTTATAATCCGGCTTTTCAAAAGTCAGATTTTCTTCTTTTAAAAAATTTAGGCCTTTTACCCCCGCATCAATACGATCGGGATAAGTCAACGAGTACTGTATGGGAATCCGCATATCCGCTACGGCCAGCTGCGCAAGTACCGCGCCATCGATAAATTCAACCATAGAATGTATTATGGACTGCCGGTGTATTAATATCTCTATTTCATCTGCCTTGAGATCAAATAACCACATCGCCTCAATTAATTCAAGCCCTTTATTCATCAGCGTCGCTGAATCAACCGAAATCTTTTTACCCATCTTCCAACGCGGATGGCTAAGCGCCTCCCGGGGAGTAACAAATTTCAGCTTAGATGGGCTGATATTTTTAAACGGCCCTCCGGAAGCGGTAAGGTAAATTTTTTTTACAAACTCGCGGGCGCCTGCCGCGATACACTGAAATATAGCGCTCTGTTCGCTGTCTATAGGAATTATATTAACTCCCTTTTTCTCTGCTTGGCGCATTATGATCGAGCCGGCCATAACCAAGGCCTCTTTATTGGCCAAGGCAAGAGAATCAGTCGTATCTAAAGCTTTCAGTATCGGCAAAAGCGCGCATGATCCGCCAATGCCAACGACAACAACATTGCTCTTTTTGCTAAGCAAATTTTCCATGCCTTCACTGCCCTTGAGAATCTTTGTCCTGCCGCTTCTTTTACCTAAAGCGGCATTCGCTTTCAATCCTGAATCTTGCGCCTTATCCAAATCAGAAACTACGGCATAGCGAGGCTTGAATTCATTAATTTGTTTAGTCAATAAATCAATATTCGAATGAGCGGATAAACCAAGAACAGAAAATCTATCCCTGTTGCGGCGCACTATATCTAAAGCATTTTTACCAATGGAACCCGTTGATCCTAAAACTATTATATGTTTCATTTACCAAAGTTTTACAATAGCAAAATTTTCTTATATAATTAAGTCCTTGGCACAGCCTTAAAAAAAACTAATTACCGGTGATAGTGCTTATATAAAAATATAATGCGGGACTTGTAAACAAAAGGCTGTCAATTATATCCAGTATGCCGCCAATTCCGGGAAACAGCTCTCCGGAATCCTTAGCCTGACAATCGCGCTTGATTAGCGACTCTGAAAGATCACCTAATTGCCCCAATATTCCTAAGAGCATGCCGATAAAAATAAGCTGCAGACAGGAAAAAGCGGGAATAAATATATTACTGGCTAAAGCGGCAAGGATGGAAAAAATAAATCCTCCTATAGCGCCCTCTATTGATTTTTTGGGGCTAATCCGCGGCATCAGATAATGCCTGCCCCATCTGGTACCTATTAAATATGCTCCAATATCGCCGGCTTTTGTCACCAGTAAAAGCGTTGCCACCAGCTGCCAGCCGCCAGGCAAATATTTTAATTTAATTATAAAACTAAAAAGCCAGGATATATATAATATGCCGAACAAAAGAGTAGAAACCCCTTCCACGGCCCCGCGGTTATCCTTACGCGTGAACTGGAGCAAAAAAATTATGAAAAAAAGCAAAACGATAAAAAATAACTCCCAGCTTTTTGTAAGTTCAAATTTATTATAAATCGACAGGGGAATAATTATGCCTATTCCCACGCCGAAATATTTATATATTTTAATGCCTTTTTTTTCTATCAGGTTAAAAAATTCATATAAGCCAGAGGCGATTAAAAATATAACCAATGTGCCGAATACCCAATTGATCATAAGGCCGATTACGCATAAGGATATTAAAAATAAGGAGCTGAATAAACGTTTTAGAGTCATTGTTTTCAAATAATCCCGTTAGACCGCGCCGAATCTTCTTTCTCTTTTTTCATACTCATTAATCGCTTTTTCTAAATCTTCTTTCTTAAAATCCGGCCACAGTTTTTTACAAAAATACAGCTCTGTATATGCCATCTGCCAAAGCAGAAAATTACTTAAGCGCTGTTCTCCTGAAGTGCGTATAAGTAAATCCGGATCCGGCAAGTCCTTGGTATAAAGATACCCGGAAAAATACTTCTCGTCTATCTTTTCTATTTCAAAATCGGAATTTTTCTTAATATTTCTGGCTATGGAGCTGACCGCGTCTATTATTTCACAGCGGGAGCCGTAATTCAAAGCCAAATTCAAAATAAAACTGGAATTCTTTGCCGTTTTTTTCACTCCGTCATCAAGCACTCGGCGCACACTAGGCGAAAGATTATCCGGACGCCCTATGACATTTAAACGAATGCCGCGCTTGTTTAAACTTTTCAGGTTTAGCTTCAGAAACAACTGCAAGTAATTCATCAGCGCGTCAATTTCCTGCCTAGGTCTGCTCCAGTTTTCCGTTGAAAAAGCAAATATTGTCAGGATCTTTACACCCAGCTCCTGCGCTGCTTTTATCGCCCTCTTTACACTATCACATCCTGCTTTATGCCCTAAACTCCGCGGCAGGTGGCGTTTCCTTGCCCAACGGCCGTTACCATCCATTATAATCGCTATATGCCTGGGAATCATTTTTAATCTGCTTAACAAAATGGGGGATTTATTATCCCCCATTAGAACCTTGCCGTAATCAAACACGGCATCTGTCCCATAACAAACGAAATTAAACCGGCGCGGCTTCTTTACTCATCTTTTTTTCTGCTCTCTGGCGTTATTTGCAAGCGCTTCTTTTAAATCCTCTTCCATGGCGGCCTTAAGCTTGGTTATTTTATCCAGCTCTGACTTAAGCGTCTTGCTGGCAAGCAATTCTTCATCCAAGCTCTTTTTTAGCTCTTCCAGGGCTGCCTTATTATTCTCCAAGTCAGCAGTCAACTTTTTAATTTTATCTTCAAAAGACGTCTTCTCTTTCAAGAAAGATATGTTCTGCTCTTCAAATTCAAGGCGAAGCCGCATTTCATTCTTCATGTCTTTTTTGACTTTGCTTAACTCGCTGGTTACGCCAAAATCCCAGACAAAAAGCATGACGCAAGCTATCCCTATAATTAAAATTATTCTGTTCTTTATCGCTTCATTTATCATTTTAATGAGCACATAACTTACGGAGGCGAAGCCGACGTAAGTTATAAGTGCGAATTAATCTCCTCGCTTAAGCAAGGAGTAAATTCTCTTCGAGAATTTACCCCTTAAGCTTCGGAGTAGGTTAGAACTTATTAAGCTTGAACCTACCCGCAGCCTGCCCACAGGGGCGGACCATCCTAACACCTTTTAAGGATGAGCCCTATCGGATAAATATCGGAGAGATTTACCCGATGTTTAGGCAAGGGATACCCTAACGTCTAATGAGCCCACAACTTTATTTAAGATTTTCCTTTGATAAGCCGGGCATCTCCTCATCTAAGCCTTCTCTAACTTTGGTTACTTTAGGTAAAATAACAATTTCTACCCTGCGGTTTTGCTGACGGCCTTCTTTAGTATCATTTAAGGCAACCGGCCTAAACTCTCCATAGCCGATCGCTGAAACTCTCTCCCCTTCTATGCCTTTTTCGTCTACCAGATAATGTAAGACACTTAACGCCCTGTTGGCGGATAATTCCCAATTAGACTTCCATCCTGAATGTTTAATCGGCACATTATCGGTATGGCCTTCAATACCCACATTGTTATCGGGAACATTTTCTGATAATACTTTGGCAATTTTATCCAGCGTGGCGTAGGCAGAAGTCCTTATGTCCGCCTTGCCTGAATTGAATAATATATCCGCAAGGAAAGTAATAACCAGGCCGCGTTCAGCCATTTCCAAAGTTACTTCTTTATCTGAAATTTCCTTTTTTAGTCTATTCTCCAACAATCTTTTGGCGTCTTCCAGCTCGCTTAACTGCCTGCTCAACGATTCTATTTTTTTGATATCCGATCTCTTACCCTTTTGCAGTATCAGTGTGCATCCGCTTAAAGCAAAAACCAGCATAAACACAAAAAATACCCTCATTCTATAATTTATTGCGTTTGTCATACTTACCTCCGGTTATGTTTAATATATAATGAAATTATACCTATTGGCGGGAATCATCTTCCCTATATTATCCCAATATACAAAAAAAAGTCAAGGAAAATCGCCTTTACCCTTATTTATCTAAATATTGTTTCTTCTCTCTTTGAACCTACCGATACAATTTTTATCCTGGAAGATATCAGGCCCTCTAGAGCACTAAGGTAATTTAAAGCATTCTTAGGTAAAGCTCCGAACTTCTTAATTTTACTGGTAGTTTTGTTCCATCCGGAAAATTTTCTATATACCGGCTTGGCATTACGTAAAACCTCAAAATCATAAGGAAAATACTTAAATATTTTCCCCTTATACTTATAAGCGGTACAAACAAATATTTCCTTTAGGTTGTCCAAAACATCCAGCTTCGTCACCGCTACTTCCTCCACTCCGCTTAAATTTATAGCGTGCCTGGCAAGCACGGCATCAAACCAACCGCATCTCCTTGGCCGGCCTGTAGTTGCTCCAAATTCTTTGCCTTTTTTGCGGATAAAATCACAAAATCCTTTATCAAATTCGGTAGGGAAAGGTCCTTCCCCTACGCGCGTGGTATAGGCCTTGACTACCCCTATGATCATATCAATAGCTTTCGGAGTTATTCCCGCGCCGTTACATACGCCGCCGACCGTTACATTAGAAGACGTAACATATGGGTATGTACCGAAATCTATGTCAAGGAATGTCCCTTGCGCTCCTTCAAAAAGTATGCATTTATTTTTCTTTAATGCCTGCTGAAGAAGAGTAGCTGTGTCGGCAACAAAAACGGATATTTTCTTTGCATAGGCGAGGTATTTGGAATAAATCTCATCAAAGCTAAATCCGGGATGGTTATAAACTTTTTGGAATATTTCATTCTTTTCGGCAATATTATCTTTAAGTTTCTCTTTAAATATTCTCGGATTAAGTAAATCAACCACCCTAATGCCGCAGCGGGAAATCTTATCGGCATAGCAGGGCCCTATGCCGCGGCCGGTGGTACCAATTTTATTACTGCGTTTTGACTCCCGTAATTTATCCAGTATGCGGTGATAAGGCATTATCACATGGCAAAGCGCAGAAATCTTCAGGTTCTTATTAACGCTTATACCGGACTTCGCCAAATAGTCAATTTCCTCAAGCAATGATTCCGGTTCTATGACAACGCCATTTCCTATAACGCAAACCTTATTTTTATGCAGGATACCCGAAGGTATTAAGTGAAAAATAAACTCTTTATCCCCCACTACTACCGTATGGCCGGCATTATTGCCACCCTGGTAACGCACTATATAATCGCAGTTTTCGGACAAAATATCTACTATCTTGCCTTTACCTTCATCACCCCACTGTAAACCGATTAAAGCAGTATTCATATTTTAAAGTTTAGAGTATAGAGTATTGTGTATAGGGTTAAAAGATTTTTTTCGCTATACGCTATACTCTATACACTCTACGCTATTTTACGGTGTCATTGTAAAAATTTTACGCGCTATGTCAGGATGCCTTGCAATAAACAAAAGCTCAGCCTGAGTTAACGGTTTCTGATTATGCACATTAGCGTACCTAACCAAGTCTAAAACCTCAGCCGCCTCTTTATCGTTTTTAAATTCGATTTCCAGCTTCTCAAAGACGTTTCTAAACCCCTTTATACCGCTATATTCTCCGGCAGTGATTTGCCTCCCAGTATCGACAATTTCGGCTTCCCCTCTTCCTAATTCCTCAAAATCATACAGCTCGTAATTACGCCTGTCCTTCAATGCTCCATCAGCGTGTATGCCTGATTCATGCGCGAAGGCATTTGCCCCTATGCCGGGCTGATTTATGGGAATGGGGACTCCGAAAGCGTATGAAGCGTATTTACACATACGCCATGCAACCTTTAAATCTATCTTTTCATCTAAAAAGTCTTTACCTTTAAAACCTTCACCGTATTTTATCGCAAGAATTACACTTACTATATCCGCGTTGCCGGCGCGTTCCCCCATACCGTTTACGCAGGTATTAATATAGGCGTCCTCTCCGCATTCAATAGCGGCGATGGCCCCGGAAATAGAATTAGCTACAACCAGCCCCAAGTCATTATGGCAATGCACCTCGATCGGCATCTTAATCGCTTTAACCAGTTTTTTGATTCTTTCGTAAATTGTAAACGGCGTATCACAACCCAATGTATCACAATACCTGATTCTGTCAGCTCCTGCTTTCTTTGCGGCCTGCGAAAATTCTATCAGGTAATCAAGGTTTGTCCTGGATGCGTCTTCGGCGTTTACACCTATGCTAACCGCGCCTAACCTGCGCGCCTCAGCTACCGCCTCAGACATCTCCTGAATTACCGAAGCATGATCAAGCTTGCCCTTAAATTTATGTATAATCATCTGGTCAGAGGTGGAAATAGAAAGATTTAGGTGCTTAATATCCGGCGCAAGTTTAAATGTCGTCAGCACATCTTCCCTGGTCGCCCTTAACCAGCCTCCAAGGCGCATAGGAAAAATAACTTTATTTTTTGCCAATTCTAAGTTGGCATTGAGATAATTTGTTTCATGGCGCGTAACCGGAAAACCAAATTCAGACTGAAAGATCCCCATTTCATTCAGGTACATGTTTATCATGGTTTTTTCCAGCTTAGATAAGCATATACGCGAGGTCTGCACGCCGTCTCGATTAGTTACATCTATTATATATATTTTATTTTTTGAGCTCATCTGTTATCTCCTGGTAAGTTATTCTTTTATTTAAGCATTTTTTCCAGCTCTGATTTTTCCGGAGCTTTTATAATACTAAACACCTCCTGATTATCAACCAGAAACGTCCCGAAAGAAGAAATCTGAAGCTCGATGCCTAAGGCTATATTTTCCATAAACAGGCCCTTGCCTTCAATAGATGCGCTGCAAGACTTTATTAAATTAATATTCATGCCGCAGGAATTCAGGCAATCATCCCACCAGCTGCTCTGGATGTTTTTAGCGCGGCAGGAAAGATAATCCCAGTATTTATCCGGGTATTTAGCCATAACGCACACAGACCTGAGATCCTCTTCTACTTCCGGTAACCCATAGGGGGTAATAATATTTTCTTCCGAAGGCTGCAGGGCTATGAAGTGAAGTTTAAAATTTATATTTTTATGCTCTTTATCGCTTAAAAAATCTTTCATCATATCCAGAAGCGCTGCGGTATTTTTATCATACAAGCTGACGAATAAATCGAGGGTTTTTTCTTTCTTTTCCCTGCCCACAAAAAATGATACGCCCAAAACGCTTGGGTCAAGAAGGTATTTATCGCCTTTTGGAACCAGGAACTTCCGGAAGCTGTTAAAATTAGCATTTTTCTCAACCTCCCTGCCAAACAAATACGCCGGGAGCATCTCTACCCCTAAATCCTTGACCAAATCCCTGCCTTTTTTTGTTTCGTAATAAACGCGGGAAATATCCACATTCCAGAATGTATCTTTAAAATATTTTTCCGCCTGCTCCAGCTTACAGCTGGCGCATTTTTTCGGCGAGATTATCAGTATGGAAATTTTTTCCGGCTCCTTAAATTCACACTTTGCAGAAAGCGTGCCAGAATCATTACACGTACCGCTAAATCCTTTTTTTCTACAATCCGCTGATGAAAAACATTCAGGCAAAACAGATAATGCTTCCTTATCGTCTTTTATTTCATTACCGATAGTTATATCGTCTATATTGTAACTTATAATCCTTCCGTCTTTTATTTCCAATTCCGCTTTGCCTAATTTTCTACCCTGCCATCCGGGCCGTAAAATTATGGTCTGGCCTATTTTATCATTATGGCCAGGATCGCTGCTCAGCTTATGACCGGTAACCAATACATCAATACCATAAACATTGCGGATTAGGCCTAAATCCTCATCTTCCCCCAGATGGCTCAATACCACTATAATATCCGCCCCATCCTGCTTCAGGGCGCCGATGGTTTCTTCCAGTGCTGCCTGCGGTTCCGTATATTTTATATCGGATATTTTGCGCTTTACATCATAATTACTCAAGGCAACCATGCCTACCTTGATATTTCCTTTCTTGATTAATGCGTGATTCATCAGGTAACCATTTTCAATATTAGAAGAAAGAAAATTAATGCCTTTTGTTTTGGCAGCCTCTTTTAAAAAATCTTCCCCGAAATTAAACTCTTCATCGCCTACGGCTACGGCGTCATAACCCATCAGCTTCATGGCATCTAAATTTACCAATGTCCTTTGTTTATCAAGCTCAACACTTTGCGTATATTCATCCAGCAGCCCTCCGGCAAAAACACCGCCGCTGTCTACAAGCAGTATATTAGGATTAGCTTTGCGCAGCTCCTTGATTTTTGTCGCGCGCTTAGCCAGCCCCCCGGAAATATTAAGCGGGCATGACCCGCAGGCATAAAGCATAGAGTGGGTCTCGCCTGTATAAAGAACCGTAAGTCTTTCCGTGTCGGCATAAGAAAAAGAATAAACAAAACAGGCTAGAATAAAAAAGATCTTCAGCATTTTAATATTTTTAATTTTAGATTTTAGATTTTTCATCTTACCCCCTGAAAATTAACAATAAAACGCCTAAGCCGAGAAATATCACGGCTGTCAGTAATTTTACTTTAGCTAAATGCTTGCGCGCTATCCTTTCAAAAAAAGAAGACGTAAAACCGTAAAAGGCCAAAATAAACACACATATCAATGGTAGAATAAACATAAAGTTATAGAGCAAAAAATAGAACATTGCCCGCGCTCTTAGGTCGGGAAGTTTCATTATAAAAGCGATAGCGGGAAGATAAAGCTGCCCGGTACAGAATAACTCCAGAATAGATACGAGAAAGCCGCAGCTTAAACTTGCCAGGGCAACAGGGACCAACGCCCTATTAGAATCCTTATCTTTAATAAAATCCTGCCGGATTACACTCTGTATTTTGCGCTTTATCAAAAAAGGCAGTTTTATAATCACATTTTCCGGATTTTTTGTTTTTACATAAACCCAAAAATCGTAAATATTGAGTGTGCCTACGACAAAAGCAAATACCGCGATTGAGCGGTAAAATATATGAGAAAAGCGAACAAACGATTCCAGGCTTCGGATTGTTTTAAAAAAGCCCAGGCCTATCAGCATATAAGTTATATATACCGATAAGATAAATAAAATCCCAACAACGATTAAGTCCCTCCTGCGGTATCCGGTAAACGCCAAGAAAGAAACAAAGAATACCATCACCGTAAAAGCGCAGGGATTTATGCCGTCTATCAATCCGGCGCTTAAAATCGCTAAAGCGCTAAAATCCGAAAATCTGTCAATGAAAGTCTGCTTTTGGGCTGCAACATGAGTTTTTACTTCTACCCTAAGCAAAGAATCAACAGCGTCAGAAGTATATATATAAAGAAACTTACTCTCTTCGCCGATTAATCCCGTGGTATCTAATTCAAAAGTTGCTTCCTGGCTTGCGTATGGCGGAATTTCAACTTTTTCTTTGGGGCTGATAACCTTAAGGCAGGCACAGCCTAAAACTTCAACGCTCGCATTAATAGGCGAAGACGTATTATTTATAATAGAAAAGGTTTCTGTTGTTTTTACGCCTTCATTAATGCTACCCAGGTCTATGACATTATCTTTTAAGCTGGTCGTAACATTGGCCGCAAAAAGAGAAGAAGCAGAAATAGATAAAGAAATAGCGGCGCTAATCAAGCCAGCCCGAAAAACGCAAGGCAAAAAAACCCTGTATTTTAACAGCCAAACAGAAACCTCTCTGATCATAGCTTTATTACTTTTACAGAAGAAATATTTTCTATCTTTTTTATTTCCGCGATAACATCAAGCGAAGGAGCGCTATCTATATTTAATAAGGTTATGGCCTTGCCTCCGGCAGTCTCCCTGCCGAAATTCATACCCGCGATATTAATCTTGTGCCTGCCCAAAAGCATGCCTAACGCGCCGATTATTCCCGGCTTATCCAGATTATAGACAACAAGCATAACGCCCCGGGGTATCGCCTCAACATAAAAATCATCCAGCTTTACAATACGCATCTGCTTGTTGGTAAATAATGTGCCGCTTACGCGGTGGCCGCCCTTATCCGTTCTTACGCTTACGGAAATCAGGTTGGTAAACTCCTCTGATTGCTCAGACTTGCTTTCATTTACTTTTATCCCTCTTTCTCTGGCTAAATTTAAGGCGTTAACAAAATTCACCGTCTCCTGGAGGCTCGGAGAAAGGAGCCCTTTTATCACCGCCAAAGTAAGCGGAGAACAATCCATCTTTGTTATATCTCCATTATATTCAATCCTTACATCCGCAAATCTTCCTTCAATAATTTGGCCTGCGAATAAACCTAATTTTTCCGATAAATTTATATAGGGCTGGAATATCTTGCACGCTTCCGGTTCAAGGCAGGGATAATTTGCCGCGCTCCTAATACCCCTTCCCAGAAGAGCATCCCTTACGGATTCGGCTATTTCTATCGCTACATTAACCTGGGCTTCTTCGGTAGACGCGCCTAAATGAGGAGTCGCGATCAAGTTATCTAATTTCAATAATTCCATATTTTTAGGCGGTTCCTCTTCAAATACATCCAAAGCCGCCGCCATCACTTTTTCTTCTTTAAGCGCGCGGTATAACGCATCCTCGTCTATGATACCGCCTCTTGCGCAATTGATTATACGGACCCCTTTCTTCATTAACTTAAACTCTTGGTCCGATATTATATGTTTTGTATCTTCCGATAAAGGAGTGTGCACGGTGATATAGTCGGCGCGCTTGAATAATTCTTTTAATTCTAATAACTCTATCCCCATTTCCTCCGCTTTTTGACGCGATAAAAAAGGATCAAAAGCGATTATTTTCATCCCGAAAGAAAGAGCGCGCTTGGCAACTTCATTACCTATCCTGCCTAATCCTATTACGCCTAATGTCTTGCCATACAACTCGACGCCCATAAAATTAGAACGCTTCCATTCGCCTTTTTTCATTGAAGCGTTTGCCTGAGGGACGTTGCGCGAAAGTGCCAGAAGCAGGCTTAAGGTATGCTCACAAGTTGATATGGTATTGCCTCCGGGTGTATTCATGACAATTACGCCCTTAGCGGTTGCCGCCTCCAGGTCTACATTATCCAAACCTACCCCCGCCCTGCCTATCACTTTAAGGCTGGAGGCATTCGATAAAATATCTTTAGTAACTTTAGTGCTGCTTCTTACGATTAAGGCATCATAAGAAGCAATAATATTTTCTAACTCTTCCGCCTTAAGGCCGGTCTTAACTTCCACGGATAAATCTTTTTCTTTTTCCAGAATATCCAGGCCTTCCCTAGCTAACGGATCGCTAATAAGTATTTTAAACATAATCATTCTCCAATCAAAATCCGGGGAAATTACACAAAACAAGCATTGCTTGTTTTGTGTAATTCGCTATTTTAAAAATGCTTCTTCTGCCGCTTTTACGCCTCTGCCCAGCTCAAATTTATAACCTAAATTGGTTAACGCTTTTTCAAGGCAGGAAATACCGGTAATAATATCAAACTCGTCGATATATCCCATATGGGCAATTCTGAATATCTTGCCCTTTAACTCACTCTGGCCTCCGGCGATAGTAACGCCGTATAGATCACGCATAGATTTAACAAGTTTCTCTCCATCAAGGCCTTGCGGCACCTTGACCGCCGTAACCACATCAGAGGAGGCAGTGGGCGCGAATAATTCCAGGCCCAATGCCTTCATCGCGCGGCGGGTCGCATCCGCCAGCCGCCTATGGCGTAAAAATATTTTTTCAAGGCCGTCTTGTTTGATTATTTTTAGGACTTCGTCTAAAGCGATGATTAAATTTATTGCCGGAGTAAAAGCCGTATCATTTTTATCGTATGCCTTTTTTGCCGCTTTCAGGCTAAAATAATATCTGGGATTCCTAGAATTCTCCGCAAAAACCCAGGCCTTGGCGCTTACGGAAATAAAACCAAGCCCCGGAGGAAGCATAAGGCCCTTTTGCGATCCGGAAACTACCACATCGCAAGACCAGTCATCCGTCTTTAAATCAATGGCTCCCAGCCCGCTTATCGCATCAACGATCAACAAAGCGGACGTATTTTTCACAAGCGAACCTATGGCTTTTATATCGTTTACTACGCCGGTAGATGTCTCGCATAAAGTCGCAAATACGCCTTTAATTGCGATATTTGCTTTTAAGCGTTTTTCTATTTCCAGATGGCTTACTGCTTTTCCCCATTCAACATTTATAATTTCAGTATTAATATTATATGCCCTGCATATTTCTGTCCAGCGTTCGCCGAACTTTCCTCCCTCAACGATCAAAACAGTATCACCCGGAGAAAATAAATTTGCTACAGCCGCTTCCATGGCCCCGGTTCCTGAAGAGGCAAGGATAAAAACATCGTTGTCTGTCTGGAATACGTGTTTTAAGCCGGCATAAACCTCTTTTAATACAGCCTGGAATTGCGGCGTGCGGTGATGAATAATGGGACGGGCCAATGCTTCACAAACCTTAGGCGGTAAAGGCGTAGGCCCGGGAGTCAAAAGATAATTCTTGCGCATAAAACCTCCACAATAAATCCTATATAGAGAACGGTCGCGGCCGTTCTCTACAGATAATATTAACCCTATTTTTTTGTGACAATTACTTCGTCAATCAAGCCGTACTTTTTCGCCTCTTCGCTGGACATGAAATAATCGCGATCGGAATCTTTTTTAATTTTTTCTTGCGTCTGCCCAGTATGTTTAGCCAGAATTTCTTCTATTTTTTCCCTCAAGCGGAGTATTTCATTAGCCTGAATAGATATATCAGCGGCTGCTCCCTGCACCCCGCCCCAAGGCTGATGTATCATTATACGTGAATTCGTAAGGGCATAACGTTTTCCCTTTGTCCCGGCGGCAAGTAAAAGCGCTCCCATGCTTGCGGCCTGGCCTACACAATAAGTAGAAACCGGCGCTTTCACAAATTGCATAGTATCGTATATCGCAAGCCCGGCGGTAACCGAACCTCCCGGAGAATTAACATAAAGATTAATCTCGCGATTAACATCTTCCATCTGTAAAAATAACATCTGGGCTATTATCAAATTTGCGACATTGTCATCAATAGGCGTGCCTATAAATATAATGCGGTCTTTAAGTAGGCGGGAATATATATCATATGCCCTTTCAAAACCGCGGCTGGTCTGCTCAACCACCATGGGGACCAATACCTGCCCTGCTTCCGGATTACGAAACTGTGAATTTGTTTGCATATTTACCTCCATTTTATCTTCTGCTCCTCGCTTAAGCAATGGGGAAATTATCGGAGAGAATTTCCCTATTGAGCTCCGGAGTAAGTTCAGACATATAACTTATGTTCGCCTAGGCTCCCGTCCTCACTTATCCGTCCAGTTGGCTTCTTTAAATAAAAATTCCAATGTCTTTGCGGTGCCGCTTTTTTCATCAATAGTAATATTTTCCAATTGCGCGATTTTATCCAGGATAAAATAAATTTTAAGGTCTTTCATAACCGCTTCGCGCAACGCCTTCTCGGCGTCTTTTTTGCGCTTATCTATATCTTCTTTGGTTAAACCCTGGCGCCTTAACTGATAATCCAGCATATTGAGCCGTTCTTTATATTCGTTCTCAAGTACCGACTGCGGCAGGTCCAGCTCAGCGTTGGAGATAAGAAATTCTATTACTTGCGATTCATGCTGACGCCTGGCATTCTCCGAATAGCTGACAAACAATTGATTTCTTACCAGTTCCTTAAGGTTAGAAAGCGATGGATAACCAATACTCTTGGCAAAATTATCGTCAAGAATATCCGCCTTTTTTTCTTTCTTTATATTTTCCAGGGCCTCATTGACCTTTTCATCGCTGAGCTCAATCTGCGCTCTTTTAATTTTTATGCCTTTATATTTCTTTATATTCACTTCCGGCCTTACCTCAACCACCGCCTTAAAGGAGAATCCGTCATTCTTTAAATTGATATCGCTGATTACCGGATGATTGATTACTGAAATTTTTTCTTTGTCTATTGCCTGCTTGTATAAATCCTCCACCAGCTCCTGTATAACGCTGGACTTAGCTGCTTCATTATATTTTTTCTCAATTATATTACGCGGCGCCTTACCGGGCCGGAAGCCGGGAATCTTGGCCTCTTTAGCAATATGCGCATAAACTTCATCATATTTCTGCTTTACGGCATCTTTGCCTGTTTCGATATTTAATTCAACTTTTGATTTACCTATTTTTTTTACCTGAATATTCACTTATTTGCCTTTCTTTTATTAGGGACACATCCTATTTTTCTATCCACCCTAGATTAAGTTTTAAAAAATAGGATGTGTCCCTATTTACATTCTAAACTTCTCCCCCAAGTATATCTTCTTTGCCTCGGGATTATTAATCAATTCTTCGGCGACACCGCTTATAAGGATACGCCCATCGGCAATCAAGTAAGCCCTATCGGTTATAGAGAGCGTTTCCCGCACATTGTGATCCGTAAGTAATATACCTATGCCTTTCCTTTTTAATTCTTTTATAATCTGCTGGGCTTCATTAACAACTATCGGGTCTATGCCCGAAAATGGCTCATCTAAAAGTATAAAAGAAGGATTAGTAACCAAGGCCCTGGTTATTTCAAGCCGCCTGCGCTCTCCACCCGAAAGCATATAGGCTTTTTTCTTGGATAAATGCGCTATGTTTAATTCATCTAATAAGTTCTTTAGGCGGACGCTCCTTTCGCGCGGGGATAAATGCAAAGTCTCAAGAATGCTCATTATATTATCCCGCACCGTAAGTTTTCTAAATATCGATGTATCCTGAGAAAGATATCCGATACCGAAACGCGAACGTTTATGTATGGGAAAGCGCGTTATGTCTTCCTGATCAAAAATAATCTTGCCTTTGTCAGGAGGGATAAGGCCAACTATCATATAAAAGGTTGTGGTCTTGCCTGCTCCGTTGGGACCCAACAACCCCACTATTTCACCGCGTTTTACAGCGATATCCACGCCCTTTACCACGTGGTGGCCGTCATATGATTTTACCAGGCTTCTAGTTTCCAAAAGATGCATCAAGCCCTCCCGAAGAATAAATAACCAGCCGCGGCCTCCCCGTCAAAACAACCTTTTTATCCTTTGCCGTATATATTGCCTCTTGGCTATAAGTGATGTTTTCTCCGTTTAAAATCTTAACATTCCCGTGCGATTCTACGCGTTCAATGCTTTTGCCTTTCATGTCAAAATGGATTATCATTTTATCAGCCTGCATTGATCCCTGGGAATGTGTAACTTTAACGTTATTATTAAAAACGGCTATCTGGTTTTCATAATCGACATTTAACGGCCCGTCGCATGTGATGGTAATAGGCTCTTTATCTTCGCCCTGCGCCTTATCTTCTTCTTCGGAAGAGAAAGAAAAATCGCTATTTTCTATATCTACTTTCACTTCTTCGTTTAATTTCACTTTTTTTAAATTCGGCTCCGCTTCTATCCCTTTGCCCACCACTTTAATATTTTGCTTAACTATATCGACATTGTCTTTCGTACTTACCTGCTGGGTCTGCTGCTGCCAATCTAAGGAGTCGGTAACTAATTTAGCCCCGCTTTCCGTGGTGACCACAACATTATCCTGTAAATGCACACTCCCTTGAGCTTTATTATAGACACCGCTGTCTGCAGTAAGGTTAACATTATCTTCTTCGCCGTACACATTTGCCACGATATCATTAAGCTTGACGGTTTCAGAAAAAATATCGGCGGATTTACCCTCTACGTCCCAGGCCCGCTTACCCTTATCGCCGAATCCAGATAACTCAAATTGGAGAATCTGCTGATCAGAATCTGCCTCGAAGTTCTCTTCCTGGCAAAAACCAACGGCGGGAATAAACAAATACAATCCCAGGTAAAATACTATCAACAGCAATTTAATTATTTTAGTCATATTTACGCGTATTATACCCTCTTAAGCATCAAGTTACAAGCGCCAAAAAACTTTAAAACTACATCGAGAGCATCTTTTCTATGGGGCGAATCGCTTTTTTTCTTATATCTTCAGGCACCTTGACCTCTTCTTTTAAGTCTTCCAAAGACCAAAGTACTTTTTCCAAATTTATTTTTTTCATATTGGGGCAGACCGCTAATTCCGAAGCGGGATAAAAAGATTTACTGGGATTATCGCATTTAAGCCGGTATATTATGCCAACTTCTGTCCCTATAATGAATTCTTTCGCGCTCGAGTCCTTGACATATTTATACATTTTCCCCGTAGAAAGCACTTCATCCGCCAATAAAATAACTTCTGGGGTGCACTCGGGATGCACCAATACCTTTGCCTGGGGATGAGCGCGGATCTGCCTTATAATGTCTTCCGGCAATATTTTCACATGCGTAGGGCAATATCCATCCCAGGAAATGAGACGCCTTCCGGTTTTTTTTGAAACATAATCCGCCAGGTACTTATCGGGAATGAAAATAATCTCATCTTTATGCTTCAGCTTCAATATCAAATCTACCGCGTTTGTTGATGTGCAGCATATATCAAGCTCGGCTTTTACTGCCGCTGAGGTGTTTACGTAACCGACTGTCACAGCTTTAGGATGCCTTGCCTTTAATTCTATCAAATCCTCCGGAGTAATCATGTTTGCCATGGGGCAGCCCGCGCGGGCATCGGGTATAAGCACCTTTTTGTCGGGACAGAGTATAGAAGCGGTCTCGGCCATAAAATGCACACCGCAAAAAACAACTACTGAAGCAGAGGTAGAGGCGGCAATACGGCTGAGCTCCAAAGAATCGCCTCTATAATCCGCAACATCCTGCACCTCGGGAAGCTGATAGTTATGCGCCAGTATTATGGCATTTCTATCTTTTCTTAATTTATTTATCTCTTTTATGATCTTTTTCATTTATTAGCTATCACCTCTGAAATAATCCCTCCGCCCAGAACGACACTGCCCCCATAGAAAACAACGGACTGTCCCGGGGCCACCGCACGCTGAGGAGAAGTAAATTCTATTCTTACGCTATCACTATTGATAGGTATAAGGCGGGATTTTACTTCCTGATGATTATATCTGATTTTGGCGTTTATGGCAATTATTTTTTTGGGCGCCTGAAGGCTTAAAAAATTAACATCTTTTGCTATAAGTCCTTGAGAATAAAGGTAATTCTCTTCTCCTAAAATAACCGTATTTTTGGCGGCATCTATCTTTATCACGTATAATGGCCTCTTTTGCCCGCTGCAAAGCGCTTTCCGCTGGCCGATAGTATAAAAAGCCACTCCTTTATGCCGTCCCAAATGCCTCCCATCAACGTGAAAAAAATCACCCGGCCTTATATCCCTGCCGGAAATTCCGGCAATGAAACCCCTATAGTCATTATCAGGCACAAAACATATCTCCTGGCTCTCCGCTTTATCCGAAACGGGCAGGTTAAAATCGCGTGCTTTTTGACGCACCTCATCTTTTGTGTACACGCCCAAAGGAAATAACAGCCTCGACAGAACCTCTCTTTTTACTGCATAGAGAAAATAAGACTGATCTTTTTTATTATCCCTGCCCTTTTTAAGCAAATACATTCTCCTTTGCCCGCTATATTGAACCTTTGCGTAGTGGCCTGTAGCCAAGTAATCGCAGGATAAGGCGAGCGCTTTTTTAATAAGATGTTCGAATTTTAAGAACTGATTGCACCTTACGCATGGATTAGGCGTCCTGCCAGCCAAATATTCGGCGCAAAAATTTTTAATTACTTTATTATAAAGATTGTTTGCAAAATTAGATACGTAATGCCTTATACCCAATGCCTGCGCCACTCTCCTGGCATCTTCCACTCCTGAGATATCACAGCATGAAGGCCTTTTCTTTTCTTTTTCGGATAAATTCCCGCCGAAGGAAGACCCAAAGCACATAGTCATGCCTATGACTTCATAGCCCCGTCTTTTAAGCAATGCCGCCCCTACCGCCGAATCCACCCCTCCAGACATCGCTACCATTACCCGCTTTTTTTTATTTAAACCATAATTTTTCATTTTAATTTACTTTTATTACGTCTCCCGACAAAACTCTTTCTATAAAACCAGAATCCCGCCTTAGAAGCAATGCGCCGTCCATATCTATATCCTGCGCCTCACCCGATACCTCCCTGTTTTGATAATTCAGCTTTATGCGCCGCCCCAATATGGAAGACGAGGCTTTCCATTTTTCTCTTATGCTATCAAAACCATCATTTATTAAAATCAAATAATTCTTTTCAATAAAACGCAGAATATCTTTCGTTAATTCCAGACGGCATACACTTTTCTTGCTTTCGGCACTCAAAGAGGTAGCCGCATCAGGCAAAAGAGATCTGATAGAATTTATGTTTACGCCTATGCCGATATTAACAAATTTTATCCTATCGGGTTCAGAGTCTATCTCAGTAAGTATTCCGGCTACTTTTTTATTTTCTATCAGTATATCATTGGGCCATTTTATAAATGCCGATATCCCTGTTTGTGCTTTTATTGCCTCTACTATGCTTACCGCGGCCATTAAAGTCAGCTTAGGTGCTTCCTGGGGGAGAAATTTCGGCCTTAGCAGCAAAGACATATAAAGGCCTTTTCCTTTAGGAGAAAGCCAGCTTCTGCCAAGACGCCCCCGCCCATTAGTTTGATGTTCGGCAAAAATAACCGTGCCCTCAGGGGCTGCGTTAAATCCTAAATCAAAAGCCATGTCCATAGTAGAAGTTACTGTTTCGTAATAAAATATATTTTTGCCCACTATTTTTGTTTTAAGATTATGGGAAACCTCTTCCGGAAGAAGCTTGTCGGGTATGGATAAAAGCTTGTAACCTAAATGCGGCACCGCTTCTATTGAATAGCCGATAGAACGCAGGTTCGCTATATGTTTCCAGACCGCGGCGCGGGAAATAGATAATTCCCGGCTTATATCTTCACCGGAGACAAAACCATCCTTGGCTCTAAGAAAATCTAAAATCTGCCTTGCCATTTTATTATTTTCCTTCGTAGAGAGGAGACATGCGGCGCAATTTATCTACAATGCCTGGCAGGTGTTCCAGAAGATAATCAATATGTTCTTTTTTTGTCCAGCGGCCAAGGGTTATGCGTAAAGAACCGTGCGCTAACTCATGAGGCAGGCCTATGGCCAGTAAAACATGCGAAGGTTCAAGGCTGCTGGAGGTACAAGCCGAGCCTGTGGAAGCGGCTATGCCCAGCATATCTAAATTCAAAAGAATAGATTCGCCTTCGATATAGGCAAAGGTAAAATTTATATTATTGGGCAGCCTTTTAGCAGCGTGGCCGTTTAAATATGAATCGCTTATTTTTTCGGGTATTTCTTTTATCAGCCTGTCGCGAAGAGAAGCTTGGAATCTTCCCTCCTCATCCATTTTTTGACGGCAAAGCTCCACCGCTTTGCCTAAGCCGACGATACCGGCAACATTAGAAGTAGAAGCACGCCTGCCGCGTTCCTGGTCTCCGCCGTGAAGATACGGGGATATCTTTGTGCCTTTGCGTATATATAAAGCGCCTACGCCCTTTGGGCCGTAAAACTTATGTGCCGAAAGAGACAATAAATCCACACCCAGCTCGTTGACATCAACCGGTATATGCCCAACACTCTGGACAGCGTCGGTATGCATACATATTTTATATTCCTTGGCAATTTTTGAAATCTCCGGCACAGATTCAACGGTGCCTATCTCATTATTTGCATGCATTATGCTGATAAGAATGGTTTCTTTGGTTACTGCGCTTTTTACATCTTCAGGATTTACCAGCCCTGCCTTGTCGACAGGTAAATAGGTAACCTTATAACCCTGCTTTTCTAAAAATTTGGCCGGCTCGATCACGGCGTGATGCTCTACTTGTGAAGTTATAATGTGATTACCTTTGGTTTTTAAAGCATGTGCTATCCCGAATATAGCGGTGTTATTTGACTCTGTGCCGCCTGAAGTAAATACGATTTCATCTGTTCTGGCGCCCAAAAAATCAGCCAGAATCTGCCGCGCGTCCTCCATTCCTTTACGCGCTTGCTGACCAAAGGCATGTATGCTTGAGGCATTGCCGAAGATATCCGTAAAATACGGCTTCATTGCTTCAACAACCTGCGGGTCAGTCGGCGTAGTCGCCGCATAATCTAAATATATTTTTTCCATGATTAAATTATAGGGCACCGGCACACCAGAGCATAAGCGCACCAGTTAAAAAATTCTACTGGTGCTCTGGTGGCTGGTATTCTGGTGCTCATTTATTAAACGTTTCGTTCATGCTCCCGGACCTATATCCTTCCAGGTCCAAGGTTATATAATTATACCCTAATTTTTTGAATTTGTTAACGATTTTTTGGCTTACAGTTAACAAAACTGTATCAATATCATCTTTAGGCAGTTCAATACGGGCCAGCCCATTATAATGCCTTACCCTTACTTGTTTAAAACCCAGTCCGCGTAAAAATTCTTCCGCGCTGTTAATGCGCTTTAGATCTTTTTTTGTGATCCGGCTATTGTAGGGAAAACGCGAAGCAAGACAGGCCAAAGACGGCTTATTCCAGACAGAAAGGCCCATTTCTTTAGAAAGCTTCCTTATGCCTTCTTTTGTTAATCCCGCTTCCTGCAGCGGTGAACGTATGCCGTGTTTTTCTTTTGCTTTCGCGCCCGGCCGATAATCTGTTGCATCATCGGCATTTGAACCGTCGATTACGCAGTTTAGCCCCTTTTTTCTCGCTATCTGTTTTAGTTTTGAAAATAGCTCGTCCTTACAGTAAAAACAGCGGTTTTTGGGATTTTTAGCAAAACGCGGATTGTTTAATTCGTCCGTCTCGATTACCAGATATTTTATCTTATATTTTCTGCAAAAACCGGCAGCCTCTTTCAACTCCGATTTTGTATAAGTGGGGGATTTAGCGATTACTGCTAAAAGATTATTACCCAGCATATCATGCGTTACTTTAAGCAAAAAAGAACTATCTACGCCGCCGGAATAGGCGGCCAAAACCGAGCGCATTTTAATGATTGTCCTTCTTAATTTTCCAAGTTTATTGAAATAATTTTCCACAACGAAATTAATTTCCAAAGCTAAAGCCTGGCTTTTATTATTACTCTTGTATTACTGTATACAAACTGCGCTGCACTCTACTGACATATCTCCTCCCAGCGAAACCGCGAGGTACCAGTTTCCATCCCCTGTATTAAAACTAACTACGCACCTACTGCTCCCCGGATTAGAATCGTCAGTATCATAATAAGATGCAAGTGCGCAAAAACTCTTTGCCCCTAAATTATAATTACCTACCCCATATATCGGGCTAGTCCAAATAGAAACGGAAGGAGAAAAACGAATCCCTCCATTCACATCTAATGTTGTAATTGGCGTCGTCGTCCCAATACCTACGCTACCCGTAGGATCGATAACGAAGACTTGATTAAAGTTTACGTAATCAGCAGTACTTTGAATTTCATAATTCGCTCCTGCCGCTCCCGCTCTCCAGGCAGGCCTGGCCGCATTAGGGCCGGGAAAATTAGTATCATAAGTTACTGCCCCGGGAGCAGAACTGGCAATATGTAATGAACCAGCCGGTTCGTTTATGCCGATGCCAATGCTACCCGCTACGGTCAAGCTGTCATCAAGATGATTGCCCCCGTTATCCACCGCCAAATCACCCACATCCACACTGCCGTCGCCATTGACATCCCCTATAGCCTGCCTGCCTGAAATTATAAGTTCTTCATATATACCGTACGGAGAAGGATAATAAGTCGTGATGGAAATCTGCTCCGACTGGGATAGAGCAAAACGCCAAGTCATCAATATTGCCGCCGTAAGCAGAAGACATATACAAACAACATTTTTAGTCATGAAAAATCTTCCTTTCGATTAGAATAGGCAGTTTAACGTCTTGCCCAGGACATAATACTGCAGCCCTCTTTACAATGAGCTACAGGACGAAGCATATAACGGATTGTAACTTTCATTTTATACCCCTCCTTCCTTAGTTTGTGTCATTAATAATTAAACCAAAGCCTTTTTAAGCTGGCGCTCCTTTATCCAGCAATACAGTACGGGAACCAGTATCAAATTAGAAAGTGTCGCGGTTATAAGTCCGCCCACGGTGGGGGAAGCCATAGGCTTCATTATCTCAGAACCGGTTCCGCTTGATAACATAACCGGCATAAGCGCGATAATCGTTGTCATGGTCGTCATCATCGCCGGCCTTACCTTCAAAAGACATGCCTCAATGATTGTTGAACGAATTTGTTCTATTGTTTTCGGATCTTGCTTTTTGAATAAATCATTTATTTTTGATATTACTAATATGGCATCATCTGTGGCTACGCCGAAAATAGCAATAAATCCTACCCAGACAGCAGTGGAAAATCTGAATCCTAAAATAAATAGAAGTATAATCCCACCCATTAAAGAAACAGGAATTCCTGTGGATATTATAAAAAGGGAACTAAAATCTTTAAACGCCATATAAAGTAATATCAAAATTATGCTCAACGCAATGATTAATGACGGGATGAGGCGCCTGCGCGATTCCATCTCCGACTCAAACTGCCCGGACCAGCTGATAAAATACCCGGAAGGAAGTTTTAATTCTCCGCTTTTTATCTTAGCATTAACCGCCGCCTTGGCGTTATTGACAAAATCTATTAATCCGACCTTTTCCTGATTAACATTAACGAATACCCGGGCGTAGGTAATTGTATTCTCTGAATTAATCACCGCGGGGCCGGGAACTTTTTTTAAGCTTGCCAGTTGCGCAAGCGGTATATGTTCTCCGCCAGGCGTAGGAACAAATATACGCTCAAGCGCCTGAGGACTATCGCGTAATTCACGCAAATAACGTATCCTGACAGGATATCTTTCCCTGCCTTCTACGGTAGTCGTCAAATTCATACCGCCGATAGCAGTCATGATAATATGCTGGATCTCGCCTATTTTTACGCCGTATCTGGCAGCCTGCTCCCTATCAATCTCTATCTCAAAATAGGGCCGCTCGGATGTGCGCTCAGCAAACGGGCTCACCGCTCCTTCCACATCGCGCACAATCCTCTCGACGCTTACGCCTATATCGACTATTTTTTCCAAATCATCGCCAAATACCTTAACGCCAACGGGTGTCTGAATACCCGTAGCCAACATATCAATTCTATTTCTTATTGGCTGAGTCATAATGGGGCTTACCCCGGGCATCATGGTTTTATCCTGTATCTCCCGGATAAGCTTATCGCGGCTCATGCTGCGCCTCCAGAATTTCTTATCCTTTAGATGAATAATGGTTTCAATCATTATTACAGGTGCTGGGTCTGTAGCGGTCTCCGCCCTTCCTAACTTCCCCACAACCCATTCTACTTCAGGAATTTCATTCTTTATAATAATATCCTGCTTTTTCATCACATCCATTACTTGCGTAAGGGATGCCCCCGGAAGCAAAACAGGCATAAATAAAAGATCGCCCTCATTTAAGGGCGGCATAAATTCTTGTTTCATAATTGCGCCTAAGAATAAACCCACTATTACTATCGCCGCTGAGATTAAAAATATAACTTTTTTGTTTTGCAGTGACCACAAAAGCATAGGTTTATATTTAGAATGCAGAAGGCGTGCTGTTTTATTTTCTTCAACCGGTGTTAATCTGCCTCGTAAAAGATAATAACATAAAACAGGTAAAAGCGTTAAAGCAATAACTGCCGCCCCGAACATAGCAAATGTCTTGGTAAAAGCCAGGGGGCGAAAAAGCCTGCCTGCTTGTCCGGTTAATACAAAGACAGGCAAAAAACCTATAATTGTGGTAAGTACGGCAAAAAGGACAGGCCTTCCTACCTCAGCGGCTCCCTCAATACAAACATCTAACCTATCCGAATTAGAAAGCTTATCTGTATTTTTTTCCTTTCTTGCCTCAACGAGTTTCCTGTATATATTTTCAACTAAGACACATCCTGAGTCAACCATAACGCCTACGGCTATGGCAATACCGCCTAAAGACATGATATTCGCATCTATCCCAAATTGATACATTAAGATAAAAGCGATTAACACCCCTATGGGCAAAACACATGATATAATAAGGCTTCCCGCAAAATGCAGAAGAAAAATAACTATAACAAATATAGTAATAATGATTTCCTGGATAAGGGCATTTTTTAATGTGCCTATGGCGCGCATGATTAACCCCGTCCTGTCATAAAAAGAAACAATGCGCACACCATGCGGCAAGCCAACCGATAATTCCTCTATGCGTTTTTTTATCCGCTCGATAACTTTTAAGGGGTTCTCTCCGTAACGCATAAGTACAACACCGCCTGTCGCTTCAACACCCTCCCTATCTAAAGCATTTCTTCTAAATTCAGGCCCCAGGCTAACTGTGCTGAGGTTCTTGACATATACCGGCACATCACCTTGAACATTCACCACTATATTCTCTATATCAGAAACTGTTTTTATAAAACCTACGCCGCGTACAACAAACTCAGCCCCGCCTTCCTCAAAAACCTTAGCCCCAACATCGATATTGGATTTTTCAACGGCAGCTATAAGCTGATGCAACTTAATGTCATAAACAAGAAGCTTATTCGGGTCTACGTCTATCTGATACTGTTTTACATAGCCTCCTACAGATGCCACTTCAGAAACGCCCTCTACCGCGTTTAATTGATACCTTACATACCAGTCCTGAATTGAACGAAGCTCGGATAAATCATAAGCAGAAGCTATTAAATCTTCTCCGTCTTGCGGGCATTTACCGGTCTTAGCAAAACGTTCCTGCGGATGATTAGGGCAATAATATCCATTCTCAACCGTATACCAGAATATTTGGCCAAGCGCTGTTGCGTCAGGGCCCAATATAACAATAGCATTATTCGGCAGGCCTTTCTTTGCAAAATCCAATCTTTCTAAAACACGTGTTCTTGCCCAGTAAAAATCTGTCCCTTCCTGGAAAATCATATTCACCAGGCCAAAACCGAAAGCGCTTGTGGAACGCACTACCTTTACTTTAGGCACGCCCATAAGGCCCGTGGTTAAAGGATAAATAACCTGGTCCTCAACATCTTTAGGGCTTCTTCCCGGCCAATCAGCATAAACTAAAATCTGGAGTTCGCCGATATCCGGGATGGCATCAATAGGCGTATTTCTCATAGAATGCCAACCCCAGAAAATAATTAAGGCAAAGACGGCAATAACTAAAAAGCGGTTTTTAAGGCAGGTTTCGATTATTGATTTAATCATCTAATGAGCACATAACTTATTGAGCACGAAGTGCGACATAAGTTATAAGTGCGAATTATCCCGAAGCCTATCGGGTAAATATCGAAGAGATTTACCCGATGTTTAGGCAAGGGGCATTTATTTATCCTCCCACAGCTTTAATCCTTAATCGAGTTAATTAGGCTTCTTTCATATTCTTAATGCTGATGCCCAGCAGGCATAGACGGCTTATCTTCTTGTCCTTGAACCCCTAATGCTCCGCCGTAACTAGATGCAGCTATCCCCGATATCTGGCTTTGTGAATCAATTAAGAAATTTGCTTTTGTCACAACCTGCTCGCCATAAGCTAAACCTTTTAGCACCGGATAAAATGTACGCGGCTGGCCGTCAACTAAAGACGTTGCCTCAAGGCCCACATTAATAACCCTGCCTTCGTAATTTCCTCCGCCTTCATCGATCCAGACAACCTTACGCTTACCGGTATCTAAAAGCGCTTCCTTAGGAATAACCAAGGCTTCTTCTTCGCCATTTGTACCTTGGTAGGCACTGCGTATTAATACATCAACATACATCTCGGGTTTTAATTTTAAGCCTATATTATCAACCTGAGCGCGAAAACGTATAGTGCGCTTCTTAGGGTCTACTACAGGATTGACTGAAACAACCGTTCCTTTAAATTCTCCTTCAGGATAACCTCCTGCCGTAACTAAAACTTCAGCGCCTGTCCTTACCCAACTTAGCTCATACTCATAGACATCTGCGTAAATCCACATCTTTTCTTCGGGTAATATTAAACTACTCTGAATATTGCCTTCCTGCTCTAATTTTCTAATCTGCGCCTCATTCATGCCTAAAAGTTTTAATTTTCTTTCCGAAGACTCTAATAAACCCTGCATACGCTCTTTTGTTTCTTCTATCAAACTGCCTTCCATTTTTTTATGTGATTTAAAGGCGGAAAGGTATTCCTCCTGCGCGATAACCAAATCCGGATCATAAGCAACTTTGCCTACCGCGCGTATTTCTTTAAATAACTTCCTTTTAATAACGGGCTGAACCCGAACCCCCGCTAATTCCAACTGCTCTTTATCTATTTTTACGCGCGAAACCACACCTTTTATTTTATCTACTTCCTCTTTGCTGAGTTTCCTTAGGGGCCCGCCGCATATCGGGCAATTCTCTTTTACGCCTTGTATTGTAAATATATGCTCGGCACATACACACTCTTCGCCGGCCTCCATGCCGCAAGAAGGACAAGTCCCATCAAGCATACCACAGCCGTAATATGCTTCTTCCTCTTGTTGGGACTGCTCATATACCGGCAGATAATCCATGCCCATAGAATCCTTCATGGGCACCTCTGAAGTTATGGATGGATCCATTGGATTACGATAGAAAAGAATTTTCTTCTTGCTGTCTTTTTTACCGGAATCCTTCATTTGCCGCTTAGTTTCTTCTTTATAGACGGGAATAAGCGCCATATTACATATCGGGCACATCCCCGGCTTATCAGATTTTACCTCCGGATGCATCCCGCAGGTATAATACAAAATTTGTTCGTCATCCTTGGTTCTTTGTTGTTCGTTGTTGCCCTTTCCGCTTATCTTCGGGATAACAAAAATAATAAATGCGGTAATAATTATTAGAATCCCGGTTATTATAATAATTTTTTTATTTTTCATCTTAGACACCTCAAATGAGCACATCCGCCGCGGGCGGATAAGCGCGAATTAAACCCAAGTTATAAATCTTCGCCTATAGCCCTCTCAAGCAAGGCAAAATTCTTAGCATAATCCGCCTTAGCCTTATAATAGGCAAGCCTTATCTTTAAAAGTGTTCTTTCGCTATCCAGCCAATTTAAAAAATCGGTTTTGCCGGATTCATAAGCGGTTTTCACTGATTCATAAGCCTGGTTTGCCTGCGGTATAAGCGTCGTCTCGTATAAATTTATTATATCTTTATAAGTAATTAATTTAAAATATAAATCGCTGACTTCATAATCTACTTCATCGTTCTTGCTTTCCAAATCCGCATCTGCCGCTCTAAGCATAGCCTCCTTTTCTCTTACTTGAGCATTTAATTTATTCTCCCATATGGGAAGGTTTATTGAAATTGTAGCCAACCACGCATCCTCTCCGTCGTTTGGCTGTGTTGTATGGCCCGCTTCCACGTCAATATAATTAAAACCAAATGTAAAATCCGGTAGAAAATCAAATTTTGCCAATGTTTTATCAAATTTTGATTTATCAACCTTGTGTTTTAATGCCTTTATTTCCTGCCTGCTTGCAGTACCTATCTTAAACAATTCCTCGGTATTAAAATCCATCGCTTTTATATCTATATCCTTAACTTTACCCAAAGAATAATTGTGCGGGCGGCTGACTATACTGTTTATTTTAGCAGCTGTCGTATTACGCTGCTGCCTCAATAAAAGCAGCTTGTCTATCAGGTTTGATATTTCAACCTCTACTTTTAAAACATCCCTTTGGGGCATAAGATTTGCTTCATATTTTCTACGCAAGGTGCTTGAAGAATCAATCAAGATATTTTTTTCTCTCTCTGTAATCTCAATGGCCCTGTCAATCCAGTATAAGTCCAGAAAAACTATTTTTAAGTTTTTGATAACCTCGCGCTTTGTTGCTTCATACATTTCTTCTGCTGTTTTGGCTTTCTCTTCCTGGGCCTTGCCTTTTAAAGAAAGCTTACCCGGGAAAGGAATTTTCTGGCTAAGGCTAAAGTTTTGTTTTTGGGGGCCGGCCCTGGTCTCTATATTTTTGCCAAAAAACCCATACATAAACATAGGATCGGGCAGGGCGGTTACCTCTTTTACTCGTTCCTGCTCCGCCTGCCATATTTCTTTAGCCGCTTTAATCTTAGGATTACTGCTAAGGGCTTCTTTGATAAGCTCATCAAGGCTTACAAATTCATTCGCATAACTAAAAGAAAAATACCCTGCAATAAAAAAAGATACAATCAAAGCTATTCTAAGCTTCATTGCCACCCCCAGTTAGAATTATTGTACCTCTCAAAGTATATATATGCAAATTCTTTAAGCC
>PCWA01000042.1 GCA_002796125.1 Candidatus Ghiorseimicrobium undicola
AGGAAATAGTCAATATAATATTATTAGGCGCCTAAAATAGCGCGCACTGTTTATAGAAAGGAAAATGCCATGATGAAAAAAACACGAAATGGAGCGGAAGAAAGAAAAAAGATATTGTTGTTGCTGGGGATTATTTCCGCGTTTTTTGTTTTTTGTCCTGTATCAGAAGGGGCTACGCTTGCTGTAGGCGAAATTTCAGAACGCTCCGGAGCCGGGATAATCGTTCCGGTTATTTTAGGCTTGGAAAATAAAAAAGAAGACATATTCGCTTTAAGTTTTGATTTTGATTTTGATAGCTCCGCCTTAAGCTTTAAAAAGGCGGTCATCGGCCCTGCCGCCAATGATAGCGCCAAGATATTATCATATTCTGAGATATCCGCCGGGAAGGTGAGAATACTTATCTTCGGCCTTAATGCCAACGCCATTCCGGAAGGAGGCGTAGCCGATATGATTTTTGAAGCGAAGGATTCCGCTCCCGCCGGAATATACAAGGTCAGTTTTAGCAGCGCCATAGCGTCTGATAATGAGGCGGGAAGCGCCGCTCTATCATTGATGGGCGGAGAAGTCCCCATAGAATAAAATTTTTGCTAAAAGGCCTGCCGCGGGAACCGCGGCTTTTCCAAATTCCTCTCAGAAATTTAGCGCCGATATCCACAAAAAAGGCCTTTTTGCCGCCATCCGGTTTTACCGTATTCTCTCAAATTTAAAAAGTCCCTTAAATTTGGCTTGACAATGATTTAAAATAGGTGTGTAATAAATAAAAAAATGGGTATTTTTCTGTTCGTAACTTTATGGCGAAGCTCAAGTTATTAAAAAATCTGCTGTTTCTGATACTTATTGCCTCTTGCGCGTATATAGCCATATCTATTACGGGCCGGAAGAACGCGCCGGAGGAAAATTTTTATACCCCATCCGGATTTGAAAAAACAGCGGATAAGCCTTTTTTCGCCAAGCAGGACAAAAAGGATTACGGCGCGTTTTTGCAAACAATACAAACCAAGCCCATTTTCGCGCCTCTTTACGTGGAAGAAAAACAGGTTCTTGCCACAAAGAGCAGAGAGGAGCTGTCTAACACAATAAACAGCTTGCGACTCGTCGGGATTATATCCAAAGAGCCGCGCAGGGCAATCATCGAAGATAAAAACAGCGGCAGAAGTTTTCATGTTAAAGAAGGCGAAAGTTTTTTAGACGGGATTACGGCCGTAGAGATAAGCCAGAGTTCCGTTGTGCTGACTTATGGCGGAGAGCAATTCGAGCTTTATTTATAAAAAATAAATATGATTATTTATAATAATAGGCGCCGGCAGGCCTGTAGGTTTAAATCACATGACGTTTATAAGCTGTTAACGTTATGTGTATGCGCGCTGTTTTTATTCTCCGGCATTGCCTTCGCGCAAAATCAAGAAATTAAAAAGAGCGCGAAATCCGGGACAACTTCTATTGACGTCAAGGGCATGGATGTCATAGATGTTTTAAAGATCCTCGCTGATGACGGCGGTTTCAATATATCTATCGGAAGCAACGTAAGCGGCAGGGTCACCTTGTTTTTAAAAGACATAAATGTCTGGGACGCGCTGGAGATAGTACTGGCGGCTGGCAACCTGGCGTATGAAAAAAAAGGCGATATCATCTATGTTATGAGCGACAGAGACTATGAGCTGAAGTACGGCAATAAATACTGGGATAAAAGGCGGCTTAAAGTGTTCACCTTAAAATACAGAAGCGCGGCTAAGGTAAAAGAGATGCTGTTGCAGGTGGCATCAAGCGTGGGAAAAGTTATAGTGGATGAGGCCACCAATACTATCGTGGTTATTGATGTGGAAGAAAGAATATATCAAATGGCCGATATAATCGCGAGGCTGGAGAGGCCCATAGAAACAAAAGTATACGAGCTTGATTATTTGCCGGTAAAAAATTTAGAACAGCAATTATCGCAGACGCTTACGAAAGATGTCGGATTTGTGAAAATAGATGAAATCAGCAATAAGATTATCGTTACGGATTACGCGGAAAAATTAGAACAGGTGGATAAATTTTTAAGCGCTTTTGATGAAAAGCCGCTTCAAGTACTAATAGATTCCAAGATCGTAGAAATAAAACCTTCAAGGAAGTTTTATTCGGGAATTAACTGGGACCACTGGATAAAAAAATACTTTAAAGTAACTGAAACTTTCACAATCCCCACTACTTCGGCGGAGAAGCTTTCTATAGGGGCTACCGGCGTTCCGGTAGGCGAGCCGGGGCAGTATAGCGGGATGCTTGAATTTCTGGAAATTTTCGGGGAAAGCCGCGTGCTTTCAAGCCCGCGGATTCTCGTGGTCAATAACCAGGAAGCAAAAATTCTGGTTGGCACAAAAGACGCCTATATAACTTCTTCTGTTTCACAAAGCGATTCTTCCGCCATTACTTCGCAGGAAGTCAATTATGTGGATGTGGGGGTTAAACTTTATGTTACTCCCACCATAAACAGAAAAGGATATATTACTTTAAAGATAAAGCCCGAGATTAGCTCTTCAGAAAGAAAGCAGATTACCAGTGATGACAAGATCACGGAGATCCCCATAGTTTCTACTTCGGAGGCGGAAACTACCGTTATGGTAAAAGACGGCGTCAGCGTTATTATCGGGGGTTTGCGCAAGGTCAGCCGCGATAAAGAAAGAAAACAAGTGCCGGTATTGGGGAAAATACCTTTTTTGGGCGCGCTTTTTAGAAACAAATCCGACGAGTGGATAAAAAGCGAGCTTGTTATAGTGCTTACCCCCCGTATTATTTCGGGAGATAAATCTATTGAGATGGAGATAAATGAAAAAATGGCCGGCGCGATGGGAGAAACGGAAGTATTGGATGAATTCCGGAAAGATTATAAAGCCGGAGGTGATGATTTAGCACAAGACAGCGGCCTCAAGCAAAATAGCCAATATCCAGGCGATGGGAAGGCATCCGGAAAAGTTTTTGAGAAACAGAATAATAATATGATGGCGGAGCCGGCAAGCGCGCCTACGCCGCCAGCTGATAAAGACAGAGAGTGGTACTATTCCAAGATAATTGAAAAAATAAGGCAGACCCTTTCTTTTGTTTCTGCTGAAGGCAGAGAAGAGATAAATGTAAAAGCTAATATAAAAGTTAAATTTTCCCTCGACAAAGACGGCAAAATAGACGGCGAGCCGAGAGTGGTTTCTTCCGATACCGATGAAAGAATGGATAACGTTGCCAAGGAAATAATAAGGCAGTCTTCACCATTTCCTTCCGTCCCCTACTACCGCCAGGATGACAAAGAAGTTTTTGAAGTCCTGCTCATGTTTTAATATCATAAAAAAACTTTTATCTTATTGACACGCTTTGCCTTGCGGTTATATAATAAACCCTAATGGATAATGAGAAAATATTCCCTAATCAGCCGGATAGCGATATCCGGTTTGAAAAGCCGACCTTTATCGACCCTCTTACAGGGTTATTTAACCGCTATTATCTATACGAATTTCTCCCCCAGGAAATAAAAAAAGCCCAGGCCAGCAACTATTCCTTGGGTGTCTTCATGCTTGATATAGATAATTTTAAAGACCTGAATGATACCTATGGCCATCTTGCCGGCGATGAAATCCTGCAGAAATTTTCCGATTTTTTAAAAAAATCCAGGCGCGCGACAGACATGGTGATAAGGTACGCCGGGGATGAATTCGTCATACTTTTACCGGGCATAGACCGCGATAACGGTATAAAATTAGGCGGCCGCCTGGTTGAACAGGTAAATTCAAGCATAATAAAGTTGAAAGGCGGAGAAGAGCTGCGCTTGACCATAAGTATAGGGTTTTCGCTTTGTCCGGAAGACGCCGCAGACGTGGACAAGCTTTTGGATCTGGCGGATAAGGCGCTTTATTTATCCAAGGAAAAAGGCAGAAATCAAATCTGCCACGCCAAAGAAGTGACGCTTGAGACGGCTGATTTTCAAATCGCGCTGGATTCTTTCCCATGCCCCGTTTTCATAGACAGATATGATGAAATGGCCGGCATTAAGCAAATATTTGAAGACAAGGTAATAAATAGCGGCTTAATGGCATCCGCGATTATATTTGCCGATACTGGAGTGGGTAAAAGCCGCCTGCTGGATGAATTTAATAAGTACGCCGGCCCTAAGTCGGCGATTATGCGCTCAAAAGGCTCGCTTAAATATGAGCAAGAACCGTATTATCTTTTAGCTCACGCGGTGGATAATTATTTGAGCAAAGTCGATTTAGGCGACTTGGAAGTAAAAGAAATATTTTCGGCGATTTCAAGCGATGACCTGGTAGAGATAAGTAAATTATTGCCGCAGATAGAGGGGATGCAGCCCTCGGGCATTGCCAAAAAACAGTCGAAAAGCTCTCTTTTTAAGGCAATGTCCAATTTGCTTATGGCGATAAACAAAAAGCATCCTTTAGTTTTTTCTTTTGATGATTTGCAATGGGCGGACAACGCCAGCATAGAGATGCTGCGTTATCTTATTAAATACGAGCGTAAAAGAAATATATTTATTGCCGCGACAGTTAAAAAACACCTGCTAAATAAGGACAAAGAAAGCTCTCTCATACAGCTGGTTGAAGATTTGCATAATAGCGATAATTCTATGGAGGTAGATTTGCAAAATTTAGGCCAGCGGGATACTTATGAGATGATAGAGGCAATGTTCCCGGGGTTAAAAGAAGCAAAAGAACTTAATAACTTGGTATTTGATATTACCAAAGGAAACCCGGCTTTTATAGAAGAGATATTTAAATCGCTGGCTGAAAACAGGCTTATGATGTATAAAGATAATTCCTGGAGCCTGCGGGGAGATGTGGCCAGTATTGACATACCCAATTCTTTAGAGGCAACTATCAAAAAGAGGCTAAAAAACCTGGATAAAGAAACCAAAGAATTAATAGTCCAGGCGGCGGTAGTCGGCGAAAATTTCAGCGTGGACCTTCTTAAGAAAATAGGGCAAAATAACGAAGGCTACATTTTTGAAGTTATGGCCAGGGCCAAAAGAAAACATCTGGTAAATGAAACCGATAAAAAAGGCACGTTCGCTTTTATAAATAACAACATCTCCAGCACGCTTTATAATGAATTGGATGAGGAAGAGCGCAGGGCATTGCATGAAAAAATAGGCAGGGTTTTAGAAGCAGAGCATAGTGGAGACTTGTCAAATATTGCCGCGGATCTTTCTTTGCATTTTAGCAAGGCGGATGCCGAGACAGTAGCCGCTAAATATGAAAAGCTGCTTAGAGCAAGGGCCGCCGAATTGTTCAGTCCTTCCGATATCGCGGAATATTTAGAGGGGGTTGAGCCCGGGGTAGAAACCGCAGGCGAAAAGCAGGAAATAATCCTTGAGCCGATTACGAAAATAGAGATATCCCGGCTGATTAAGCTGATACAGTCGGCGGTTAAAAATTTTCAGCTTTATCCTCCCGGAAGTTCTATACGCAGCAATTTTGTCAGGGATATACACCAGAGCCTGAATCTTATATTAGCGCAGGTGCCAAAGCTGCAGATAGTGGAATCCGGCAACAGCTTAGTTATCAACGGCAGGAGGTTTTCTCTGCGCGAGATACAGGAATTCGGCGAAGGGGATTTTATTTCTTTAATGGTAGAAAGCAATATAAAAATACTGACTTTTGGGCGCGGCGCGGCAGAAGACGAAGTCGGCACGCTGCTGGACAATATAAGCGCCGCCAGAGAAGATAGGGCGTCCGGTAAAGACAGCTGGAAGCGGCTAATAAAAACAAAAAAACTGCGCAACATTAAGATAGACGAATTTGATTATGAAACGCTGATTAACCCCGTTTCCGGAAAGACAAAAGCGCGCAAGAAGTTCGAAGACGCCATGATTATGGATTTTTTACTTGGCAAGGCCGATCAGGATAATATTGATACTAAAAGTTTTGTTTCTAAATTACGCAGTGAACCTAAGAAAATAGCCGAGGCGATGAATAAGATAGCCATAGACACAACTAAAAATGATGGCCGGCCGGAAGAAACCCTGCAGTCATTTACGGAAGGGATAAGGAAGATAGGCGCGCAGATTACCAAGGAAACAAGTGACGATATAAAAGTCGCCATCGAGCTGTCTAAGGTTATTTCCGAGCTGGACTGGAAATGGAAAAATAAATTTATCCGCGCGAAACCGAAAATACTGGGCACCAAGAAAGAGAATATCATTGACGATATTATCGATAAGATACCCGCCGAAGAAATAGCCGACATAATAACGCGCAGCTATAAAGAGGGGGTAAACAACCCTTTAGTCGTAAAAGATTTTATTGATAAGGCGCTGCCCACTAAAGAGAAAAAAGAAAAGGCCATGCCTTTAATTGAAGAAAAGCTGTTAGAGCTGGAGCCGGATAAAAAAGTAAGGGATTGCCTTACAGGCAAAGATGACTGGAAGAGCCTGCCGCTGGATAAGAGGATAGATTCCGTCCTGACCTTGCCTGATGATGAGTTTGAATTATTTGATATAAACCTGCTCATCGGGCTGCTTGAAGAATTATTAAGCGGCAATAAAATTGGCGACGCCAAATTTTTAATCTGCAGTTTATTGCTTAAGCCGCTGGATAAAAAACCCCAGATGCGCAAAAAGATAATAGAATCGATTAAAAGTTTCCTTAAGAAAGAGCATCGCCTGGAAGACAGGGCCAATCTTGTACTGGAGATATTGAACAGCGAGGTAAAACAGAATGTTTACGCCGATATTTTAAAAATAGTCAAAGAAATCCTCCAGGAGTATATGGCTGAGATAGACGTAAAAACCATGTACCTGAAAATTAATGAGCAAAGAGCCTTTATCTACCATCTGATAAGCAGCCGAATATTTAACACAATGGCAAAACGCATGGATCCAAAAAATCAGCAGGAGGCGGGCATAAAAGCATGTATAAAGAATTTTATTTCAGAGATGGCCGGACTGCCGAACTTTTTGGAAACAACCGCGTTCATTTTTTATCATTATTCGTCAGGGGGCATAAGCAATATGCGTAATTTTTTAATCCTTATCGGCGAGATGAATCAAGCTGAATTAGTGGATATATATTTTAAAAAACCGGAGTTTATCAGCGGCACTTTCGATGGCTATGCCATGCGCAAGAAAGTTTCCGAGATGCTTAAGGCCGTAGGCGCGCCTGCCATAAAAAGGCTGAGGGAATGTTTTGAAGAGAATAAAGAAAGAGAAGCGAGTTTTATGCTTTTAGAGCTGGCGGGTCACTTGAAAGATGAGAGCTTGATTGAATCCGTTGAGCCGTTTACGCATAATGAAGACCTGGAATTGCGCCGGCAGGCTGTTTTGTCTTTGGCAGAGGTAAATACGCCTGCGGCAAAGGAGATTTTGTCAAGAGTGGCTAAATCCGACAAAAATAACTATATGCGCGCCTTAGCCGAAAGATGCTTGGCTAAAAAATAACATAGAGAGAATTTCGCGCGCAATCTTTTTTTCTTCGTTGCCGCGGGAGGCCGCGGCTTAGTATGAAATTTGAAATAAAGGGTTAGATTATGGCGGTCGCGAGAAAAATAAAAGCAAAAATCGGCGAGCTTCTGATAGAAAAGGGCACGATAAATAGAGAGCAGCTTGAAGAGGCCCTGACTTTGCAGCGCGCTACGCACAAAAATAAGCTGCTGGGGCAGATTTTTGTCGAGATGGGCGCGGCCAGCGAGGAAGATATCTACAGCGCGGTCGCCGCGCAATTTGGCTACCCTTATATTAAAATTACAAATTATTCTATTGACCAGCAAGTATTAAACTTTATCCCTAAAGAAAAAGCGCAAAGTTTGGGTGTTATGCCTATAGATAAAATCGGCAATATCCTGACTGTTGCCATGGTAAACCCGCTGGAAGAAAAAATAGTGGAAAACTTAGAGAAAGAAACCGGATTAAGTGTTAAAGTATTTGTTAGTTCGTTTTCGGAATTGAAAGAAGCGGTACTAAAAAATTATGGACCCTGAAAATTCCAATAAATTCGAAGAAAATATTTCTAAGTCGCTTGTTGAGCACGGGCCGGCAGTAAAAGCCGTTACCAAGATTATGGCTTTAGGCATAGACCAGGGGGCAAGCGATATATTAATAGAGCCCGGGCCCGAGGGTATAAGGGTACGTTACCGCATAGACGGCATTCTTTATGAACGCCTGTCTTTGCCGGTGTCCTTCCAGGAGGGCATAATCAGCCGCGTTAAGGTCATGTCGGGCTTGGATATCGCCGAGCACCGGCTTCCTCAGGAAGGGAGGTTCCGGATGCGTTTTCAGGGCAGAGATATTGATTTCCGCGTATCCGCCGTACCGACTACCCTAGGAGAAAAGATTGTCTTGCGTATTCTTGATAAAATAAAAGTAATCCTTGATATAAATAAATTAGGCTTTGACGAGAGGACGCTTGGTTTATTCAAAAGAAATTTAACTAAGCCGTTTGGCATGATTCTGGTCTGCGGGCCTACGGGCAGCGGCAAGACCACGACTCTTTATTCCGCCCTTAATTTCATCAATTCAATTGAGACAAATATTGTTACCGTCGAAGACCCTATTGAATATGAACTTTCCGGCATTAATCAGGTGGCAGTACAGGATTCTATAGGCTTAACCTTTGCCGCGGCGCTTCGCTCTATCTTAAGGCAGGACCCTGATATTGTGCTTGTGGGTGAAATCAGAGATTCAGAGACCGCCGATATCGCCGTTAAGGCAGCGCTTACCGGGCATTTGATACTTACCACTTTGCATACGACTTCGGCTCCCAGCGCTATGGTGCGGCTTGCGGATATGGGTGTTGAACCGTTCCTTATAAGCTCGTCCTGCCTTCTGATATCTTCGCAGGTTTTATTACGTACGGTATGTACGGATTGCAGGCAGCCTTATCCTTTATCGCAAAAAATACTGGATGAGCTTAAGGCGGAAAATCCGTCTCTGAATTTTGACAGGGCGTCCTGCTTATATAAGCCGAAAGGATGCCCCAAGTGTAATAATACGGGCTATAAGGGCAGAGCGGCGTTATCGGAAACAATGGAGGTTACGCCCGGGATAAAAGAGCTGATAGTCAACGGCGCTCCTGAGGCGGAAATACGCAGATTCGCTCAGAAGGAAGGCATGGTCTTATTAAGAGAAAATGCCGCGGCCTTGGCTCTTAAGGGCCTTACCACCATGGAGGAAGTAGTGAGGGTAACCAGCGGATAAAATGAAATTAATTTATGCCTAAGCAAAAAGAAAATAGCGGGCCTTTTAATCAGGAGGAGCTGGAAAAGCTCATTACCGTTTCGGAAGACGCCGGCATCCCCCCGATAAACCTCAATAATTATAAAGTAGAGACCGACGTGCTCAGGCTTGTTCCTGAACATCTGGCGAGGAGTTATAAAATTATGCCCTTGGCAAAGATGGGTTCGGTTTTGACAGTAGCCATGGTTGACCCGTTTGAGGTTTATATACTGGACAACCTTAAGATAATTACGAAATGCAATATACAGCCGGTTGTTGCCACGGCTATTCAGATTAGAAAGTCTCAGGATGATTATTATAGTTCTGTGGCTATAGAGCAGCTGATAAAAGATGAAATAGTCAAAGAGAAAGAAAAAACCGAAGAAAAAGAAAAGCAGGGAGAAGGCATTTCCTTGCAGAAACCCGTAGATGAGGTTATTGATGTTGAGGAGATAACAAAGATCAGCCAGGACACGGCGATCGTAAATATGGTAAACGGAATTATAAGGGATGCTATTGAGATGCGGGCGAGTGATATACACATAGAGCCTTATTCTGATGTTTTGCGCCTGCGTTACCGCGTTGACGGAATCATGCGCGAGATGACGCCGTTGTTCCGGGAAAATACCAATGCCATAATAGCGCGGATAAAGATAATTTCGGGCCTGGATATAACCATACGCCGCCTGCCGCAGGACGGCAGGTTTACCTCAAAGTTCGCCAGCCGGCAGGTTGATTTTCGCGTCTCCATTCTGCCCATACATTTTGGAGAAAAAGCCGTTTTAAGGATCCTGGATAAATCCAGCATGTCTATGGACCTTGAAAAATTGGGGTTTTCGCCTTATGCCTTTGAAGCCTTCACAAAGGCATCAAACCGGCCTTACGGGATGATACTTTTAACCGGCCCCACCGGCTCAGGAAAGTCCACCACGCTTTATTCTATAATGAACCGCCTGAATACTCCGCAAAAACATCTGGTGACCGTCGAAGACCCTGTTGAGTATCAGCTGCAGGGGCTTACTCAAATTCAGATAAAGGCCGACATTGGGTTTAATTTTGCCGCCGCCCTCAGAGCGGTCTTGCGGCAAAGCCCGGATGTTATAATGATCGGAGAAATACGCGACTCTGAGACGGTTGACATTGCCATGAAGGCGGCTTTAACAGGGCATATAATATTAAGCACATTGCATACAAATGACGCGCCCAGCGCTATCGTAAGGCTTATGGATATGCAGGTTGAGCCGTTTCTTATTTCTTCTACGCTTATTCTCATCGCCGCCCAGCGCCTGGCGCGTAAAATATGCCCAAAATGTAAAGAATCCTATGAGGTGGCCGCGGATAAAATATCCGGCCTGCCGGATAATATCAAAGAAAAAACGCTGAATTTTTATCGCGGCAAAGGCTGCCCTGACTGCGAAGGCACGGGTTATTCAGGAAGGGTGGCGATAGTGGAGGCGCTTCTTTTAGATGAAAAAATAAAGCAAATGGTGATGGATAAGATATCAATAGAGGAGATACGGGATTACGCCCGTAAGCATGGCATGCGCACGCTCAGGGAGGACGCTCTGGAAAAGGGCATGCGGGGAGAAATCTCCCTGGAAGAGATTATGCGCGTAACACCGGCAGAGTGAAAATTTTATCACAATGGCTAATTTCAAATATACGATAATAAACGAAGAGGGCAAGAAGATTCAGGGAGAGGTTGAGTCCACGGACCGCAACAGCGTAATTTCTTTCCTGAGGAAAGAATTGGTAACCATCATTTCGGTTGAAGAGGTTGGCGCGCAGAAGGTAACGCTTTTTGGAAAAGAAAAAGCTATAAAGCTGGGAGACTTAGTGGTTTTCTCCCGCCAGCTGGCAACGCTTGTCAAGGCGGGCGTGCCGCTGGTTAAGGGGCTTAGTATTATGCAGGCACAGATAGAAAATAAATCACTACAGAAAATCGTTAATTCCCTCCAGCTGAATATAGAATCCGGCAGAAGCCTTTCCGAGGCGCTCGCCGGCCACCCCAAGATATTTTCTTCAATTTACATAAATATGGTTAAGGCCGGAGAAATGGGCGGTGCCTTGGATTTAATATTGGAAAAGATGGCGGGTTACCTGGAAGACATAGATAAATTAGCGCGTAAGTTAAAAGGCGCCTTAATATATCCCTCAGTAGTTATCACCATGGCGGTAGTGATTACCGCTTTTATTTTTATCAAAGTAATCCCGTCTTTTAAAGAAATGTTTGTATCGCTGGGATTGACTTTGCCGCTGCCTACGCGCATAGTCATCGGGATAAGCGATTTTATTAGAAATTGCTATGTTTATATTCTTATTTTTATTGCCATTGCGGTTGTGGTAACGCGTTTATTTATTGCCACAGAAAAAGGGCGCATGCTGTTTGGCAGGGCATGCTTGACTATCCCCATCTTGGGTAACATTATCCTTAAGGTGATGCTGGCGCGCTTCAGCCGCACGTTGGCAACGTTAGTTAAGAGCGGCATCTCCATAATAAACAGTTTGGATATAGTGGCACGTACAGCGGGCAATCCTGTGATTGAAAGGGCTTTAGTAAACGCGAAAGCCCGCGTCGGCAGAGGCGAAAAAATAGGGGAATCCTTGAGGGCTGAGGGTGGGACGCTTTTTCCGCCCTTAGTCATAGATATGATTAGCGTGGGAGAAGAGACGGGAAGCATTTCCCCTATGCTTGATAAGATATCCGAGTTTTATGAAGCCGAAACAGACGCGGCGATTTCCGCCCTTATGTCGCTCATTGAGCCGATGCTGATTATATTCTTAGGAGGCATAGTTGCCATGATCGCGCTTTCCATGTTCTTGCCGATCATGGAAATAATCAAGAAGTTAGGGCACTAGTTATCCTTATAAGGCACAATAGGTTATGTTACAGTATGGTGAAATCATAAAAAATGTGCTATACTTATATTACTACATATTATATATACTTCGTTAAGGGCAAACTGCGGGAAACCGCAGGGCGCCATAAACCATGTTAGGTTTATGGCCGTGAACCGGATTTATTCTGGTTCATGGCAAAATCACAGGCCCTAAAATTTCGGGTGGCTGGGTTGCCGAAGGAAAAGCGGCCATTTGCTGAAATTCTTCGGCGGATGGCGTTTTTTATTATAAGCGCACCAGAAGAATTTACTGGTGTTCTGGTGACTGGTGCCCAGGTGCTCTAAGAATATGTATAAATTATCTCGTTACAATACTGGCTTTACCCTCGCTGAAGTCCTTGCTTCAATAGGCATATTGGTGGTCTTTCTTACCGCGGCCCTCACCTCTTTTACTTCCGTACGCAGTTTAAGCGATACGAGCCAGGAGCAGCTTTTTGCCTCACAGCTTGCCAGGGCTAAGTTTGAAGAAATCCGCGCGCATAATTTTACCGACGTCTGGGATGATTATTCCAATTCCGGCACGCCGGGTAATACCTTTACGGCTACGGATTCAAACGGTAATCAATACGCCGGCAACATCAGGGTCACGGATATTTCCGAAAAATGGGATGAGAAGCTGGCAAACGGAGCCGCTCCTTGGGGAGACAGGTATGAACTTTGCGCGGTTGTCTTTGACGACGGCACAAACGGCCCCAGGATGTATATTTTGGGCGGGATAAAGCAGGGCGGCGGTACTTATTATAATGATGTCTGGGCTTCTGCTGACGGAGTGAATTGGCAGCAAATTAAACCCAATAATCCCAGCGCGGATAACATTACTGACTGGATGGGGAGGGGCAGGTTTTGTGTGGTTGTATTTGACGATAAGATTTGGATCTTGGGAGGATACAGTAAAGATGCCAGCCCCAGGACATTAAGCGATGTCTGGTCTTCTCCTGACGGGGCAAACTGGACTAGGGTAACGGGTTCTGCTCTTTGGGGGCCGCGCATGGAACATGAGGCAGTTGTTTTTGACGGCAATATCTTGCTTATGGCCGGAGATCAGGACCAGAACGTTGGCGGCGGCTCGCTAACAGCTTTATGTAACGACGTTTGGATTTCATCTAACGGACAAGACTGGGCAAAAATAAAAGACGATACCGATAATTTGCCGGGCGATGAAACAAACGGCTGGTCCATAAGAAGCCGGGCAAGCTCGGTTGTCTTTGATAATAAAGTCTGGATTATCGGCGGATATAATCAAAGCTCTAATTATGATGATGTGTGGTATTCATCCGACGGAGTAAGTTGGGCTAAAACTTCACCCGTGGCGCCGAACCCGGGTATCCCCGGTATATTTGAGCACTGCTCGGCAGTATTAAGCGGTAAGATGTGGATTGTCGGAGGCAGAGACAGTATCAGCGGCAATGTAAATAATGAAGTCTGGTATTCTGACGACGGCGTTTCCTGGTTCCAGGCCAGTGATGCCGACTGGCCTGGAAGAAACGACCATGCCATACTTGCCTATGCCGGCAGGCTCTGGCTTTTGGGCGGGGCGCCGAGCAACCCTTCAGGCCCCGGGTGGTATTCGGCTAATGACGTCTGGTCTTCGTATTCGGCGCGCCGCATGTATCAGGTAGATGTTAGCGTTTCCTGGCGCCAGGCAAACGGCCGCATAATCGGCGAAGATAACGGTGCCGGCGGCGGGACCGCCCTTGATGGCGTGCTTAACGGCAGCGAGGATGTTAACGCAAACAACGCCCTGGATTCCCCTATTAACGCCAGTGGCTGGATTGCCAACCGCGGCTATCCGTCCCAGATTTACCTGGGAAGAGAGTGATGACAGCATGAAGATGTTTTTTTTATACGTAATACGAAGAAAAGGCTTTAGCCTGATGGAAGTCCTGGTCGCGCTTTCTATCCTGACCATTATTTCAGCCGTAACCTTTGGGGCCTTAAGGGTTTATGACGTTACCATAACCATGAGCAATACCAAGAGCCATCTTTACGCCCAGCTTAACCAGGGGCTTAATAAAATGAAAGAGGAATTAGCCCAAACAAGCAGGCAGAAATTGCTGGAGTTAAACCCCGGGTTAACCGACAGCGTGCCGGTCAACTCCATAGATTTTCAGGTTCCTTTGCCGGATTTGGACGCAAATAATGACATCCAGTGGGGAGACGGCACAACTCTTGGAGTTACGATAAGATATTATCAAGGGGCCTTGACTATGCCGAACCAGCTCATTAGGTCAGGGGCACCCAGCTCTGTCTTGGTCAATGATATTGAAGACTTGCGTTTTATTTTATCAGGGAATTCATTAAACATAGGTATGAGGGCTACAAAACAAGCGCAACGGGGTATTGTGCCGGCAATTAGCCTAAGGTCGTCGGCATCGGTGGATTTTAAGAACTAACCCCGTTAGAGATAACGGGAGAATATTTACAGGAGCAAGGTTTTTAGTGAAACACAAGTTTTTAAATGGGCTTGAGTTAGATAGACGGCCGCCTGCGGCGGCCTATCTCTAACGGGGTGAATGATGAGTAGACGCAAAGACAAAGGTATCGCGCTAATGCTGGCGATTGTTATGGTGAGCATGGTGAGCATTTTGCTTACCTGCTATGTGGCCGCCACCATAAGCGAAAGGAACAGGGCAAAGCATGAGCTCGCTCTGGGCTCAGCGGAGTACATGGCAAGAGCGGCGCTTGAGAAGACATTCATTGATTTGTCCTGTGAATACGAACTGGACAAGAGCTGGATAGACGACAATACAATAAATTTTACCGTGATAAACGACCTCAACGGAGATGGAATCGTTGATAGCGGCGAAGGAATGCCTAATCCCGGGGATAACAGCGATCTCAAACGTTCGGATTATAAGAAGCTTTATAGCAATGTATCTTTTCCGGACAGCACAAGC
>PCWA01000031.1 GCA_002796125.1 Candidatus Ghiorseimicrobium undicola
GCGTGGGGCTGTTTTACATTTTTATCCGCGTCATGCGCAGTGAAGACCGGATCCGCTGGTTTTTAATCTCTGCGATTGCAGGCATTTTTGTTCTGTGCCTGGCGGGATTGTCTCAATACATTTTCGGGGAGGATTTCATCCGCCACCGTCCGCTGATGGATGGGCGCGTGCAATCCACCATGAAAGCCCCGACGGATATGGCCGCTTATTTGATGACGTTTGCGCCCTTGGTCCTGATGCTGGCCTGGAAGACCCGGGAACTTCATGCCTTCACGATCCGGGTGGTGTCTGAAAGGAATTTACGTTTGTTTTTTTTGTTCGTGTTTGTTGTCCTGGTGTTTTGTCTGGGATTAACATATTCTCGCGGCGGATGGCTGGCTTTTGTCCTGGGGATGACGGGTATGGCGATTCTCGAAAAACGATTGAGAATTCCGGTGGTTCTGTTGATGATTGCGTTCTGGATGTATTTTCCTCACAAGATGGTTACCGAGCGCGCGCACATGGACGCGACGCTGGTGATGGATTCCTTCGGCCGAAAAACATTCTGGACAGAAAGCTGGCATCTGATTCAGGCCAAAGGACTTTTCGGCGGCGGGCTTAACGCCTATGTTGACGCTGTTGTTCCTTTCAAAATCAATTGGGGAGAGTATCCCCACAACTGTTATCTGCAGATGTGGGCGGAAATCGGGATTTTCGGCCTGTTGAGTTTTTTGTGGATTCATGCAACCATTTTCTACAATGCCGTCGCCGTCGTCTTGAAATCCAATCACGAAGCCTGCCGCCGCCTTTTGCCAGCTTTGCTGTTGGGATACGCCGGGTTTTTGTTCCACAGCGGTTTTGATACGTTTTTTTATTCGGCTTCGCTGGGGACATTCCTCTGGATCCTGATGGCCCTGGCCGTTGCCTTGACCCGAATGGCCTGCTGTAATATTAAGGAAGCTTCTCCGCGCTGATGTCCCATGATGTTCCCAACCCAGCCCAACGGTTTGTCGGGGCACTTGTACCCCCGACAAACTCGTTTTTGTATGTCGATTCCCCCCTGTTCGATTTAAAATCATTACAGAAATCAAAAATATTTTGAATAAATACGCCTTTGGGATTGTTATCATAAGCAGAAGGGCATAGTGGGTAGATACTTTTATGTTTAGATTATTCCAAAACGAAAAATCCAAAGAGTCTTTTGAAGACAATCTACTTGAGCATATAGATTCTCTTTATAACTTTGCCTATCGCCTGACCCGTAATCGGGAGGAGGCTGAGGATCTTGTCCAGGAGGCTTCTTTTAGAGGGTTTAAGGCTTACCATAAATTTGCAGAAGGAACTAATTTTAAGGCGTGGATGTTCACTATTGTAAGAAATATTTTTATTAACGAATATCGGAAGAAAAGCCGTGAACCACTCAAGGTCAATTATGAAGAGGTTGAAAATTTTATCAGCCTTCCTGAATTTACCGGGTTTGAGGAGGAATTATTTAGTGAGGCTCTCCAGCAGTCTCTGGGTCAATTGCCTGAAGAATTAAGAACGACGTTAATGCTGTTTTATGTGGAAGAACTTCCTTATAAAGAAATCGCCGAAGTTATGAAATGTCCCATTGGAACGGTTATGTCGCGTTTATTTATGGCCAGACAGTGCATGAAAAAGAAGATGATTCTGCTGGCTAAAAAGGAGTACTAACAATGGATTGCCAAAGATTTCAAGAGTATTTATATGCCTTCCTTGATGGCGAGCTTGATGAGAATCTCAGGCCCGAAATGGAAAGGCATTTATCAAATTGCCCGATGTGTTCTTTGGAGTTAGAGAAAGAACGAAAATTCGGGCACGTCTTAAAAACTCACCTTATTAAAGAGAAAGCCCCATTTGTCCTCCGCGAGGCTGTGGTTGAACAGCTAGAAAAGAGAAAAAGAAGATTTTCTTGGAGATACGTCTTTGCCAGGCAGATCGCCCCATCTTTTGCTTTGCTGGTTATAGGTATTGCCGTCTTTTTTAATCTGCGCTCCTCTGGCGATAATACTTTCCCTGTTTTTAGCGAGGCTGTTGAAAATCATCTGGAATATTTAAGAGGGATTTATCCCTTAGAATTTCAAACCAGCGACATCAAAGAGGCCTTGGCATGGTTTCGAGGGAAGACGGATTTTGCCGTAACGCCGCCGCATATCAATTTAAGTAAGGTGCATCTGGTGGGGGGAAGGCTGGTGCATCTTAAGGATAAAAAATCAGCCTATTTTCTGCTGGAGAAAGACGGATATAAAATTTCAGCCTTTTATACCGATTTACATGATGTTCCTTTGCCCAAGTCATCTGCTAAATCAGGGATAAAGCCTTTTGGGATGCGTTTGGTCAAGACGGAAAAAGGATACCACACTATTTTTTGTTTTCATCCGGAAGATGGGACGGCCTGTATATTGGTTTCCGATATGCCTTTAGAGGAGCTCGAAAAGCTCATCGTTTGATCTCATAACATATGATGCCCTTAAAAAAGATAAAAATAACCTCATTGTTTTTAGGAATCTATATCGCCTCTTCATTTTCGCTTCCCGCCTTTGCCTCTGATTATTCTTCATGGCAGAAATTCTTGGATCTTTATCTAAAAGATGGTTTAGTGAATTACTCAGCAGTTCAAACAAATCCCGCTTTGTTTAATACCATTGTTTCTCAATTGGAAAATGTGAAGAAAGAGGAATATGACAGGTGGTCTCAAGATGAAAAGAAAGCTTTTTGGATCAACGCCTATAATATCGAGGCCATGAAATTAGTGTTGGTTCATTACCCGCTAAAACGTTCCTTGGGCCTTCAAGCTCTTCGTTATCCCGCTAACAGTATTCAGCAAATCCCCGATGTTTGGAATCAAGAAGCCCTCACCGTTTTAGAGAAGGAAGTCAGCCTCAACGATATCGAGAATGAAATATTAAGGAAAGAATTCCAAGACCCGCGGATTCATTTTGCGATTGTTTGCGCGTCTTTGGGGTGTCCCGTTCTACACGATGAGCCTTATGTGTTTGACCAGTTGGATTCGCAGTTGAATGATGCAGTCACGAAATTTATGCAAAATCCCAAAAAATTCAATTATGACGGTAGTACGAATACATTTTATCTTTCGCTCATCTTCAAATGGTTTAAAGAAGACTTTGAGAAAGCAGGGGGAAGCATAATTTTTATTAAGAAATATATCCCTCAAAACAAAAACTTGCCCGACAGCGGCAAGATTCAATGGCTGGAGTATGACTGGAGTTTGAATGAGAAATAAAGCGGCATTGATACTGGCCGGATTAATTTTTCTGGGGATTAATATCAAGGTCTCCCTTTTAAGCCGCAGCTTTATTTTTGGTGTCGGCCATGCCCAGCG
>PCWA01000041.1 GCA_002796125.1 Candidatus Ghiorseimicrobium undicola
TTGTTTGGATACGGAGGAGGGTGTATCGGCGAGGTATTCCGCCTGGGAATAATTTTAGGAGGAATATTTTTAATAATTTGCCGCGTCAGTAACTGGAGATTGCCATTTTCCTATTTATTTACTGTTGCTTTATTTTCTTTTCTGGGCAATAAATTTGCGCCGGCGAAATTTGCTCCTGTTTATTTTCAGCTATTGACCGGAGGCCTTTTATTCGGAGCGTTATTTATGATAACCGACCCTGTAACATGCCCTTTCACTAAAGCGGGGAAATGGATAGGCGGTATTATTTTAGGCCTGCTCACTGTTCTTATCAGGGCTATTTCCGGTTATGTTGAAGGGGTAATGTTCAGTATTTTAATGTTTAACGCGCTGACGCCCTTAATTGACCATATTGTGCTGTCGATAAAATACAATCGGCCAAAAATATGATATCATATCCCTTGCTTAAACGCCGAGGAAAATCTCTTCGATATTTTCCCCGGCAAGCTTCGGGATTAATTCGCCCATACAACTTACGTTCGTCTTACTCCGTAAGTTGGGGGCTCATTACATGAAAAAAGCCTTAAAAATTATTATTTTTGTGATTTGTTTGGGAGCATCTTCCAGCGGGCTGCTGGTTGCTTTAAATAACTATACATCCCCGCTGATTGCCAAAAACGAAGAATTAAAATTAAAATCTTCTGTTCTAGAGGCGCTGAACATAGAATACGAGAGCGTTAAAGTTGAGCAGGTTTTTGATAATAATGTTAAGGTGGTATCTAAAGACGGCCTGATTTTTTACCGTTATCAGGACAAAGCAATAGCTTTTCAGTTCAGCGGCGCGGGCCTTTGGGGCCCGATAAAAGGCATAGTGAGCATAGACAGCTCGCTTAATAAGATCTCCAATATTAAGATATTAAAACAGGAAGAAACTCCCGGTTTAGGCGGGCGCATAACCGAAGAAAGCTTTTTGAACCAATTTAAGGGAAAAAGCTTTCGCCCAAGCCTGATATTCGTTAAGGGGCCGGCAGCCAAAGATAACGAAATAGATAGCATTACCGGAGCCACAGGTACAAGCAAGGCCTTGGAAGATTTATTAAATAAGACAATAAGCGAGTATGTGGCGGTGTTGGAAAGGTGAGGGGGCATGCCTAAGAAACAGCCAAAAAGAAATATAATGCATACAAAGTGGTTTAAGACTTTAAGTGCGGGGTTATGGCTTGATAACCCTATATTTTGCATGGTGCTGGGTATATGTTCTGCGCTTGCGATTACTAATAAAGTGGCTAACGCGCTTGCTATGGGCGCCGGGGTTACTTTTTGTTTGATATTCAGCTCGTTATTCATTTCTTTGTTACGGAATCTTATCCCGCCCAGAGTAAGGATCCTTACCTATATGGTGGTTATTGCCACATTTGTTATATGCGTGGATAATTTCCTTAAGGCGTTTTTCCCGCCTTTGAGCGAGGCGTTGGGGCCGTATGTCGGATTAATAATCACCAACTGTATAATTATGGGAAGATGTGAAGCTTATGCCGTAAAAAATACCGTGTTTTATTCGGTTCTTGACGCGTTAGGATGCGGGCTGGGATATAGCCTTGTTTTAATATTTATGGCAATAGTAAGAGAGTCTATGGCATTTGGTACAATATTGGAATTCAGGATTATGCCGGGATGGTGGCAGGACTGGGTAATGATGGCGGTTGCCCCGGGGGCGTTCTTCCTTTTAGGCGTCTATCTTTGGATATTAAGGACATTGGCAAAAAAGACAGAGCAATAAAAATTCAGAATCTAAAATGCAAAATCAAGGAATTCGGCTATAGCGATACATTCTGAATTTTAAATTTTTCAATTATGGAACTAATTACGATATTCATAGCTTCTATATTTACTCATAATATCGCGCTTACCTATATTTTAGGGATGTGCCCTTTTATCGTTATATCGCGTAATTTTAATACAGCGGTAGGGATGGGCATATCGGTTATCTTTGTGGTAACTCTGGCGACGGTTATTAATTGGCCGATATATAACAAAATTTTGATTCCCAACGGCTCAGAATTGATTTATTATCTTGTTTTTATCATCGTTATTGCCGCGACCGTGCAGTTACTGGAGATGCTGATCGAAAAATTTTTTCCTCCGCTGCAGACCTCCTTTGGTATATTTTTACCTTTGATTACGGTAAACTGCATGGTGTTGGCGGTTTCCCTATTCATGGTTTTGCGCAAATACGGTTTTATCGAAACCGTTGTTTTTGCTTTGGGCTCCAGTATCGGTTGGGCCCTGGCGATTATTATCATGGCTGCCATAAAACAAAAAATGATGATAAACAGCGATGTTCCGAAAGGGTTAAGAGGAGCGGGTATTACCATGATTATTGCCGGGCTCCTGGCTTTTGCGTTTATGGGCTTTGCGGGAATGGTAACACTACAGTAAATAGTCGTTAGTTGATAGTATTTAGTAAAAGGCAAATCTAACGACTAACGACTAACGACTAAATATGGACTCGCCGGTTTTTACTCCTATCCTTATAATGAATTCTATCCTTTTTGCGATTACGGTTATTCTCATAATAGCCGAGAGATTGCTTGTTTTTTATGGTGAATGCTCTATTACCATTAATAAAGAAAAGATCCTTGCTGTTGAAGGCGGCGATACCCTTTTGAATTATTTTGCCGCAAACAAGATTTTTATACCTTCTGCTTGCGGTGGTAAGGCTACTTGCGGTTATTGTAAGATAGAAGTTTTATCAGGCGGCGGCCATATATTACCCACTGAGGAGATTTTTATCGGGCGCAAGGAAAGACAGAGCGGCATAAGACTGGCTTGTCAGGTAAAAGTAAGAAACGATATTGAGGTGTTGATTTCGGAGGATTTGCTTAATGCCCGGGAATATAAAGCGACCATATATGCCATGGAAGATTTAACGCATGATATAAAACGCGTCGCTATAAAGCTTGATGAGCCTTCGCGCATTGAGTTTAAGCCGGGGCAGTATGTACAATTTAAAGTCCCGGGCACCGATGAGTTCAGGGCTTATTCCATCGCCTCCGCGCCGTCATCCGCCAATCTTATTGAGCTTCTTGTGCGTTTTGTCCCCGGCGGATTATGCTCCGGATATATCCATGAAGTCCTGGATACCAACGATAAAATTAACATTACCGGGCCATTCGGTGATTTTTATTTAAGAGAAGATTCTGACCGGGGAATAATCTGTATTGCCGGAGGTTGCGGAATGGCCCCGATCCGCTCAATACTTCTTCATTTGAAGGAAAAAGGCATGCCCAGGCGACTGACTTATTTTTTCGGCGCGCGCAAAAAAGCGGATTTGTTTTACACTGAGGAATTATTCGCTCTTTCGCGTCAATTTCCTAATTTCCGCTATGTCCCGGCGCTTTCAGAGCCGGACCCGCAAGATAGCTGGACAGGCGAGACGGGGTTAATTACGCATGCCGTAGAAAAATTTATTGAGCCGGGAGCTTATGCTGAAGCTTATTTATGCGGCCCGCCGCCTATGATTGATGCCGCGGTTAAAGTACTTGGCAACAAAGGAATAGCAGAAATATTCATATATTACGATAAGTTTTAAGCTTAGGATATCGCAGATATGGCGCCAATTTTAATAATGAACATAATTTTAATTCTGATAGCTATAGTTTTGATTATAGCTGAAAGGCTGCTTGTTAATTATGGCGAGTGTAAAATAATCGTTAAGCAGGATGACGCTGAGAAAGAGTTTGTTGTTGAGGGCGGGGATAGTTTACTCGCGGCTTTAGCGGAAAATAAAATTAATCTTTCTTCTTCCTGCGGAGGAAAGGCTACTTGCGGATATTGCAAGATAAAGGTAGTAGGCGGCGGAGGAGAGATACTTCCCACCGAAGAGGCATTTATGAGCCGCCAGGAAAAACTTGATAATATGCGCCTTGCCTGCCAGGTGAAGGTTAGAAACGACATAGAAATATATATCCCCGATTATTTAACCACCGTCAAAAATATAGTAGCCAACCGCAGTTACGATAAGAGCCTAAGGTGGGTTTTTAAAATAGACAGGCAGCCGAAAGAAGCCGAGTATGAAAGGGGCCCGGCTAAAATTGAAGCAAGAGAAAAATCAAGGATTGACGAGATAATTAACGCTTATAAAAATGTAAAAAGTTCTTTAATTTTAATGTTACAGGAAATAAATACCAGCTATACTTATTTCCCCGAACATGTGCTTTGGTATCTTTCCGGCGAGCTGGGCCTGCCTTACAGCCATGTGTTTCGCGTAGCTACTTTTTACAATGCCTTCAGCCTTAAACCCAGAGGCAAGAATATGATCAGGGTTTGTTTGGGTACATCCTGTTATGTGAAGGGCGGAAACAGGATCCTGCATTCCCTGGAGAACAAATTGGGCATAAAGGTAGGCGAGACGACACGTGATTTAATGTTTAGCCTTGAAACCGTCAACTGTATAGGATGCTGCGGGCAATCGCCGGCGATATCCGTAAATGACGAAATTTACGGATATGTGAGAATCGGCATGATGGATGATATTTTACGAAAATATAAATAATGGAGTCTACGCTATGGCAAAACTTAAACCCGAAGACTTAGAGAGAATAGCGCAAAAAATGAAGAAGCTCATAAACCTGCGTGAGGGGGAGGCACGGGCAAGGGTTATCGTGCATATGGGGACCTGCGGGATTGCTGCCGGAGCGCGGGCGGTTATGACCGCCTTCATGGAGGAGGTAGAAAAAAAAGATTTAAAAGATGTGATTTTAACGGCATCCAGCTGTGCCGGATTTTGCAGCCGGGAACCGATGGCTACTATTGAGCTTGTGAATGAGCCCGCGGTTAAGTATGTTGACTTAACGCCGGAAAAGGCGAAAGAAATAATAGAAAAGCACGTTATTGGCGGTAATATTGTTAAAGAGTACGCTTTGGCCGCCGGCAGCGAAAGAGTTCTTTAAATGAGGATATAAGTTATAGAGGAGACTATGCAACGTTTACACGCCTTAATTTGTACCTGTACTAATTGTATATCTAACGGCGCCTTAAAAATAAAAAATGCCCTTGAGGCGGAGATCGTAAAGAACAGCCTTGAGAATGATATTCTTGTGGTCCAGACAGGCGCAAGCGGCCTTTGTGTAAAGGGCCCGATACTCACCGTTCAGCCGGAAGGAATTTTTTATCAATACCTAAAAGAGAAGGATATCCCCAATCTGGTCCAGGAGCATTTTTTGAAAGGTAGGCCGGTAAAGTCTCTTATGTATGTATCCGAGGTAGAGAAAATCCCTATTCCCAAAATAAATGACATTCCGTTTTTTAAAGACCAGCGTTTAATAGCATTACGAAACCGCGGCGTAATAGACCCGGAAAGCATTGATGAGTATATTGCCAATGATGGTTATAAGGCGTTAGTAAAGGCTTTAACTAAGATGAGCCCGGAAGAAGTGATAAAGGAAATTGATGCCTCTGGACTGCGCGGCAGGGGAGGCGCGGGATTTCCTACCGGGAAAAAATGGCAGATTTGCCGGGCGCAGGTTTTAAAGCGTAAAAGTTCTGATCCTTCGGCTTCTGCCTATGTTATATGCAATGCTGACGAGGGTGATCCGGGCGCTTTTATGGATAGAAGTATCGTGGAAGCCGATCCGCATTCGATTATTGAAGGCATGTCTATAGGCGCATACGCCATGGGCGCCACGGAAGGTTATATATATTTAAGGATTGAATATCCTCTTGCCATAGAAAGGATGAAAAAAGCCCTGAAACAGGCCAAAGAATACGGTTTATTGGGAGAAAATATACTGGATACGGGGTTTAATTTCGAGATTAAGATTTTTGAAGGAGCGGGAGCTTTTGTCTGCGGCGAGGAAACCTCACTGATACATTCTATTGAGAGTAAAGTTCCTGAGCCGACGCAGAAGCCGCCTTTTCCCGCGGAATCCGGCTTATGGGGTTTTCCCACTAATATTAATAACGTAGAAACATGGGCTAATGTAGCGATGATAATAAACTGGAGTGCTGTGTGGTTTTCTAAGATAGGTACGGAAACAAGCCGCGGGACAAAAGTTTTTTCGCTCGCCGGTAATGTAAACAACGCCGGTTTAGTTGAGGTGCCTATGGGTATAACCTTGCGCGAGATAATATATGATATCGGCGCGGGTATTCCCAACAACAAAAAACTAAAAGCGGTTCAGACAGGGGGCCCTTCCGGAGGGTTTATCCCGGCGCGTCTTTTGCATCTGCCGGTAGATTATGAACGTCTTAAAGAAGCAGGGGCAATAATGGGTTCCGGAGGAATGGTGGTAATGGATGAGGATACATGCATTGTTGACATAGCGAAGTTTTTTCTTCATTTTACCAGCGATGAATCCTGCGGAAAATGTTCTACCTGCCGCGAAGGAGCGGCAACGCTTATTGAAATTTTGGATAACATATCCAACGGGGAAGGCAAAGAAGATGATCTTGCCTTTTTAGAAGAATTGTGCCTGGCGGTTAAAGATGCTTCTATGTGCGGTTTGGGCCAGACATTGCCAAATCCGGTATTGAGCACATTGCGGCATTTTAGGGATGAATATATAGACCATATAAAACATAAGAAATGCCCTGCCGGCGTCTGTAAGGCCTTGGTAAGATACAGCATTAATCGGGACAAGTGTACGGGATGCACTTTATGCGCCAGAGAATGCCCCGCTAAAGCTATTTCAGGAACGGTAAAATCGCCTCATCAAATAGATTTGCATAAATGTACCAGGTGCGGTATATGTGTAAAAGTTTGTAAGGTAGGCGCGGCTTACTCGGAATAGCCCGCTGCATTTTGGGTAAGATTAAACAAAGTTAAGGGAGAGCGTGTGAAATTAATACGCATAAAAGAATTATTAAAAGCGGATGTTTTATGCCTGGAAGAATGCCTTGATAATGAAATAAAAATCGCATGCGGCTCAGACCTGATGAGCGATGTTTTGGCTTTTATCAAGCCCAATGCCCTTCTTCTGACGGGGCTTACTAATTCTCAGGTTGTGCGCACAGCTGAAATGGCAGAGGTGTCCGCTATTTGTTTTGTACGCGGCAAAACGCCTGATACTAATACTATAGAGCTTGCTAAAGAAAGAAAAATACCTCTCTTGACAACCAAATATTCGATGTATGAGTGCTGTGGCAGGTTGTACCAGAATGGCCTGCCGGCTTGCGGTATCCCCAAATGAGAGACAAGAAAAAAGACACTTCTTCGTTTTCCTCCGCAGAAAAAATACCCCGCAATAAAAAAGGGGCCGCTATTACTAAAGTCCAGGAATTGGTTTATGAATTGAAGGTGGGAGACGCGATGCATAAAAATATGATTACCGCTTCCGTTGACACTTCAATGCGCCAATTACGGGAAATATTGAGGTCGCATCGTATATCCGGCACGCCGATAATGGACGGCGATAAACTGGTAGGCATCGTAAGCATAGAAGATTTTATAAAGTGGCTGGCTGAGGGCGGTAAAGACTGCTCCATAAGAGAAAAGATGACTAAAAACGTCAAAACCCTTTATGCCGATGAGCCGTTGGTGCACGCGGTTAGCAAGCTTGAACAAATGGGTTTTGGGCGTTTTCCGGTGCTGGATAGGCAAAGTAATAAATTAGTCGGTGTTATTACAAAAGGGGATATCATAGAAAGCTTGCTAAGAGAGCTGGAGGTAGATTATCACGAGGAGGAAATCCACCGTTACCGTGCCAGTCATATATTTGAAGACATTATAGCGGATAAAGCGACGCTTACTTTTCAGTATTCCGTTAAGGCTAAGGATTTTAGCCGGGCAGGGGAAGTTTCCAGCGCGTTGAGAAAAACGCTTAACCGCCTGGGCATACATCCTAATATTGTCAGGCGCGCGGCAATTGCTTCTTACGAAGCGGAGATGAACGTGGTTATTTATACAGACGGCGGAGAGATAGTAATGACCGTAAGGCCCGATAAAATTCAGATAGATGTTAAAGACTCAGGGCCGGGCATTGCCGATATTAAAAAGGCCTTTGAGCCGGGATATTCTACTGCCCCTGATTGGGTAAGAGAATTGGGATTCGGGGCTGGTATGGGATTATGCAATATCAAAAAATGTTCCGATGAAACCGTGCTTAATTCCACGGTAGGAAAAGGGACGCATTTGAAAGTCAGTATTAATATGAATACGGCAGAAAGATAAATTCAAGGGAGGTGCGTTATGAAATTAAAGGATATAATCAGCAGCCTGAATTTAGAAGCCAGAGGTAAAATTGATAAATCTTCCGCGGATAAGCTGGATAAGGATATAACCAGAGGCTATGTCAGCGATCTTTTAAGCGATGTAATGGCTAATAGTGAGGAAGGTGATTTGTGGATTACTTTGCAAACCCACCCGAACATTATAGCGGTCGCGAGCATGAAGGGCCTAGCCGGAATCGTTATAATAAACGGCCGGCAGCCGGAAGAGGAAATGGTTAGGAAAGCCGAAGAAGAAAATATCCCTATTCTACTAAGTAAACTGCCGGCATTTGAGTTAATCGGCAGGTTATATAAATTGGGTATTGTGGGATTAAAAGGCAATGCTTAAGCATTTTAGGATGGATTTGCATATCCATACATGTTTATCGCCTTGCGCTGATTTGGAAATGCTTCCCGGAGCGCTGGTCAAGGAGGCAAAAAATAAGAAGCTGGACGCGATAGGGATCTGTGATCATAATTCCATGGAAAATGTCGCTGCGGTAAAAAAGGCGGCAAGCAAGGAGGGATTATGTGTTTTTGCGGGCATAGAGATAACCTCGGCGGAAGAAGTCCACATCCTGGCTTTTTTTGATGAGAATGCCGCGCAAGATAAGATGCAGGATATTGTTTATAATAACCTATCGGGTAAAAATGACGCGGATTTTTTCGGCGAGCAGCTGGTAACGGATGAAAATGGCCGTTTAATCAGCTCTAATGAAAAACTGCTTATCGGCTCGACCAGCCTTAAAGTAGAGGAAATCGTACATACGGTTCATGATTTAGGCGGTTTGGCAATCGCCTCGCATATTGACCGGGAATCTTTCAGTATCCTCGGCCATCTCGGGTTTATCCCCCGTCAATTAGCTTTGGATGCCGTGGAATTATCAGCTAATTATGAGCTGGAAAAGCTTGGGGATTATGAAAGTTACGGTTTACCGATAGTTGCATTTTCTGACGCGCATTTTTTATCCGATATAGGCAGGATTTGTACTGATTTTTTACTTGATGAGCCGACGCTTCCGGAAATCAAAATGGCGTTTAAGGGCGCAGGAGGCAGGGGGCTGTCTATCTGAAATTCCATGCTGGATTTATCGCTGCACATACTTGATATTATAGAAAACGCGGTTAGGGCGAGAGCGAGAAACATAAATATCGCGATTTTAAAAGAAAATAGTAATGACCGGCTTAGTATTTCTATTATCGATGACGGAGAGGGGATGGATAAGGAAATGCTTAAAAAATCCATGGATCCGTTTTTTACTACCAAAGACGGTAAAAAAATAGGCTTGGGGCTTTCTTTGTTTGCCCAGGCGGCTCAACAGGCAGGAGGTAATTTTAAAATAGATTCAGAAAAAGGCAGGGGCACTTTCATAAAAGCAGTATTTAAGCTTAGTCATCCCGATATTAAACCGATGGGCGATATCTTAGAAACCGTAGCCAGTATGATTACCGCCTATCCCGCGGTAAGGTTTACTTACGATTATAGGGATGGAGAAAATAATTATTATTTTGATTCGCATGAATAATAACACTAAAACTTAGGTGGTTTTATAATGAAAATTATAATTAATGATAATGAATTACAAGTTAAAGAAGGAAAGACTATTCTGGAGGCAGCGCTTGAGGCCGGTATAAAAATACCCACATTATGCTATCATAAAGAATTGGCGCCTTATGGCGCTTGCAGGCTATGTGTGGTAGAAATAGCCGGAGGAGCGCGCCCCAGCCTGCAGGCATCATGTCTTTACAAAGTAAGTGAAGGTTTGGTTATTAAAACTGATAGCGAGAGGGTCAGGCGGGCGCGAAAAATAGTAATTGAGCTTTTGTTGGCGTTAAGTCCGGATTCCGATAAACTCAAAACCTTAGCTAAGGAATATGGCGCAGAAAATACGCGGCTTAAGCCTAAAAATAAAGGCAATTGTATTTTATGCGGCTTATGCGCCAGGGTTTGCAGCGAAATCGTGGGGATGAGCGCCGTGAACTTTAGCCACCGCGGGATAGAGAGAAAGATCCGTACCCCGTTTGATAAAATTAATGATTCATGCATTGGATGCGGCGCCTGCGCCTATCTCTGTCCGACCGGAGCGATAAAAATCGAGCAGGCATGATCTTGCTGGGGGGGTATGCGATACAAGGAAAACAGCGGTATGAAAAATTCCAAATTATAACCACCAAATTACACAAAACAAGCATTGCTTGTTTTGTGTAATTGTTCGCCTGCGGTTAGCCAGCGAGATTTCGCCAAAGGCGAATGATTTGTTATTTGTATATTGGAATTTAAATGGCGCTTGTAATTGGGATTCAAGAGCTGAGCACGCATATTATATAATGATGGAGTCTTATTATGGCTTTGCTTAAAGTAAACCGGCTATCGGCGTATTTTCAGGCCTGCCGCGCTCCATTCTTGACCGCGACAATTGTGCCTGTATTGCTTGGTTCGGTAATTGCCTGGCACCAGGGCGCGGGTTTTAATTGGTTTTTTTTCTGGCTTGTGCTTTTGGGTATTTCTTTTATACACATGGGAACAAATGTCTTCAACGACTATTTTGATCACTTAAGCGGAAACGATGAAAATAATCTTACTCCCACCTCTTTTAGCGGAGGAAGCCGTGTTATTCAGGAAAATAAACTGTCTCCGCGCAGCATGTTTATCTTTGCTTCTGTTTGTTTTGCCTTAGGCGGCCTTATCGGCGCCTATCTTAATTTTAAACTTAATACCAATATAATTTTGATTCTGGGTGTGGCAGGAATTTTGCTTGCTTACTTTTATACCGCCTTACCGGTAAAGATAGGCTATCGCGGCATGGGCGAGTTTACGATCGGTTTTTGCTTTGGCCCGCTGGTTGTTTTCGGCGCCTATTACGCGCAGGCAAAATCTTTAGATATTCTTCCTTTTATTTCTTCTATTCCGGTTGCTATCTTAGTGCTTCTTATCGTTTATATAAATGAATTTCCCGATTATGACGCCGATAATTCCGTAAGCAAAAATACCCTCGTCGTGCTTTTAGGTAAAAACAAGGCGCTAAAATTATATGATATTTTATTATGCTTGGTTTATATCTGGATAATTTTAGCGGTAGCGGCAGGCATGCTTCCCATTTTTTGCCTCATTTCACTTATTACTATCCCATTGGCTTTAAAGTCATCCGCTAATCTTAGGAAAAATTTTAATAATATTCAAAAGCTTCTTTTTTCCAACGCCTCCACCATAAAATTGCACCTTACCATAGGGTTATTTTTGAGCTTTGGGTTTATCTTGGATAAAATAATATGCTAAGTTTCAATAAAAAGCTGACAGATGTTTACAAGGTTATCCAAGGTGATATGCTGCGTATAAATGAAGAGCTTAAAAGCCATCTGCGTACAAAATACAGTTATTTAGAAGATTTAAACGATTATTTTTTATCCTGGGGAGGCAAGCGTATCCGTCCGGCATTGGTTATGCTTTCCGCGCGCACGATTGCCCCCGGCAATCTGGAAGATAAAGATATGGATTTGCTTATCCTTCTCTCCGCGGCTGTTGAACTGATACATTCGGCAAGTTTAATACACGACGATATTATTGATAATTCACCTTTAAGGCGGAATAAGTCTACTATACATAAACGCTGGGGGAGGGAGGCGGCTGTCGCTTTCGGGGATTACATTTATTCGAAAGCATTTGAATTGGTTGCCAATTGCTCGCGGCCGGACGTCCTTGGCTGCGTAGCACAGGCGACAACGGCTATGTGTGAAGGGCAGTTATTCCAGGTTTTGGAGCGTAAGAACCTAAACCTTAAAAAGAGCGAATATATCGTGATAGTCAAGAAAAAAACAGCGAGCTTAATCGCCGCCTGCTGTAAAGGGGCGGCGCTTATAATAGATAAAGAAGCCAAAGACAAGCATTCTGCCTTGGCCGCCTACGGTTTGAATTTCGGCATTGCCTTTCAGATCGTGGATGATTATCTGGATATCATGGCGCAGCGAAACGTTTTAGGAAAAATATCAGGCCAGGATATTTCTTCCGGGGAATTAACCCTGCCTTTATATGATTTAATCGATTCTTTAAACAAGAAAGACAAAAAAGGAATAAAAGACATGCTGGGCGCGCAGGACATAACCGCCGATGTTATTGCCGGAATCAGGGATAAGATTAAAGATAAAAAAACGTATTTAAAAACAAAAGAAAGGGCGCTGTTTTACGCGCGCCGCTCTAAAGATAAATTAAATGAATTTCCGGATTCATGCTATAAAGACCGGCTTTCCGATTTAGCCGATTATGTTGTTGATAGAGGTTTTAAAAATTAGCTAAATCTTAAAATTTTATGAGTTTTACTGGAGCCCCCACGGGCTAAAGCCCGTGGTTTTCTGGGCGACGTACTCAAGCGGCCACCTTGTATCCCCGCCCTTTAGGGCGGGGATTTAGGCAGCGGAGTATTAAAAAAAGCTTGACAGGGGATAGCTGTCAATAGTAGAATACTTATAACTTTTAGCATTCGATTAGGCTGGATGAAAAATTCAGAGTGTTTCTTTTGGTAATTTCACCGTATTATACAAAGAATTTATTTTAAGAGGAGCGAAGAGATGATTAAAAACAAAACATGGTTTTGGTTAATGGCTATTTGCGTTTTTCCTTTGGGCGTTGCAGGCTGTATGACTATGTCTGGATCAGGCGCGGTAATCGTTCCGGCTCCTAAAATCGCGGGAGCGGAATTTGTAGGCATGGATACTTGTGCCGCCTGCCATGAGAAGATATCCAAAGATTTTGCGCGGACAACGCATTCGCGGATTGTGGTGTCAGGCGATATGGATGTTAAGGAACAGGGCTGCGAGGCCTGCCACGGCGCGGGCTCCCTGCACGTAAACGCCCAGACCAATGAAGAGAAAGCTAAAACCATAGTAAATCCCGGCAAAGCTCCCGAGGCATGTTATCAATGCCATTTAAAGCAAAAGGCGGAATTTGGCCTGCAGTATCATCATCCTTTACCAGAAGGCAAGATGACCTGTACGGATTGCCATGATCCCCATAGCCCTGAAGGGGTACGCCCGGGTTCGCTCACTTCACTTGGCGGCATAGACCGCGCTTGTGCTAAGTGCCATAAAGACCAGGCAGGGCCGTTTGTTTATGAGCATGAAGCGGTAAGAGAGGGCTGTACTGTCTGTCATAATGTCCATGGTTCTATTAATGAGAAAATGCTTAAGCAGCGGGACGCGCATCTTTGCTTAAGATGCCATTATCAGTCTACATATCCGAGCATAGGGGATACCAGCCATTCCAGCAGGATATTCCCCGGCCCCTGCTGGAGCGGCGGATGCCATACTGCTCCGCATGGTTCAAATTATAATGAGCATGAAAGGCTCTAAACTTAAAGGAAAATATTCCAATAGTTAAATTTCATAGGAGGGGGAATCAATGAAGAGCAAAATAAGGATACCGGCTTTATGTTTGTGCCTGTTTACGATGTTATTTTTAGGTGTTTCTTTTGTTTCTGCTGAGGATGAAGCTTCAGGCGGGATATTTGAATATTCTCCTTTTGTATTGGTCCCCAGTATAAAAGGCGACCGCGAAAAGTTTGAAGAGGACCATTGGATGTCGCGTAATCCGATGGCGGGAGTAACCAATTACAGGTATGCGACACAGCTTAACGATAAAGATAGGCTGGAATTGGAAGGAAGCGCTATAGTAGGCAATAATGATTATTCTTTTGATATGAATTTATCAAGAGAAGGCCTGGGGAGCTTAATATTTGAGTTTGAAGAATTCAGGAAATACTATGATGGATCTGGGGGGTACTCAACGGTTTTGCCTTCGGCTTTATCTAGTTCTTATCCGCGCGTAGCAGAGCTTGATACCGACCTGCATCTTGATATCGGAAATTTTATGATAGAAGGCATATTAGACACTGAGGGATTGCCTTTAATTACTTTGGCTTATGAAAGAGAATATAAAGACGGCGCTAAATCTTTGACCAGCTGGAGTACGGTTGAAAGCGGAGCGCTTGACCCAAAGTCTTATCCGACTTTTCTCGAGCTGGATGAAATCGTTGATGTTTTTGAGATAGGCGTTTCAGGCGAAATAAGGAATGTGCAGGCATCTCTTGACCAGACCGTAGAGCACGCGGAAATTGAAATGCAGAAAATCAATAACCTCACGGTAGGCAATACCGGCTCATTTTCAAGCATTAGGACGAAATACGAAAATATAGATTATGACCAGTATAATACAGTGCTGCGTTTATCTAAAGAAATTAACGATAAATTATTCAGCTCTTTCGGTATGATGTTTAACCATTATATCGGAGGCTCTATTGAAGCGATTACCGATACGAGTACTTCAACCCATAATGAGAATCATCCCTGGAACCCGGCTTCTATTGAGTATAATGTATTAACCTTGG
>PCWA01000054.1 GCA_002796125.1 Candidatus Ghiorseimicrobium undicola
TAAAAAAACGCCGCAGCAGCCGGAAAGCATGGATGCCTCCCTTGAGTCCGCTAACGGCGCGATACAAGAAGAAACTATCGGCGAGAAAAAGCCGAAAAAAGAAGTCGCGATATATATAACCGAATGGTGCTATTACTGTAAAGAGCTGGAGAAGCTTCTAAAGAAAAATAAGATAGAATACAAGCGGTTCGATATAGAAGAAGACCCCGCGGCGCTGGAAGAATTTCACCGCCTGGGCGGCCGGGGAGTACCCCTGATCAAAATCGGCGCAAAACTCATAAACGGCTATAGCCCAAGCATGATACTCAAAGAATACAATTCAAATTAACAAGCCGAGCAAACCCCATCCGGAAAAAATCTTTAATACTTTCTTTTTAAGATAAAAAAGCACAATTCCAAAAGCCTGCCTTTATCCATGGGGATATTTTTTATCTCTCTTATCGCGCCATTAATCAAGCCGTCTGAAATATCCAGCGCCTTATCCCTGCCGAACATAGAAAGATAAGTAAGCTTGCCTCTTTTTTTGTCGCTTAATAACCTGCCCTTAAATGTCTTTTTATCGCAGGATACATTAAGCAAATCATCCGATATCTGATAAACCAGCCCTAATTTATTGCCGAAAGAGCCCAATTTTTTAAGTTCTGCCGCATTTAATCCCTTGATAATTCCGGCGATTTTCACGCAAGCCGAAAGCAAGGCCCCGGTTTTTGCCATGTATATATCATTAAGCCGCCCTGCCGGAATTTTTTTCTTTCTTACCAAATCCAGGTCATCTGCCTGTCCGGCAATTAGATTATTTACCGCCACCGCCAGCTCTGACAATATTTTTGATTTTAATTCCGCGCTAAAGGCGCTGTCACGGCATATCAGCGCATAGGCGCGGTTTAATAGGGCATCTGATGCCAGAAGAGCAATATCCTCCCCAAAAACTTTATGCGCCGTAGGCCTTCCTCTTCTGTAATCATCGTTATCCATTAAGGGGAGGTCATCCTGAATAAGGCTGAATACATGCACAAACTCCAAAGCCGCGGCTACCCTCAGCGCGTCTTGATTAATCTTCTTGCCCAAACTCTCAAGGGTAACTAAAAATAGCGCCGGGCGCAGCCGCTTGCCTCCGGAAAATACGGCATACGCGACTGCCGAATCGACTTTTTTATTTCCGAAAGAAACAACTTTCCTGATAAAAGAATTAACTTGCCCAGATAGATGTTTTATGTATGCTTCTATTTTCATGGACGGCTATATTATTTTCGGCAGCAGCTACTCAACGGAAATAATTTTCACCTGAAAAATAAGCGTTTTTCCGGCTAAAGGATGGTTTAAATCAATCGCCACCGCCTGCTCCTTGACTTCAACAATGCGCGCCGGAAAAACCTGGCCGTTCGGAGACTGAAGCTGAAGATAGACATCGGCTTTCGGCTCGAAATCTTTAGGCATGGCCGATTTTGGGAAATCCTGGAATGCTTTTGGGTTAATTTCACCATAGCCATCCTTAGGCAAGACGGCGATTTCTTTCTCATCGCCTGCCTTCAACCCCTCCAACTGGCTGGCCAAACCGGGAATAATCTGCCCTTTGCCATGCACATACTGAAACGGCCCTCTGTCTTTGGAGCTATCTATTATTTCGCCATCCACCATAAGCGTATAGTCAAATTTTACGCTGCTTCCCTCATGAATCACCATATCTTCTCCTTTCGCCTTTAGCGTAAATAAAAACAAACCCGCCATTAAGCATGCTACTATAATATTAAGCTTATTTTTCATAATCCTCCCCCGGCAGCACAAATAAAAAAAACCGCAGCTGCTTGTCAATATGTTTGTCAAAAGATTCCGGATTAAACCGGGCGGCATTTAGAGGTTAATTCACTAATTTTATTAAGCAGTTCTTCCACGTCAAACGGCTTGCTTAAAACGGCATCGGCGCGCTTAAGTATATTAGCCGGTGATTCCCCCGCCTTTTTTGTAAAAACATTCTCCATTTCGGCATTTAATTTATTCAGGTCTATGCCGGTAATAACAATAACTTTAAGCGAAGGAAAACCGGCCCTGATATAGCGCAATACATCATATCCGCTCATTCGCGGCATCTTTAAATCTAAAATAACCAGAGAATATCCCCTGCCTCCTATACGGCTTATCCCGCTCCTGCCGTCGAAAACCGTATCCGCTATATAATTTTCCTGGCGTAATATCTCCGCAAGCTCAAGGCAGAGCTCTTCATCATCGTCTATTATAAGCAGTTTTGGTTTATCCATAATAAAAGCTACAAATCTTTTTTTAACGGCAGCCCTATAGAAACTGTCGTGCCCTTATCCTTTTCGCTCTCAATATTTATCGTGCCCTTGTGAAGGTCCACAATCTGCTTGCACACCGTCAAACCCAGCCCCATTCCCCGGACCTTAGTGGTAAAAAACGGCTCAAATACCATGGAAATCTTCTCTTCTTCTATGCCTGAACCGTTATCGCTAAAAATAATAACAAACCTGTTTTCCTTGCCGCAACAGCTCAGCTCTATGACTATGCTGCCTTTTTTATCTTCAAAAGACTGGTAAGCATTATCCAGCAAGTTGGAAAAAAGCTCATTTATCTGCAGGCTATCGGCTTCGATAAGCAGGCCGCGTCCGCAATTAGACTTCATTTTAACATCCACTTCCCAAGCGATATATTTTTTCTTAAATCCGCTGATGCACTCTTCCAATACACTATGAATATCCGTGCTTTCATAAGCAGGAGAATTCAGTTTGGCATAGTTGAGAAAATTCTTTATAATCAAGTCGCACTCGGCTATTTTTTTATCTATATTCTCAAGGTGCGAATCAAGCAAGGCATTCTGCCTTTTTCTTCTGATATTATAGGCGGCAATCTTGATGGCGCCCAAAGGATTGCGTAATTCATGCGCGAGAGAGGCCGAAAGCTGGCCGATATCGGACAATCTTCTCCTGATTTCCAGCTCTTTATTGACTATGCTGAGCTGTTCGGTCCTTTTTCTTACCTCTTTTTCCAGGTGCTCATGATAATCACGCAGGTTCTCCTCTGCTATCTTGCGCTCGGTAACATCGCGGTATATAGAACGGCTGTATAAAATATTCTCTTTGCCATCGTGCACAACCGAGGCATTTAAACTTACATCAAGCATGGAACCGTCTTTTCTCTTAATACGGATTTCCTTATTGTGCACGCTGCCGGAATTTAAAAGCTGGTCATATATCTTTTTTGCCTCGCATAAGTCACCATCGAAATACACGCCAAAAACAGACTTGCCGACAAGCTCTTCTTTTGAATAACCGGTATTGCGTAAAAAAGCATTATTGCACTCAATGATATTCTTTGTTTTTAAATCTACGGAGGCAAACATATCCGGGGCATTGTCATAGAGGTCTTGATATTTTGCCTCGCTTTCCCTTAACAGCTCATCGCGCCTTTTCTGCTCGCTGATATCGGTATAGATTACCACAAGCTCGCCGCAAGGCAATTTATAGACATAATTTTCATACCAGGCGCTCAGCCGCTGGTCTTTGTATAAAGCAGCCGGCAAATACCCGGCCCTGCCCGTTCTCCAGACATTCTGAAAAACCCTAAATAAGCCAAAATCCTTGACTCCGGGGAACACCTCCGAAACACGCCTGCCTAAAACATCCTCTCTTTTTACTCGGCTCAATCTTTCCGCGGCATGATTAAAATCCTTAAATATAAAATCTTCGCCGCCATCTACAGCTTCGTATAACGCGACTCCGCTATACATGTTTTCAAAAATTTCCCTGAACCTAAGCTCGCTTATCTTTAAGTCTTCGAGCGCCTTATTGCGCTCCAGCATAACCCTGTCAAAGGTCTCCCCCATGCGAAAGCCTATGCGCGAAATTATAATCCCGACCAATAAAGCAAATACAGTTATCGCCGCGGTTGAGAGCATAACGTTATTTATCGCATAATCAACAAAGACAAAATACTGTAATATACTTTGGATAATACTGGTGGAAACGACCAGGGGAACAAAAATACGCAATAATCTGGCGCTGGTACTTTCTCCGGCAAAATATACCAGGGGGACAGCGCTATCGCCTGCCATAGAAACCAATGCTATGCCGGAAAGCAGAAAAGCAATAGCAGTAGTTATTGCCATGGGTACCGCTTCCGCCGAGCTATAAAGCAGGGGATGGCCATAGATATAACCTAATATAAATGTAAAAGCTATAATAGAGACAATAACTCCCAAAATTCCCGCAATATTTTTCGGTGCTCCTGGATGTTTTAGGCGCTTTTCCTTCAATAAAATAAAGAGGGTTGCCATTCCTGCCAAACAAAAATTAAACCCGGTCATATGAGACATTATATTGACGGGAATATCGCCCAGATTAGACTTGCTCTCCACAAAGATATTTTCAAAACTGCTATCCGGCATAATGAAGTATTCAATAAATTTTAAAAATCCAAAAAGAGTTATGCCGCTTATCAAAAAAATAGCGGCAGCCCTCTTATATCCGGCCAATAAACCGCGCGCGTACGCTGTGAACACCAGCACCAAAACAATAAAACAGGCTGCCGTACTCTGCGCCATAGGGATATATGCCGCGCGCGCGCTTGCTAAAACAGTAAAATTTAATAGGTGGCCAAAAAAACCAAAAATGGCTAAAACTAAAATGCATAAACTACATGCGATGATAATATTATTCGGTGATTTTTTCATACCGCTGCGAAGATTTATTTTTTTGTTGCTTTGAGGTGTTCTTTCGCGGTTTTTAAGCGCTCCGAGAATTTGTTTTTCTTAAACTCCGAAGTCCAGCGGCGGATAATCATCCAGCCGCCGAAACGCATCAGGTCATTACGCCAGTGCCTGTACCATTTTCGCCATCCCAACTGCATGTTATGCAAAAAGAAAATAAGAGCGGGAAAAGAAATTATCTGAAGCACTACCATGAACATATAACGGAATTGATAAAATTTACCCATTATTTTTCTGATTGACGCCTGCATATCTTCGGCGGTAAGCGGGCTATCCGGTTCAAAAAGAGGAAAATTCCCGTCGTAATATTCCCAGCCCATATCGGCAAGCGGATAAACCCTGTTTTGCGCGAGCAGCCTTTTTCTAAGCTCCGTACCCGGCAGAGGCCCTGCCAAAAGGACCTGTACTGTGTCAATTTTTGCCTTTTTGATGAATTTCTTAAACTGCTTCACCCGCTCTTCGGCGGACATCTTAAAATCCACGCCTTCCTTAACCGGATAGGCGAAAATGAACATACCGTGCACTAAAAATCCGAATTTATGAAATACTCTGGCAAGGGCTACCATTTCCTCCGGGCTTATGCGCTTATTCATCGCTTTTAATTCCTCGGCAATAGGCGATTCAAAACCGATTGCCACCGTATCAATGGCTGCCCGGCGCATAGCGGAAAGCAGCTCCGTATCTTTTGCCTTATCCAGCCTTATCTGCGCGGTTATCTCAAGCCGTACGCCGATAGCCTCCTGATAATGTTCAAGCATCCCGCAGAACCTTATTGTCTCATCGCGCTGCTGGCCAAAAAGGTCATCTACGATGAAAAAATTCCTGGCATCCTTTGTCTCAACAAGATAACTAATATTTTCCATAAGCCGCTCAGGAGAAGCGCACCTTGGCTTACCCTTTACGGTACAAAATTCGCAATACATTTCACAGCCGCGGATCCTGCCTACGGGATAAGTTTTAATCTTAGCATACCTAACCAAAGAAAAATTAGGCAAAGGAAGCCGGTCAAAATCAGTTATGGGCTCCCGCGGCCGGGTATAAAAAACCTTCCCTTCTTTCGCGTAGGCGATACCGCGGATATCAGCCGCATCGCCGCCCCTTTCCAGAACGCGAAGAAGCTCCTTGGCAGTATATTCGCCTTCACCTAAAACAATATAATCTATACCGGAATCAAGCGCCTCTTTTATGTTCTCATCAACAAAATGCTGGCCTCCGGCTATAACAACAACACCCTTGGCTTTATAAAAGGCGGCTATTTCATAGAGACGGGGTATCGTGCTTGTAAGGCCCCCATACAACCCCACAACATCAGCCGGCCTCTGCCTCTGCAAAAATTCATGGTCCGCGCCTATGCTGTCTGTTTTTGGCCCGTGGCGGCGAAGGTTATTCTCATCAATAACCTCCACATCCCACCCTTCCATTTCGCTGACGCTGCTGGCAACGCTTACCGGCCCTAAAGCGGTAGTTTTCTTGGCTATATCAGAATAGACGTTGAAAGCGGGATAAGCCGGTATTACAATACGCAGCCGATACCTTTTTCTTGATATATTAATCATAACCCGTTTATATCTCCTTTTTTATTTATTAATATTACAAATATATTTTATATTTTAGGTAAATTTGGGTCCGCGGAAGATTTTATCTTCGCGTTTATCTCCCTTAAGTGCCCTTCAATAAGCATAAATTCTTCAGATAAAGCTCCTCTTACCGCGTCTCTAATTATACCCTTGAGCCACTCACTAAGGGCGATTATCAATATTCCGAAAAATAAAGCGTAGGCAAAGAGCTCCGGCATTACTCCTTTTAATGTTTCAAAATAAGTTATGTAAAACAAAAGCGCCACCGAAATGGCTACCAGCAGGCCCCAGGACTTCTTTTTCGATTTAGGCATCTTTCCGCTCCCTTCTCTAGGGAATTTCTTCCCCCGGGTATATTGTACAGTAAAATATAAATATTCTCTATTGTTTTTCTTGTATTATCCGCTTAGAAACCATTCTAAACACTTACAATATATCCGCCGTATCATTTTGTCAAGATAATAATAGGCGTAAATAATTCTTGACAAAATACGCCGATATTATATACTTAGGGTGTATGAGATTTGCAGCAAATAAGGTGGAGTATCGAGTAGTTTGTGACGCAAGGTAAAAAGTACCGCTGCCTTGCTTTTTTTTGTTTCTACCGTTGTTCGCTGGCAAATCTGCTTAGAAAAGGAGGAGTAAAGTAATGGCAAAAGGTAAGGTAAAATGGTTCAGCAACCAAAAAGGTTATGGCTTCATTACTCCGGAATCGGGTAGTGACGTATTCGTACACTATAGCGCAATCCAAGGCGATGGCTACAAGACTTTAAAAGAAGGCGACGAAGTTGAGTTTGAGATAGAAAAAGGCCCAAAAGGCGATCAGGCTACAAACGTAGTAAGAATATAAAAGGCAGTTGCTAGAATAAAGCCCGGAGTTTTCATTCCGGGCTTTATTTTTTTGCCGCTGCAATCTCGGATATGAGGCTGCGGCGCAGTTTTTTCGTGGCTGTTTTAGGCAGTTCATCAAAATATAATTCAAAGCCGCTTATCCTTTTATATTCGGCAAGGTCCCTGCCTAAGTTTAAAATTTCTCCGGATATTTTCTCTTTTATCTTCTCTTTATCGCCTCTTTGGCTCTTATCAAAGGCTTCAAGTTGAGGGACGATAACCGCGTAGACTTCCTCAGTCCCTTTTCTCATCCCCCGCTCGGCACTGCGGCTTAAAACGCATATTTCCTTTATATACGGGCTCTTGCCTATCACTTCCTCCACTTCTTCCGGAAATACTTTTTTACCGCCGCCAAGCACGATTAAATTGCGCGCCCTTCCTGAAATATGCAAAAAACCAGACCTATCCAAATAACCGATATCCCCAGTATGCAGCCAGCCGTCTTTTAAGATTTCCCGGGTTTTCTCCTGATTCTGAAAGTAACCTCTCATCACATGCGGCCCGCGCGTGACTATTTCACCGCTTTGCGCGTTAGGATTGTCTTTTTTAATTTTTACCTCTACTCCCGGCAGCGGCCTGCCCACTGAGCCGAATTTATTATGCCTATAGCTGTTTACGCTTATAACCGGGGCGGTTTCGGTAAGGCCATAGCCCTGAAGCAGACGAAACCCCAGCGCGTTAAAACCTACCTCCAAGTCAGTGTTTAAAGGCGCGCCTCCGCTTACAAAACATTTTAAATTACCTCCAAACTCATCGTGTAATGCCGCGAATAAACGCCTCCCCATCCTTATGTTTAATTTAAGCATGGCTTTGGAAAATGAAAAAAGCGCATAGAATGATTTACGCTTTAAATTATCCATCCTTTCTGCCTTACGCATAATACCGTCATAAAACATTTTCAGCACCAGGGGAACGGCAATCATGAAAGTAGTATGTGTTTCTTTCATCAGGCCGATAAGCTCGCTGGCCTTAAGCGTTGAGGCATAGGTAATGCATGCCCCGGAATAAAGAGGCAGAATCAACCCTCCGGTCATCTCCAGCATATGATTAAGCGGAAGTATTGAAAGCAGCCGATCGCTATTAGAATAACAAATAACCCCGCTTAAGGCAGAGACCTGAAACAATAAATTTTCATAACTAAGCATAACCCCTTTTGCCACCCCTGTCGTACCCGAAGTATAAACTATTAAAACAGTATCCTGAGCATATACCGGCCTGTTTTTTTCCTCTCCCTCCTTAAGCCGCAGGCCCTTCAATTGTATAATACCGTCTCTTTCGCTCTCATCCAGCAATATTATGTGTTTAAGATAAGGCAAGACAAACTTTAAATTATCCAATAAGCCCAGGCATTTTTTACTGACAAATATACACACCGCGCGGCTGTCGTTTAAAATAAACTGCACTTCTTTTTCTGTAAGCTTAACATCTATAGGCACTACTATCGCCGCGGCCGATATTGCCCCAAAAAAAGCAACCGCCCATTCCGGCCGGCTTTCGGAAAGTATAGCCACGCGCTCGTCTTTTACGATGCCCAATTTAATCAACGTTGATGAAACATCTACCGCGCGCCTGCCCAAATCTTCATAAGAAAGCCTGCGGAATGAGCCGTCTTCGTTTTTAATCTGCAGGGCGATACGCCCCTGGTGCCTGCGGTTTATCGCCTCCAGTATCTCGGCTATCGTCAAATTTTTAGAAAGCAATCTTTCAGCCATTTACTTATTCACCTCCTGGCCAATGATGTTTTAAGCCCCTCCCAACCCCCGGCTTGGAAGTCGGTTTGCGGTTTCCTAACCGCGGGGGTTGGGCCTGCTATTAATGCCGCTCGCTTTGTGAATGGTTTTCTCTAACGGGATAAACGCTGTGCGGGGCAACTTTTATATTTTTCCCCACAACCGTTCCGGCGGCAATAAGCGCCCCCTCGCCTATTTCCGCCCCCGCCAATACTGCCGAATTAAGCCCGATAATCGCGCGTTTTCCTATTTTGACTTTCTTTAAAATAAGCCGGCCGCGCTCAAAAGAATGGCATATTACGGTGGCATGGCCCCCAATAACCGCCTCATCCCCTATCTCCAATAAAGATAAATCAGCGCAGATCTTGGAATTTATCTGGACGTTCCTGCCGACTTTAGCTCCCATTAAACGAAAGAAAAAACTCGCCAGCGGCGTGAGTAAAACAAAATCCATAAAGGTAATAGAAACCAAAAGGTATAACGCGTTTACAAAAGCCCACCGTGCCATGCCCAGAGTAGCAACCCGGTACTCCCCTTCCTTTAGATTCAGCCGGAAAAGAATCCTTATTATCCCAATCAAGGATATAAGCGTTATCCCGTAGATAAAATACGCGCTGGTCAACGAAAGGCTCAAGAAAAATACTCTCAGAAAAAGCGCGTAATTTACGGATTTAAACCATACGTAAAAACAAATCGATATTCCGGGATATATAGCCAAGGCCATAATCAAAATCGCCAAAAAATACATACCTAGAGTAAACAAAAGCTGAAAAACGGCAGCCCTTAAAGACTTAAAGCCCATTCACTCCCCCTTTTTTGTCAAAGTTTCATCAAACCAGCCGAGTATCAAATCATTCATGAGAACGGTATTTTTCTCTATCAGCCTCTCGGCATGGAGGCCGTTTTTTATTATCTTGATCCGTTTTTGTTTTACATCGGCGGCATTATAAAGCATCCTGGAATGATAGTCTTTTATCACCCAATCGCTTGAGCCGTGTATAAAAAAGATGGCGCTATTTTTTATCTTTTTTATTTCCCTAAGCGGCTCCGGCTTATCAAGAAGAATATTGCCGATATTGGCGCCTTTGCCTTCCCAGCCGCAATCAATGTTTCCTTTTAAATCCAGGAGCATCTCCGGCTCCCAAAAATGATAATCTATCTTCCAAAAACTGCAGGGGGCGCTGATTAATACCATACTTTTTACGATACGGCATCTTGCCGCCGCGTTTATGGAAGCGGCCGCCCCGAGAGAAAAAGCAAGTATGCCTATAGCCTTGTATCCCTTCGACTGCGCGTAATGCAAAACAGCCAAAACATCCAGGTGCTCTTTAGCCGACCATAAAAATTTCCCCTTGCTTTCACCATGGCCCCTGAAATCAAAAACTATTACATCATGCCGCGATGCGGCGATACCGGCGGCCCGGCCTATCCATCTATCCTTGCGGCTGTTAAAAAAACCGGGACAGACCACAATTAATGATTCAAAGCCTCTTTTTATATGTGAGGCGGAAATCTCTATGCCGTCGCTGGTGAGTAAATTAAAAGAGGCCTGCGCGCCGATATGGGAACTATCTTTTTTTAGTATAGGCATAGGTTAAATTTATCTTACTTTATTTATATTTGCGTAGTATAATTATTCTACTACGCAAAATTAATAGAAGCGCCGTTATGTATTGCTCTTACGAAGGAGAATAGCTTAATTATAAAACAATCCGCGAGATAAATAAACATAATTTTTAAACATGCGAGGTGCCTATGCCGTATGATACCGCGATTGAAAAATCATGGCAGGAATTGGAAAAACTAAGTGGTGAAACTAATTTCAGCGTATATTTCATGAATGATGAGTACACTGTGGATACGAAGGCGCGGGAAATTCTTTCTTTATCATGCAACGTAAGGACAAAAGATTACCTGACCATACTCCTCCTGCATTATCTTGCGCGCAGCATAAAGGGCTTAGCGAAAATATCCGAAGAATGGATATCTTTTAAGCTGCTGCCGGGGGGCGACGGATACTACCCCACCTTCAAAAAACGCGTTATTGACAAGATACTGCGTAAATACGGCCAGCACCCCGAAGCCCTGCTGGAATTAATCGAACGCTTTAATGCTAAAAGAACACAGATTGCCGATATCAGCGTTGTTATAGAGGCCTTCAAAGGCGTACCGGTACTGCTTACCGCCTGGAAAGGCGATGATGAATTCTCCCCTGAGATAAACGTTCATTTCGATAAAAGCATCTGTGATATTTTTTGCACGGAAGATATCGTAGTTATGTCGGAGGCTATCGCGGGTAGGATTTAATTATAGTTCTCTGCGCGCTTCCAGCGCCTTCATTATCGTTCCTCCGTCAGCATATTCAATATTACTGCCCAAAGGAATACCCATGCCTATACGGCTGAGCTTTATATTACGGCCCTTAAGAAGACGGCTTATATACAAAGCAGTCGCCTCTCCTTCCGTATCCGAATCGGTGGCTATAATCAATTCTTTGGCCGGCCCGCTATCTAATCTTTTGACTAAATTACTTACTGTTAAATCCTCCGGCCCGCGGCCGTCTAAAGGCGAAAGCGCCCCCAGCAATACATGATAGACGCCCTGAAAACCGCCTGCCTTTTCGATCGCAATCACATCCCTGGGATCTTCTACAACGCAAATTATCCCTTTATCGCGGCGCTGGTCCCTGCAGATACTGCAGGTTTCTTCTTCGCTGATATTATGACAGATGGAGCAGAATTTTATACTCTCTTTTAATTTAATCATATCTTCGGAAAATACTTTTATCTCATCCAAAGAAAGTTTATTTAAAACAAAATGCGCCATGCGCTCGGCGCTCCTTCTGCCTACTCCCGGGAATTTCATGAATTTATCAATAACCCTGCGCAGAACTTCCGGAATTGACATAATCTTATTCCTTCCTGAACCTGTTTACGATTTTTCCCTTAAATGCCTCGATTGCCGATGATATAGACGGCTCTATCTCCACATCCTGGCCTTTAGGTTTATCATCGGAAAGCACAAAATTCACCCTGAGGTCAGCATCAAGGGCGCGGCTTAAAGCTTCTTCTATCATGCGGCTATTCTCTCTGCGCTCCAGGACATCTTTATGAAATTTATACTCCGTAGGCAAACCGATAAGCAAAACATTATTTTCTACTTTCAAAGGGTTGCCTTCGTTTAAATAAGTGGCGATAGACATCTTGGCCTTCGATATCTTATCAATAACCGCCTGCCATATATTCATTATGTTTTCCATGACAACTATTTTTTTAGGCTCTGCTTTTTTACTTTCATCCGGCTGGGCATTATTTTTAGGCGTTGATACCGGTGAATTAACAGGCTTATCCTTAAGCGATACCGGTTTCTGCGGCGGCGGCTGTATCTGACTTTTAGGCTTGGATACCGCGGCAGTTATTTCAGGCGGTTTATCCTTCTCCGTGCTGGCCGGCCCTTTGTCCTGTGTCGCGCCAATCAAATTTATTATTGCCATCTCCAGCACTATACGCTGTGATTCTATGGCCCTGAACATACTCTGGCTATCTGCCAAAATATTTATCGATCTCAATATATCGGCAAGCGCGATCCTCTCCGCCTGAAGCAACAGCTCTTTTTGCAGCTCTCCGGAAACATCCATGTATTTTTCAAGCCCGGACTTAACTATTTTAGCCACCATTAAATTGCGGAAATATTCTATCAGCCCGGAAATCAGTAAAGCGGCATCTTTTCCGCTGCGTAAAAAATCATCCGCCATGCTTAAGGCCTCTGAAATATCTTTATTTATAATCTTATCCGTCAGAGAAACCAGCAAGTCATCTTCAACAATGCCCAGTATCGAAATAACATCATCCAAGGTTATTTTTTCTTTGGAAAAAGAAGCAAGCTGATCCAGCACTGATTCGGCATCTCTCAAGCTCCCTTCCGAAGAACGGGCCATCGCGAATAAAGCATTCTTCTCTATTTTAATGCCTTCCTTTCCGGATATCTCTTCTAATTTTCCCATAATCGCCAGAGTAGATATGGGGCGGAATTCAAACTTCTGGCAGCGGGAGCGTATGGTAGAAATTACCTTATTCAGGCTGGTTGTGGCGAATATAAATTTTACATGCGGCGGGGGCTCTTCCAGTGTCTTTAGAAGAGCGTTAAAACCGTCAGTAGTTATCTGATGTACTTCATCTATTATATAAACTTTGAATTTAGCGTAACTGGGGGCGAACTTAACGCTCTCGCGCAGGTTTCTGATATCGTCTATACCGCGGTTGGAGGCGCCGTCTATCTCGATAACATCCAGGCTTCTGCCTTCGGTTATTTCCGTACAAGCGGGGCATTTTCCGCAAGGACTAACCGTGGGGGCATCTTTGCAATTTAACGATTTTGCCAATATTCTGGCGCAAGAAGTCTTACCCACTCCTCTAGGGCCGGAAAATATATAGGCGTGGGCGAGCTTGCCGGATTTGATAGCGCTCTTGAGGCTTTTTGCTACATGCTCCTGCCCGACCAATTCGTCAAAAGTTTGAGGGCGGTATTTACGCGCGAAGACTAAATAGGACATATTGTAAATGTAAAATTGAAAGTGTAAAATTCAAAACTGAACAATTAACTAAATGCCTTTAAAAAATCAGCGTTACGGCTGCTTCTATAGCGTCGGAATCAAAGTCATGAATTCTATCAATATGGCGCCAGCCTAAATTTGCTTCCAGATAGCTTTTTATGGGAATACTCAACCCCAGCGCCACTTCATTGCGCACGCCTTCGCTTAACCTAAAACTATAGGTAAATTCATCCGATAAATAAGCCGATATACTTTCTCCATCGCCCATGTCAAAAATGGGTAAACTTAAAGTAAGACGCGTCTCTGCCTCAAAGGCATACTTAATACGGGGATGCCAAATATAATTGGCCCAGTCAAGGTTGTATCTGGCATACTGCAGGCTCTCTCCTAGATAAAGCCATTTGAACACATCAGCGCCTAACTCTAAACCTGTTTCTTTCTGCTCCAGTTTTCTGC
>PCWA01000028.1 GCA_002796125.1 Candidatus Ghiorseimicrobium undicola
CGACTAAATATTTTATCACATCGCGTATAGCTATCGGCTGGCATTTATTTTTAGCCCAAGAAGGTATAAGTAGAACCGGAAGCCGCTTGACTAAATGCTGTATAATTTCGTATGAAGCACTGCCAGAACCTATTATAACAGCCGCGCGCAATATAGTGACCCTGGCCTTTGCTTTTTTTAAAGCTTGCGCTACTTCAATACGGCTGCGCAGATGCGAAGAAAGAAAACTGCCGGTATCTCCCAAGCCGCCAAGATAGATTATGCGTTTAACACCTTTTTCATCGCTTACATTCCTTAGATTCCGCGCTGCCTTTATATCGGCGGCTTCAAATTCCCTGGGCCCCAGGTGTAAAGAATGGATAAGGTAATAAACCACTTCTATATCACTTAGCGCTATACGTAATTGATCAATATCCAAGGCGTCGGCAACAACAACTTCCGCCTCCGGCCATAGATTCTGATATGCCGAAAGATCTCCCCTGACCATGATACGCACTTTATAACCCCTGGCTAATAATTCGGGGATAAGCCTGCCCCCTATATAACCGGATGCGCCGGTAATTAATATCCTGCCCATGCCGGTAATAGGGTTAGTAGGTAAATCCGTGCAAAAAAGATCGCTATAACTTACTGTTTCATCCGCCATTTCTAATTATATTTTAAAACTACCGGTTCATTTAAACGGTATATGCTCGCCTTTTAAAATTCCCGGTATAAGCTTGCTATCTATACGCATGCCTCCGTCGTGCTCTATTTTAATCGTATATATGGCTCCAGGTAAAAACCTTGTTCCGGGAGCTTCAATTTGCGCGTTTTTTACGCCTGCCATCTTCGCCTGTGACGAATTTAAGGCATATTCCCAGAACTTGCGCCAGAGCTTCTTTTCAAAGACAGTTACTTTTTCTTCCGCCTTATACCCTCCGGGGACATGATTTATCGGCGTTAGCTCAAATTCTTCGGTATTGGCGCCGTCAAGCATAAAAACCTTCAAGAACAAATAAGCGCTCCTCCCTCGTAAAGGATCTTTTTTAACTATATAAAAATCGTCGAATCTTATAACCAGGGATTGAAATTGTATGGTGTTTCCGGAAAATGTGAAGTATTTAGGGGCAAGCGGCCTGCCGCGCGTATCATATTCTAAAAATTTTATAGTAGTAAGATTTTTACCGGTTTGCTTATCCAGCTCAACCTTAGCTACTATAACCTCGGCGATACGCGAATCAGCCTGAAGCCGTTCTATGACTTTTTTTAAGATTTTATTTTCGTTGATATGCCTGAATATTTGGTAAGATATGAGAAGAATTACCGCAGAAAGAAATAATAATATGCTGAATAATGCTCGTTTGCGCATGAAGTCCTGCCCAAATAGCCAGCTCATCACAGGCGCTTCATGGCTGTATAGGGCAATCTAAAAAATTTCCTTATTTAATTGAATTACTCGCTAAACTCAAATTTTAACAGTTCCGAAAGGACCTTGCCGGACCAGCGGTAAATATTGTTTTTTTGAATAATATTGCGCATCTTTTCCATGCGCCTAATTTTTTCTTCTTCGTTAAAATTTAACGCCTGCCATATGCCTTCGCTGAATTGTTCGCGATCGTAAGGGTTAATCAACACAGCATCCGTTAATTCTCTGGCGGCTCCCGTAAACTGGCTAAGCACCAGCATACCGTTCATATCAACCCTTGAACAGATAAATTCTTTGGCAACAAGGTTCATGCCGTCATGCAGAGAACTAACCACGCATAATTCCCCCAAACTAAAAAAAGCAAGCACTTCTTTAAATGACAGGTGGCGCCTGACCAGGATAATCGGCTTCCAGCTATCCGTAGAATATTTCCAGTTTATTTCTTCCACCAAAGCATTGATTTCATCATTTATCTGCTTATATCGCGGTATATGGATGCGGCTGATTTGGCCCATCTGTAAAAAAACGATTTTCTCCCGTAACTCCGGATGTTTTTCCAAAAGACGCTCAACCGCGCGTAAGCGCTCAGGAATACCTTTTGTATAATCAATCCGGTCTATGCCCAATAAAACCCTGTAGCCCCTTAAGGAATACTCTTCCTGTAATTTTTCTCTAATCGCCATCACCTCATCGGACTGAGAAATATCGCTTATGCCGCTGAAATCCACACTAATCGGATAAGGGCGGATCATGGTTTCATGCTCGGAATGCGCTACGGCAAAACGCTCGCGGTCTATCTTACTTTCGATTTCACGGTCAATGGCATCTAAAAAATTATCGCAATGATAACAAATATGAAAGCCTAAAAGATCATTAGACAATAATCCTTCTAAGATCTCCCTCCTTTGCGGGCATATGCGGAATGTTTCGTAGTTGGGCCAAGGAATATGCCAAAAATGAGCCACGATTAATTGCCCGGGAGCCATCTGTTTCAAATATTTTGCTAAAAGAGCCAAATGATAATCCTGTATCCAGACAAACGCTTTTTTATTTCCTATTTCCTCGATAACCGCCTTAGCAAATTTTTCATTTACCCGGACATAATACTCCCAATCCTCCTGCCGGAATACCGGCCTTTGAAACGCCATATGGCACAACGGCCATATTGCTTCATTTGAATAGCCGTAATAATAACCGTTCTCTTCCTCTTTGGTAAGCGAAACAAATTTCAGCGCATAATTCTGCCCTTCCGGAGGTACCATAACCTTACCGCTTGAATCACATGCTTTTTTATCGGCATCGCCGGTGCTGTTGGCAATCCATATACCGCCGCATGCCTGCATCACTGGATCCAGCGCGGTAATAACACCGCCTGCGCCTCGTAAACATTCAACCCGGCCCTTAAGCGTCTTATAAATATACGGTTGGCGGTTAGAAACAACAATGAATAAATAATCTTCCATTTTGTCTCTGATCAATTTTTTTAGTATTTCCTTAGTCCACATTTTTATTCTCTAAACTCTCAGATTAACCGCGCACGGCCGGGCTATCTTTTTTCAATATCAACGGTAACTTTTACGTCAGGGTATTTATCATTGGCAAAACGCGAACCCTTTGGTAAAAATATCTTTGGGGTTAT
>PCWA01000086.1 GCA_002796125.1 Candidatus Ghiorseimicrobium undicola
ATAACCAGCTTCGCCACCCCCCGCGGAGACCTTCGGCCACCGCGGGGGTGTCTAAAGCTAATTTACACACAATTGAGTATACTACCTTTAAACTAAAAAGGGTTGACAAGAAAGTTTGTATTCGCTATTATAATTTTATACGATTTATTATAATTTTATACGATTATAGCATTTTCCTTGCCCAATTTTAATCTTTTAAAATCTATAAATTATAAGGAGCAAAGATGGCAGAATGGATAGGTATTAATAAACGCGCTAGGCGTTGTTATGGTTTTGATGAAATAGCTCTTGTCCCCGGGATGACTACTATAAATCCTGCTGAGGTAGATACCTATTTTGAGATAGGAGGAAAAAAATACCGCGTGCCGATTATTGCCGCCGCCATGGACGGAGTTGTGGATGTGCGTTTCGCGATAGAGATGGGACGGCTCGGCGGCCTGGCGGTGTTGAATTTAGATGGCATACAGACGCGTTACGATAAACCGGATGAAATATTAGATGAAATCGCCAAGGCGGATACGAAAAAAGCCACAGAGTTAGTCCAGGGAGTTTATCTTGAACCGATCAAAGAAAAACTTATTTCTAAGCGTATCATAGAGATAAAGAATAAAAAATCACCCGCAATAGTAAGTTGTATACCTGCCAACGCGGAAAAATTTGGTAAAATCGCGCAAGAGGCCGGGGTAGATATATTTATAGTGCAGTCTACCGTGACTACTGCCCGGCACCTGTCGCGTGAATACAAAGCGCTGGATTTGGCTAAATTTTGCAAGACGATGAAGATGCCGGTGATAATAGGTAATTGTGTTACCTATGAAGTTACCCTGGAATTGCTTGATACCGGATGTTCCGGAATGCTTGTCGGTATAGGGCCCGGGGCGGCATGTACAACCCGCGGCGTCTTAGGCATAGGCGTGCCGCAGGTCAGCGCGACGGTGGATGCGGCAGCGGCAAGAGATTTTTATTATAAAAGGACGGGGAAATATATACCGATTATTACCGATGGCGGTATGCGCATCGGAGGTGAAATATGCAAGGCTTTCGCATCAGGCGCTGATGCTGTGATGGTCGGTTCTGCTTTTGCCAAAGCAAAAGAGGCCCCCGGAAGAGGTTATCATTGGGGTATGGCTACGTCGCATGTAAACCTGCCTCGCGGCACGCGCATATATGTGGGGACCAGCGGGACGCTGGAAGAAATAGTTTTCGGCCCGGCCAAAACTGATGACGGTTCACAGAATCTCATGGGTGCCCTTACGACTTCTATGGGCTGTTTAGGCGTAAAGAATATAAAAGAGATGCATGATGTGGAAATCATAATCGCACCGTCCATACAGACGGAAGGCAAGATTTTTCAGGCAGTGCAGAGAGTAGGGATGGGGAAGTAAATTTTGCCTTAGGCAAAATTTACAGAGCAATTGAGCAATAGATAATAGAAAATAGAATTATTCAGAATAACATGTCTAAAAATACGATTCTAATCCTTGATTTTGGCTCGCAATATACACAGCTGATTGCCAGGCGCGTAAGGGAAAATAATGTTTTCAGTATGATAGTCCCTTATAATATAAAGGCATCGGAAATTAAAAATATTGCTCCTCGCGGCATAATACTTTCAGGAGGCCCTGCCAGTACTTATGCCAAAGTTGCCCCTAAGCCGGATAAAGGGATTTTTAAATTACAAATCCCGGTACTTGGTATTTGTTACGGCATGCAGGTTACGACGCAGATTTTGGGCGGTAAAGTAAAATTTAGCCGCCAGAGGGAATATGGCAGGGCAGAATTGTTCATAGATGATTGCAAAGATTTATTTAACGCCATGCCGGCAAATTTTACCTGTTGGATGAGCCACGGCGATTATATTACAAAAATTCCCAAGGGTTTTAGCTGTATCGCCCATACATTGAGCAGCCCTTACGCGGCTATAGCCGATAAGAAAAACCGTATATTTGCCGTTCAGTTTCATCCGGAGGTAATACATACGCAGCACGGAAGTAAAATCCTGGCGAATTTTTTATTTAAAATATGCAGGTGTTCTTCTAGCTGGATAATGGAATCTTTTATAAAAGATTCCATAGATAAAATAAAAAATGCAGTGGGTAAAAAGAGGGTTGTCTGCGGTTTATCTGGAGGAGTTGATTCTTCGGTAACGGCATTGCTTGTGCACAGGGCGATAGGTAAAAATTTACGCTGCATTTTTGTGGATAACGGACTGCTGCGAAAGAATGAAGCACAGCAGGTGAAAAAAACATTTTTAGAGCATTTTAAGATGAACCTGGTATGCGTGGACGCAAAAGACAGATTCTTAAAGAAGCTTAAAGGCGTACTTGATCCTGAAGAAAAGCGTAAAATTATCGGTAATGAATTTATAAAGGTATTTGAAGAAAAAGCAGGCAGTTTTAAGGGCGCAGAATTTCTCGCTCAGGGCACGCTTTATCCCGACGTGATAGAATCCGTGCCTGCTTTTGGGGGCCCAACCGCCAAGATAAAAACCCATCATAATGTCGGCGGCCTACCGTTAAAGATGAAGCTTAAATTGATAGAGCCGCTGCGTGATTTATTCAAGGATGAAGTCAGGGCAATCGGAAAGCGTATGGGCCTTTCCGATGAGATATTGCAAAGGCAGCCTTTTCCGGGCCCGGGCCTTGCCATACGTATTATCGGAGACGTAACGCAAGAGCGGCTTAAGATTTTAAGAGAAGTCGATGAGCGTTTACTCGAGGAATTAAAAAAAGACCCGATAAATAACGAGATCTGGCAGTCCTTTGCCGTGCTTTTACCCATAAAGAGCGTGGGGGTTATGGGGGATGAACGTACTTATGAGAATGTCGTAGCTATAAGATGCGTAACAAGCCTTGACGGCATGACCGCGGATTGGGCCAAAGTTCCCTATGAAGTTTTGGTAAAAATATCCAATAAAATCATAAATGAAGTAAGTGGCGTCAACCGCGTCACTTATGATATAAGCTCAAAACCTCCCGCGACTATCGAGTGGGAATGATATTTTATTTTTAATTTTTTTATGCTCCACACCTCAGATTTTGTCCATTTGCATGTCCACACGCAATATAGCCTCCTCGACGGTGCCTGCCAATTAAAACCTTTAGCCCAGCTTGCCGCTTCAATGAAAATGCCGTCCTTGGCAATGACCGATCACGGTAATATGTTCGGCGCCATAGAATTTTATTTAGAAATGCAAAAGGCGGGCATAAAACCCATAATTGGATGCGAGACCTACGTAGCTCCAAAATCGCGCTTTGATAAAGCTGCCGCGCGTGCTCAGGAGACGGCCAATCACCTAATACTTTTGGTCAAAGACGAAGAAGGCTATCAGAATATTATAAAGTTGATCTCCAGCGCGTTTATTGAAGGTTTTTATTATAAGCCGCGCGTTGATAAAGACATTTTAAGCAAGCACTCCAAAGGGCTTATAGCGCTTTCTGCCTGCCTTAAGGGCGAAATCCCCTGCCTTATCCGCGAAAACAGGTTTGATGATGCCAAGCGTTGCGCCGATGATTTTTTAAATATTTTCGGAAAAGGTAATTTTTACCTTGAGCTTCAGGAAAATTTAATTCCTGACCAAACTGGCGTTAATCAGGGCCTGCTTAAACTTTCCGGCGAGCTTGGTATCCCGATAGTGGCTACAAACGACGTGCATTATTTAAAAAAGGAGCATTCCCGGGCGCATGAAATGCTTTTGTGTATTCAGACCCAGGATACTTTGAATAATCCCGGCAGAATGCAGCTGCAGAGCGCCGAATTTTATTTTAAAAGCCCGGATGAGATGAAAAAACTTTTCTCTGAGCTTCCGGAAGCAATCAGGAATACTCTGGTCATTGCTGATGCGTGCAACCTGGAACTGGATTTTAGAAAGACGCATCTTCCGCATTTTGATCCTCCGGGAGGGCAGGCCAAAGATGAGTTTCTAAAAATATTATGCGAGCAGGGCCTTAAGAGGCGCTATGCCAGAGTAACGGATGAGATTTCCCGGCGCCTGGAAACAGAGCTGGAAACAATAAAAAAAATGGGTTTTATCAGCTATTTCCTTATTGTTTGGGATTTTATTAATTATGCCAAAGAAAACGGGATACCTGTCGGGCCGGGCAGAGGTTCAGCCGCGGGCAGCCTGGTAAGTTTTTTACTGGGGATTACCGATTTGGACCCGATGAAATACAAGCTTTTGTTTGAGCGTTTTCTAAATCCGGAAAGATTAGGGCTCCCTGATATAGATATAGATTTTTGTTATGAGCGCAGGCCGGAGGTTATCGAATATGTTACTAAAAAATACGGCAAGGAAAACGTAGCGCAGATTATTACTTTCGGGACAATGCAGGCAAGGGCGGCGGTAAGAGATGTGGGCAGGGTCATGGGCATGCCTTATGCGGATGTGGATAGGATCGCGAAGCTGATACCGCCTGATCCGAGCTTGTCATTAAAAGAGGTGGTGAGTCAGGAGGAAGAGATTAAGCAGTTGTATGAAAAAGACCCTCAGATTAAAGAATTAATGGATAACGCGCAGGTTTTGGAAGGATTGAGCCGGCATGCTTCCGTGCATGCCGCAGGCGTGGTTATTTCCGACAGGCCTCTTTCAGAATATGTGCCTTTATTTAAGACCAATGAAGATCAGATCACCACGGGATTTTCCATGGGCTCATTGGAAAAGATGGGCCTTTTGAAGATGGATTTTCTTGGCCTGCGTACCTTAACCGTAATAGATAAAACCATAAAATCCATCAGAGCCAGAAGGGGTTTGGATGTGGATTTATCGAAGCTTGCCTTGGATGATGCTAAAACTTTTGAGCTTTTAAGCAGCGCCAAAAGCATGGGAGTGTTTCAGCTGGAAAGTTCCGGCATGCGCGATCTATTGAAGAAGCTTGGCCCAAGCCGTTTCGAAGATTTAATTGCCTTGCTTGCGCTTTATCGCCCGGGCCCTATCGGTTCAGGCATGCTGGATGATTTTATCAAACGTAAAGCGGGGCGTGTGCCGATAAAATATGACCATAAAAAACTTGAGCCGATATTGCGCGATACCTACGGGATAATGGTTTATCAGGAACAGGTTATGCAGATTGCCTCGACTCTGGCAGGATTTAGTATGTCGGAGGCGGATATGCTGCGCAGGGCGATGAGTAAAAAGATCCCGGAAGTCATGGAGAAGCAAAGGCAGCATTTTACCAATGGCTGTATAAAAAATAACATCAGTAAAGGCTTAGCTGAAAAAATATTCGACCTGATTGAATATTTTTCTGGATACGGATTTAACCGGTCTCATTCGGCGGCTTACGCGCTGATTTCTTACCGTACCGCTTATCTGAAAGCAAATTTTCCCGTAGAGTTCATGTCCGCGCTGCTGACAAGCGAAAAAGATAATACGGATAAGATTGTAGAATATGTTAACGAATCATCGGATATGGGGATTAAAGTTCTCCCGCCGGATATAAATGAAAGTTTTTCTGATTTTACTATTGTGGATGATAATAATATCCGTTTTGGGCTTGCGGCGGTAAAAAATGTGGGTTTAGGCGCCATAGAATCCATTGTGACCGCGAGAGAAAAGAACGGTAAATTCCGCGATATTTATGAACTTTGCGAAAGTGTTGATTTACGCCTGGTAAACAAAAAAGTAGTAGAGAGCCTTATTAAGTGCGGGGCTATGGACGGATTCAGGCTTCACCGCGCTCAGATGGCTATGATACTGGACAAGGTATTGGAACAAGGTTCAAAGCTGCAAAGAGAAAAAAACAGCAGTCAACTTTCTTTTTTTGATGATTCAAGTTATTCCGATAACGGATTTTCCTGTATGTCAAGGGAAGTCCCCGCGATAAAAGAATGGCCGGAAACTCAACTTTTGGCTTTTGAGAAGGATATGCTCGGTTTTTATGTTACCGGGCATCCGTTGGCGAAGTACGAACATCAGCTTAAACAATTTAGTTCTTGCCCTACTTTAGGGTTAAGGGGCAAAAAAGACGGTGATATGGTTAACATTGCCGCTTTAATCATAAAGATAAAACATACAATTACAAGGGCTAAGGGCGAGAAGATGGCCATACTTAAGCTGGAAGATTTAGAAGGAGTGGTTGAAGCCATAGTTTTTCCGGCGGCATTTAGGGAAGTTTCCAAATACATTATGCTTAACAGCGTGGTTATGGTCAAGGGCAGGGTTAATCTCAGGGAAGATGAGCCGAAGATAATGGTTAATTCCATTTTACCCTTGGAGGAGGCGTATAATTCCATTAATGCTATACACTTAAATCTATCCGGCGTACGCGAAAATGTCGTGGATACATTAAAAGATAAGTTCAGGGCAAATTCCGGAAGGGTGCCCGTATACCTTCATTTTGAAACTCCCGCCAAACAGCGCATCCAGGTTCTTGTCTCAGAAGAGTTGTTCGTCCAGCCCCGGCACGAATTGATAAAAGATATTGAAAACATTTTAGGAGTGGATAGGTTTTCGTTCATTTTGCAGTAACCTATTGGTAATAAATCAGTTCTTGACATTCTAATCCTTTATTGTTACACTATTTTATGTGATTTTAAAAGAGTCTTCCTGAAAAAACGATTAGGGGGTGAAGAAATGACGAAAAAGGATATCGCGCTTAAGATTTCTGACGAGACAAGAATAAAACAAACAAAAGTTAAGGTGGTTGTTCAGAAGACTTTTGATACTATTGTAGAGGCTTTAACTAAAGGCGAAAAGGTTGAGCTGCGGAATTTTGGGGTTTTTAAAATAAAGGAAAGACGCCCGCGCACAGGTAGAAATCCGCGTACAGGGGAGGTGGTTCCCGTGCCTTCAAGAAAGGTTGTAGTTTTCAAGCCAGGCCTGGAAATGAAAAAGCAGGTAAGGCAATAGTAATCTCCATCCAATCTTATTTAAATTCATTTTAATAAATTCAAGAGCCAACTTTCTGGTATGATTAACCAGTAAGCGGATAATTAGATGCCGACTAAATTTAAATGCGTGCGAGGGACAAAAGATATCCTGCCGGATGAGGTAGGGGCATATGGCCGCATAGAAGATATATCAAAAAAAATATTTACCGCCTATGGTTACCGGCAGATCCGTACTCCTATAATTGAGACACGGGATTTGTTTATGCGTTCCCTGGGTAAGGATAGCGAAGTCGTAGGCAAGCAGATGTTCACCATTGAACGTGGTGATGATGTTTTTGTCCTCAGGCCGGAGGCGACTGCCGGAGTAATGCGGGCTTATCTGGAAAATAACCTGGATAAGAAAGAAGGGTTTGTTAAATTATATTATATCGGGCCGATGTTTCGCGCGGAGCGCCCTCAAAAGGGGCGCCTTAGGCAGTTTCATCATATTGGGGTGGAAGCTATCGGTTCAAATGAAGCCTCTTTGGACATAGAGGTTATTTCTTTAGCATGTTCAATGCTGGCGGGTTTCGGTATAATTGGTTTTGTTGTTAAGATAAATAGCCTGGGCTGCCGTGATGATAAAAATAAATTCGCGGCACTATTGCGTAGCGCTTTGCAGGATAAGCATGACAAGCTTTGTGCGGATTGCGCAGAGAGGCTCAAGCATAACGTATTCCGCATACTTGATTGCAAGAATGATGAATGCAGAAAGATCGTTTCCGGAATCGGTATCGCGCGCAGCCAATATTTATGCGCTGATTGCATGAGCCATTTTGATTTTGTGTTAGAGGGTTTGGACGCTCTCGGTATAAAGTATCAGGATACTATCACGTTGGTACGGGGATTGGATTATTATACGAAAACGGTATTTGAAATAATGCATCCGGATTTAGGCTCTCAGGATGCGATAGGCGCAGGAGGCAGGTATGATAACCTGGCAGCGGAGATAGGCGAAAGCCCCGTGGGCGCCATAGGTTTTGCCTTTGGCATGGAGCGCATTATTTTGGTTGCCCCGGAAGAAAAAACCGGGGATAACGCGGGATTAGTTTATATTATTTCTTTGGGGCAAGCCGCGGAAAAGAAGAGCCTTAAACTCTTGGCGGATTTACGAAAAGAAGATATTGGCTGCGATACTGATTATAGCAGGCGTTCATTAAAAGGCGCTTTGCGGGCGGCGGCGGATTTAGGCGCCAGTTATGTCGTGATTATCGGAGATAATGAACTAAACAAAGGGATAGCCACTTTAAAGGATATGGAGTCTGGAGAACAAAGGGAGATCAAGCAGGGCCACTTAATAGAAGAGCTGAAATATATAACAGCCAGGGTGAGGAAACCGGTTTGGTAGTTTGGCTATTTAGCCTGGGAAACTATAACCTGATATGTTACGAACACATACTTGCGGTGAATTAACGGGTAATAATGTGGAGAACGCGGTTACGCTTTGTGGATGGGTTCATGCGCGCCGCGACCACGGTAAGCTTATTTTTATTGATATAAGGGATAGATATGGATTAACCCAGGTAGTATTTTTGCCTAAGCAGGCCCCTGAAGCATATAAAGCCGCGCAGTCTTTGCGCCCGGAATTCGTTATCCGTTTATCCGGAAAAGTCGGCAGGCGCCCCAAAGGAACGGAGAATCCGCGTATACCTACGGGCGAAGTAGAGATAGCGGCGGATACGCTTGAGATTTTAAGCGCCTCCGATACTCCGCCTTTTGAGATAGCTTCGGAAGCAGAGCCAACGGAGGAGATGCGCCTTGCCTATCGTTATCTGGATATCCGCCGGGCTAAAGTATTGGAAAATTTGATTAAGCGAAGCAGGGCCTATAAAGTTATACGTGATTTTATGCACAGAGAAGGGTTTGTGGATGTGGAAACTCCTATCTTAACCAAGTCCACGCCTGAAGGGGCGCGTGATTATCTGGTGCCTTCGCGCCTTAACGAGGGAAAATTTTATGCTCTTCCTCAATCGCCGCAGTTATTTAAGCAGCTGCTTATGGTTTCAGGCATTGATAAATATTATCAAATTGCGAAGTGTTTCCGTGACGAGGATTTAAGAGCCGATAGGCAGCCTGAATTTACCCAGCTGGATTTGGAGATGTCATTTATTAACGAAGAGGATGTATTTTCGTTATTTGAGGGATTGCTATCCGGAATATTTAAAGAAATCCTAAATAAGGAACTTAAGATTCCGTTTCCGCGTATGTCTTACGAAGAAGCAATCAAGAGGCATAATACCGATAAGCCCGATATTAGAACGCCGGATGATGAATTTGCTTTTTTATGGGTTGTCGATTTTCCTTTATTCAAATATAATAATGACGAAAAGCGATGGGAAAGCGAACACCATCCCTTTACGGCGCCAAAAGGCGAGGATATTCTCTTGATGGATAAGGAGCCGGCGAAGGTACGTTCGCGTTCTTATGATTTGGTATTAAACGGAAATGAGATTGGCAGCGGCTCAATCAGGATACACGAGCGGATAATTCAGGAAAAGATTTTTAAAATCATCGGTATAGATGATGATACCGCCAGGGAGCGTTTTGGTTTTTTACTGGATGCTTTTAAATTTGGCGCGCCTCCTCACGGTGGTTTCGCTTTAGGCTTGGACAGGTTTCTGGCTATTATTTCCGGGCTTGACAGCATAAGAGAGGTGATAGCTTTTCCGAAGACGCAGAAAGCCGCCTGTCTTTTAACACAGGCTCCGTCCGAGGTAGATAATAAACAGCTTAAAGAATTAGGCATAAAATTGATTTAAAGCGTATGGCATTCGCCTGCCGGCAAAGAGCAGGCATAGCGCATGGACAGGAAATATGCTTTACTTACTGGCGTTGCGCTAAAAACCGGAGGGATTGATATGGGAAATATTGTATTATTTAAAAAAACTTGCGGATTTTTGTTTTTAGGAATTTTAATTTTTGGCCTGGTTGGGTGTTCGACGGTCAGAACCCGCCAGGTTGTCAAGGAAAGAGTGGATCAGGATTTAAGCTGGGGCAACCGCGGTTATCTCTCCGGTAGCCTGCCGCCTCAAGAGGACAAGGATAGAAAAAAGACACGTAAAACATATGAAATAGAAGTTGAGCTGGCGAACCCTTTTAAATCCGAGAAGCCTTCTTCCAGAAAAATTCAGGATGATAAAAGCAAAAATCAGCCGGCCGCCGCAGAAGAACGCATCGAAGAGATGCGGATGATGGAAGAAGAAGATATTTATGAAAAAGACGAGGCGGATGTTATGTCTTTTAAGGAATATACAGTAGAGAAAAACGATACCCTGCAGAAAATTTCACAGAAGTTTTACGGTACGACAAAAAAATGGAAGAAGATTTATGACGCAAATACGGACACGCTTAAAAGTCCGGACAAGGTTTATCCCGGGCAAAAATTGAATATACCGCAGGATTAAACCGTTGTATTTTAAGGGGGCGTTTAAAATAAGATGAAGGAATTAATACATATTAAAGATTCAAACGAGGCCCGGCTGCTGTTCGGCCAATTGGATGAATACCTTAAAATTATAGAATCGGAGTTTGCTATCGCGACACATTTAAAGGCCGAAGGCCTGGAATTAACGGGGGCAAAAAATAATGTCAAACAGGCCGCGGATTTGCTGAAACATTGGCTTAAGCTTATCAGAGACGGTGTTGAGGTTTCCCGCAAGGATATTGTTTATGATATCCGTTCTGTTAAAAGCCAAAAAGGCGATAACTCGAAGGTGCTGGATAATGAGCATATAGAAATATCCGTTAAAGGAAAACAGCTGGGTCCGCGCACCAGAGGGCAGCTTGAATATGTTGAGGCGATAAAAAGATATGATATAGTATTCGGCATAGGCCCGGCGGGCACAGGTAAGACTTATTTAGCAATGGCAATGGCGGTTGAGGCATTAAAGAAGGGGTATGTGCGCAGGATAATTCTTACCCGCCCGGCTATTGAAGCGGGGGAATCCCTGGGGTTTTTGCCCGGGAACATGTATGAAAAGATTAATCCTTATCTCAGGCCTCTTTACGACGCCTTGTATGACATGATGGACGCGGAGCGTATAGAGAAGTTTAAAGAACTTAATATTATAGAGGTAGCGCCTCTTGCGTTTATGCGCGGCCGGACACTGAATGACGCTTTTGTGATTCTGGATGAAGCGCAAAACTGCACATCCGAGCAATTAAAGATGTTTTTGACGCGCCTTGGCTTTGATTCTAAGACCGTTATAACGGGAGATATAACGCAGAGTGATTTACCCGGAGGAAAACCATCGGGGTTACTTACGGCAAGAGATGTTCTTTCGGGAGTCGAGGGCATAAAGTTTGTATATCTTACGGGCCAGGATGTTGTGCGCCATGAACTGGTGCAAAAAATAATTACCGCTTATGAACAAATGGCTAAAAAATAGTATTTTTCTCGCGCTTATATTATCCAGCTTATTCTTCGTTTCCTATGTTTCGGCAATTTCATATTTGGTACCCATTACATTAATTACTTCTTTTATTTATCTGCGTTACCAGAAGAAGCTTACCAAGCATAAAGGATACAATTATCTGGGCTTAAGCTTATTATTGGTAATAGTGATATTTGCCAATAAGTTTATTGTTTCTTATTCCGAGCTGTCCGTTTATTATACCCCGATTATAGCCATAGCCATGCTTTGTACCATCCTTTTTAATGATTTGATGCTGAGCATGGTTTTAATTATCGCCGCAAGTATCTGTGCCGGTTTAATCAGCGGTGTAAACCTTTATTTGACATCGGTGCTTTTTATCGGAGGAATGTTCGCCAGTTTCCTGGTTATAAATGTCAGGCGCCGTTCGCAGATTATAAAGGCGGGTGTTGCCGCGGGCGTTATACAGATAATGTGCTTAATTTTTATAAGCTTTGCGCACGCCAAAGATTACTCCATTTATATACTGCCCAACATTATTAACGGGCTTTTCTCGGGAATATTTGTTACGGGTGTTTTGCCGGTATTTGAATATTTGTTTAATGTGGTTACTAATATCACGCTGCTTGAGCTTTCCGATTTTAATCACCCGCTGCTTAAGAGAATGGTATTGGAAGCCCCGGGTACGTATCATCATAGTTTGATTGTCGGAAATTTATCGGAAGCCGCGGCCGAAGTAATCGGGGCAAATGCCTTGCTTGCAAGAATCGGTTCTTATTATCATGATATAGGCAAGATAGAAAAAGCGGAATATTTTATCGAAAATCAATCTATGGAAAACATGACGGTTCATGACCAGCTGAAGCCGTCAATAAGCAAAATGGTTATTATGAACCATGTCAGGGAAGGAAAGGATTTAGCGCGTAAGTATAAATTGAACGATTCGATAGTTGATTTTATTACGCAGCATCACGGCACAAGTTTGGTGTTTTATTTTTACTGGCGCGCTTTGGAAAACAGCGGCGAGCACAAGGAAGACGTGGAAGAAGAAGGTTTTCGCTATGGCGGGCCGAAACCGCAAACTAAAGAAGCGGCGATAGTGCTTTTGGCTGATTCGGTTGAAGGGGCAACGCGCGCTCTCAAAGAACGTACCCCGAAAAAAATAGACGAACTGGTACGCAAGGTGGTCAATAATAAATTTATAGACGGACAGCTTGATGAATGCGATTTGACTCTTTCGGATTTAGAAGTTATAGCCTCAACATTTTCCAAGATTTTAGCGGCCGTCTATCATGCGCGCATAACCTACCCGGAAGATAAGAGTGAAAATAACGATAACAAACCTGCAGAATAAAATACGGATTAGCCAAAGATTAATCAGCAGCAGCGCGAAAATTATTTTATCCGCAGAAAATTGCCCTCAGAAGAGACTTTCTTTAACGATTTCCACAGATAAAAAAATCAGAGAATTAAATAGGCGTTTCTTGGGAAAAGATTGCGCGACTGATGTGCTGGCGTTTAGTTTCGTAGAAGGAAAGTTATCAAAAATTAATCCTTATTCTCTCTTAGGGGATGTAATTGTATCGGCTGATACCGCGTTTTCAAACGCGGAAATCTATAAAACGAGCCCCAGAGAAGAGCTTATTTTGTATATAATACACGGGATTTTGCATCTTTTGGGATATGATGATATAACGCCGGCTAAAAGAAGGCTGATGCGGAAGAAAGAGCGGTATTATTTAAGAAAATTAAAAATTGAGAATTGAGAATTAAAAATTCTAAATTCTCAATTCTACATTCTTAATTCTATTATGGCTATCTGTAAAACCGACGCGTTTGTAATCAGAAAATTCGATTTTAGGGAAACGAGCATAATTGTCGAATTTTTCAGCCATGATTTCGGCCGCATCAAAGGCATTCTCAAAGGCATACGTGGTGATGCAAAAAAGTTCGGCTCGAGACTTGATATTTTTTCACTTAACCATATCGTTTTCTATCAAAGCCGCGGCAGTGAGATTCATCTTGTTTCGCAATGCGATTTAATAGACGGATTTTTTAATATAAGGCAGGACCTTGCAAAAATAAACCTGGCAAGTTTTTTAATGGAAATGATTTCCGTGGTAATGGCGCTGGAAGATAAAAATGAAGATGTTTTTAAGCTTATTTTGTCCTGTTTGAGGGATCTTGCGGATACGCACGACGCGCATAAAATATTAAATATAGCCCAGATAAAGCTATTGCGCCTTTCAGGGTTTAAGCCGCATTTTGATTCTTGCGTATTATGCGACAGTGAAATAGAAGGATATGCTAATTTCAGCACGGCATTCGGCGGGCTTTTGTGCCCTAAATGCGCCTACCGGGACATGAACAAGCACGATATATTAAAAGGCACAGTTGCTTCCATCAGGCATATTGAAAAATCTGATTGGCAGGATATCCGGCGCCTTTCGCTTAGCTCGCCGGTAAGGATGGAGCTTAAGTCTATGTTGGATAAGTTTGTCACTTTTCATTTAGAAAAACGCCTGAAGACTGTGAGGTTTCTATGAGAATAGTTATCGTGGGGCCGGGAGCGATGGGGTGCCTAGTGGGGGCTTTTCTATCAAAGACAAAGCATGAGTTATGGATTTTGGATAAAAATAAGAAACGCGCCGATTATATTGCCAAAAACGGTATAAAGATAGAGGGTATATCTGGAAATTGGAAGGCAAAAATTCAGGCAACATCAGACCCGAAGGATATAGAATCTGTTGACCTGGTAATTATTTGTACTAAGTCATATGATACTAAAGAAGCGGTAGGCCATGCAAAAAATTTAATTGGTGAAACTACTTTGATATTAACCCTTCAGAACGGCGTGGGCAACGTGGAGATAATTACCGAGGCGATAGGCGAAGACCGAGTAGTCGCCGGGGTAAGCAATCTGGGTGCTACTTTATTGGGTGATGGGCATATCCGCCATGCCGGCCGCGGGGAAACCGTGATTGGTAAATTTGACGGTAAGATTCCTGTATTGATGCGGGATATCAGGGAGGCGTTTAACAGCGCCGGCCTTGATATGCGCATATCAAAAGACATAAAAAGCCTAATTTGGTCAAAGTTAATAATAAACGTAGGTATAAACGCGCTCACCGCTATAACTCGTTTAAATAATGGCAGGCTCATCGAATTTGAAGGCACGCGCGAGATTTTAAAAGATGCCGTAACCGAGGCGGTAAAAATAGCCAAGCGCAAGAAAATAAAAATTATTTATGACGATCCGCTTTCAAAAGTCGAGTCTGTATGTGAGGCAACCGCGATAAATGTTTCTTCCATGCTTCAGGATGTGCTGAAAGAAAAGCGCACGGAAATAGATTTTATCAACGGAGTAATCGTGCGCCAGGGTAAATCCCTGGGAATTAAAACCCCGGTTAACGAAATACTGGTTCATTTGGTTAAGACCATTGAGCAGAGTTATAAGTTGAGGGTAGGATAATAGAAATTTAAAATTCAAAATGTAAAATGTAAAATTTTGATATAAGCAAGTATCCATTTTTCGTAAAATGCGGTATCGACGGTTTTTTGGTTAATTTATTGATTAATTAATTATGCTAAATAAAAAAGTTGCTGATATATTCAGGAATATTGCCCATATCTTAGAGATAAAGGGGGATAACCCTTTTAAAATACGCGCCTATTTAAAAGCCGCCGATTCGTTGGAAAACGTTACCGAAGACTTGGAGGATGTGGAGCGCGAGGGCAGGCTTGCGCAAATCGAAGGCATCGGCAAGGATTTAGCGGCAAAAATCAGCGAATTTATCGGTTTTGACCGGATTAAATATTATGATGAATTAAAAAAAGAGGTTCCCGGAGGGCTGCTTGACCTTCTGAGTATCCCCGGGGTGGGGCCGAAGACAGCAAAACTTTTATACGATAAGCTTAAAATAGCAGATATTAATACTCTGGAAAAATACGCCCGGGAAGGGAAATTGCGTAATCTTGAGGGGCTGAAAGAAAAAACAGAAGAAAATATTTTACGCGGCATAGAACTGGTGAAGAAAGGCCGTGAGCGCATGGATTTAGGCACCGCTTTTATAACCGCCGATAAATTTATTTCCCTCTTACAGGATAAACCGTATGTAAAAAAAATAAGTTTTGCCGGAAGCCTGCGGCGTATGAAGGACACTGTCCGGGATATTGATATTTTAATCTCGTCGGCTCATCCTGAAAAAGTAATCGATGATTTTACCAGGGTAGAAGAGGTAAAAAGCATCCTCAATAAGGGTGATACAAAGTCGGCGGTTTTGACCGGAGACGGCGTGCAGGTTGATTTACGCGTTGTCCCGGATAATAGTTTTGGGGCGGCCCTTTTATACTTTAGCGGATCAAAAGCGCATAATATAAAATTGAGGCAGTTGGCGCAGAAAAAAGGCCTGAAAATTAACGAATACGGCGTATTCAGGGCGCGCTCTGTAGAAGATAGGGCGAAGGCAATCGCAGGCAAAACAGAAAACGAAATTTATAAGCTTTTGGGTATGCCGTTTATTGAACCCGAATTAAGAGAAGACAATGGAGAGCTCGAGGCGGCTCTTAAGAATAAATTACCCGTTTTGATTAATTCTGATGATATTAAAGGCGATTTACATATGCATTCTTTGTATTCCGACGGCCATTACAGTATAAAGGATATGGCCAATGCCGCTTTAAAAAAAGGTTATGATTACGTGGCATTGACTGACCATTCTATAGCGCTTAAGGTTGCCAACGGATTGGATTTGGCAGCCCTTAAGAGGAAAAGGCTTGAAATTGAGAAGTTGAATAAGGGGTTAAAAATAAGAATTCTTTTCGGCACGGAAGTGGAGCTGGATAATGACGGCAATACCGATTATTCGGATAAGGTTTTATCCGAATTCGATATAGTTGTGGGGGCTATTCATTCCGGATTCAGACAGCCGAAGGAAAAGATTACAAAACGCCTGATTAAGGCATGCAGGAATAGGCATATAGATATAATAGCGCATCCAACGGGAAGGCTTTGGGGCGTGCGCGATGCTTACGAAGTAGATTTTGGCGCTTTTTTTAAGGCGGCCGCGGATACAGGGACATTCCTGGAGATAAATTCCTTTCCTACGCGGCTGGATTTAAATGATGTTAACGCCCGGCATGCCAAAGAATCCGGCGTTAAGATTGCGATTTCAACGGATTCACACCATATCGCGCAGCTTGATTTTATCAGGTTTGGTGTCGCGGTCGCACGGCGCGCCTGGATGACAAAACATGATGTTGCAAATACGCTTTCGCTGAAGGAATTAATGAGGGTAAAAAAGAAATGAGCAACACAAATTATTTTAGCAACAAGCATGGATTATCCCGATTTCTTTTACTAGTTACTGGTTGCTGCTTACTAGTTACTGGCCTATCCGCCTGTTCTTCAAAACCGTACTTTACTCAAACCCGCCTGATAATGGGTACGGTAGTAGAGATAACCGCGACTGACAAATCAGCGATTGAAAAAGCATTTTCCGAAATTGAGCGCATTGACGCGTTGATGAGCATTTATAATCCTAATAGCGAGATATCCAGGCTAAATAAACAGCACGAGCTTAAAGTTTCGCCTGATACGCTTTATGTCCTTGAAAAGGCAAAATATTTTTATGAAAAAACCGAAGGCGCTTTCGATATAACCGTTGGCCCTTTGGTTAAATTATGGAATATAAAAGAAAATATGTATAAAGATGCGGATAGGATAAGAGTGCCTGCCAAAGATAAAATAGATAAAATGTTATCGTATATAGGTTCAAATTTTATTGATATAGACGCAGAAAAGAGTATAATAAAATTACAAGGTAATAATCTTGTTTTAGATTTAGGCGGCATTGCTAAAGGATATGCCGTTGATAAGGCGGTTGAAGAGCTAAAACGCTGCGGTGTAACGAGCGCCTTGGTAAATGCCGGAGGGGATTTATATTGTTTAGGAAAGAAAGGCTGGTCATATTGGACCATAGGTCTGCAGGATCCCTATAAGAGAAATGAAATTTCGAGAAAATTCGCGCTAAAGAACCGGGCGGTCGCGACCAGCGGAAACTACGAACAGTTTTTTATATACCAGAACAAGCGTTATAGCCACATTATAGACCCGCGCACGGGCTATCCAGTTGATAATAATATATGCTCTGTCAGCGTCTTTGCCGGTGATTGTCTGACTGCCGATGTTTTAGCTACGGCGATATATGTTTTAGGAGAGGAGCAGGGGGGGGAATTGGCAAAGCAATTTAATGACGTGGAAATAAAAATTATGGCCAGGTAATTAAAAATATAATTTATGTACAAGATTGTTCATCGCGAAATTTTAAATCCCAGCGTAAAAAAAATAACCATAGAAGCCCCTGATATCGCCGCAAAGGCAAAACCGGGGCAATTTGTGGTTATTATGATTGATGAGAAAGGCGAGCGTATCCCCCTGACGATTTCAGAGACCGGCAAAGGCACGATCAGTTTGGTGTTTCAGGAAGTGGGTTTTACGACTCGAAAACTTGGAAAATTAAACAGCGGTGACAGTTTATTGGATATTTTAGGCCCTCTGGGCCATGCGGCTGAAATTATTAATTACGGGACAGTGGTCTGTGTCGCCGGAGGCGTGGGGGCTGCGGAAGTATTGCCGGTGGCGAAAGCTCTAAAGGATGCGCAGAACACAGTAATAGGAATTCTCGGCGCGCGTACAAAAAATTTACTTATATTAGAAGATCAGCTGCGTGCCAATTGCCATAAATTATATATTGCTACCGATGACGGAAGTTATGGGCAGAAAGGCTTGGTTACGGATATATTGAAGGGGATCCTGGATTCAAAACCCGGGGAGAGCGAAAGTAAGCGGCCGATAGGCCTTATTTACGCTATCGGGCCGGTACCGATGATGGCGGCTGTTTCCGATCTTAGCCGGCCGTACAATATCAAAACAAAGGTTTGTCTGAATCCGATTATGGTCGATGGCACGGGAATGTGCGGTTCCTGCAGGGTTACGGTTGATAAGAAGATAAAGTTTTGCTGTGTGGACGGCCCTGATTTTGACGGCCATCAGGTTGATTTTAAGGAATTGTCGCAGCGGCTGGCCGCCTTTAAGAGCCAGGAGCAGAAAACCGCGAAATTATAAAACAAGCGTTATGGCGCATATTCGAAAGGCAGGTTATGATAGAAAATATTTTAATCGCGTTTAGCAGCATAAAAATAGTTAATTTAGTGGATTTGGCGATTATTGCCACTTTTATATATATGGCATTGGTTTGGTTTAAGAAGGCCAGGGCGAGGTTTGTGCTGATAGGGTTATTTATTTTGGGTTCAATTTATATATTGGCGCAGTTCTTTAATCTTTATTTAACCACGCGAGTTTTTCAGACATTTTTTGCTATTTTTCTTATCGTAATCGTTATAATATTTCAGGATGAATTCCGGAGTTTTTTTGAACGCGTCGCACTTTGGAGCCTATTACGTAAAAAGCGGCACCTTACTTCATTTAGCCAGAATATAGATATATTCGCCAATGCCCTGGCGGATCTTTCGCGCAGTAAAGTAGGGGCTCTGATAGTCGTAAAGGGCAATGACCCTCTAGACCGGCACATTGAAGGAGGAGTGCCTTTACATGGCACATTAAGCCAGACGATGCTGGAGACAATTTTCACTCCTCATGCGCCAAGCCATGATGGAGCCGTTATCGTAGAAGAAGGTTTTATTACTAAATTCGGGGTGCATCTGCCGCTTTCAATGAATATTCAGAAGGTGGGGCATTTTGGTACCCGCCATGCCGCCGCTCTCGGGATTTCAGAGCGCACTGATGCCATTTGCCTGGTGGTCTCAGAAGAGCAGGGCACCATTTCAATAGCCGAGGGCGATAAGATAAAACCGGTAGATGATATCGGCACTTTACGCCTGCGCCTGGAAGATTTTTATCGCAAGCGTTTTGCTCCGCGCAGAAAAATGTGGAAGGACCTACTTACCGGCCATATTTTAGAAAAAATTGTCGCTATCTTCTTAGCCTGTGTGCTTTGGATTATATTCGGCCAGAGGCAGGAAATCCTGCGCCGTGATTTTGTCGTGCCGATAGAATACCGTAATCTTGCGCCGGAATGGATAATCGGCGAGCCAAAACCTAAAGAAGCAAGTGTTTCTCTTAGCGGCAACGCCAGTGTTTTTG
>PCWA01000105.1 GCA_002796125.1 Candidatus Ghiorseimicrobium undicola
GACTGGCAAAGAATAGATAGCGGTAATTTTGGAGCGTATAAGAAGAAAAGCGGCGCTTCAGATATTGTTGTCGAGACATATGACTGGCGAAGAAAAAAGGTTTTATTGTCTTCCGAAGAGATATACAGATTGAAAGAGGATACTATGGCATTGTCCGGCAGATACACTGATAGCGAGGGAAAGCGGATATTCACCCCTTCTGTGGAAGGCAACATAGGTACTGTATTCCATAAAGAGGAAAATATCTGCTGTAAAAAATCATGAGAATCGCTTTGATTTACAATAAAGAAAATGAGGCTACCACAGCCTGTTATGTCGAGAGGGCTATGAAGAAGCTGGGCATGGATTATACCCATTTTTGGACACAGGATTCTTCCCGCATCCCGCAGGGATTTGATCTTTATTTTAGGATAGATCATGGTGATTATAAATATGACATTCCGGATAGTCTGCGCCCGGCGGTATTTTATGCGATAGATACCCATCTGGAAAAGCCTTATAAAAAAATAAAGAAGCAGGCAGGCCATTACGATATTATTTTTTGCGTCCATAGAGACGGCGCGCGCAGATTGCGCAAAGAAATTAAGGCAGATACTCAATGGATCCCGGTGGCCTGCGATCCGGAGATTCACAAGAAACTGGATTTACCAAAGGCATATGATATTGGCTTTGTAGGAAGAGGAGGGAAAAAGTCTACCCGCGAAAGGCGCTTGAGGATTTTAAAAGAAAAATATCCCAATAGTTTTATAAGCACTTTAGATTTTAAAAAAATGTCAGAGGTGTACAGCGCGTCTAGAATTGGTTTTAATTCTTCACTCAAAAATGATATCAATATGAGGGTTTTTGAAATAATGGCATCCGGTTGTTTTTTATTGACAGACTGCGTTAAAGATAATGGATTTGAAGATCTTTTTGAAGTAGGAAAGCATCTTGTGATATACAGGGATGACAAAGAATTGCTGCAATTGGCAGATTACTATTTAAAAAATGAGGAAGAAAGGGAAAAAATAGCAAAGCAGGGTTACGAATGGGTGAAGCAGAACCATACTTATTTTCACAGGGCGCAGAAGATGTTTAATTATATAGCTTTTAAATTTGGAGGAGAGTTTAATAAATTAAGAATATGAAAGCCCTGTGCGATATTATTGTCCTGACATGGAACAGAAAAGATCTGATAGAAGGTTTTATAGAAAGTTTCTTAAGAAATACCGATACGCCTTCCAGATTAATCATAATAGATAATGCCAGTTCCGACGGGACAAGCGAATATCTATTATCCTTAAAAGGTACGGAAAAATGCTCCTTTAAAATAATACTGAATAATGAGAACAAAGGTTTTGTAGGGGGCATGAATCAGGGTATAGCGGTTTCAGACGCGCCTTATGTGTGTTTGGCCAATAACGATCTGTTATTTACCGGGGGCTGGCTTGAGGAAATAATAAATATATTTCAAAAATATCCCCAGGCAGGGCTTTTAAACCCTAATAGCAATAATCTAGGCGCGCGTTTTTCTGAAAAGGAAATTTCTTTGGAGGATTTTGCCGGTGACCTCAGAAGTAGATATAGAGGTGTTTTTATAGAGATGCCATTTTGCATAGGGTTTTGCATGGTTATAAAAAGGGATGTTATAAATAAAATAGGGGCATTGTCGGAAGATTTTTATCCCGCGTTTTTCGAGGACTCGGATTATTCCTTAAGGACAGTCAGTGCTGGATACAGGATAGGCATGGCCAAAGGTTCTTATGTGTGGCATAAGGAACACGCCTCTTTTGACAGGGCTGATGAAAAACAGACAGAGCAATTATTTAAAAGGAATAGAGGGATATTTGTCAAGAAATGGGGGGAGATATTAAGAATAGCTCTCATAGCGGATAATCATAGCGAGCTTAAAGAAAATATCCATAAAGCAATAGAAACAGCGAGAAACGGGAATTATGTATATGTTTATTGCAGGAAGCTTACGAAGGACATGGTTACAGCGGAACATAGCGGAGTGAAATTCATTAATTTTAATAATTATTTTGATTTATTCTTCAAGGTTGTGATAAAAAAGAAAAGATATAATGTGGTATCCCGGATTAGTAAATTTAACCATGAGCTGTAAGGAGTCGGATATTTATGATTAAGAAGAAGGATAAGCGCTGCGATTTTTTAAAGATGATACCCTTGAATGCAAAAAGGCTGTTAGATGTAGGGTGCGGCGATGGCGGGCTATCAGCCAGGCTGAAAGAAAGAGGCGTGGAGGTAACCGGCATAGAGAAGATAGAAAAGCTATGTTCTATAGCAAAAGGAAAATTAAACGATGTAATCTCAGGCGATATTGAAAATTTACAATTACCTTATCCCTGCGGGTATTTTGACTGTATTATGTATGCCGATGTTTTTGAGCATTTAATGGAGCCTTCGGAGGCTTTAATAAAGCACAGGTTTTATTTGAATGATAACGGCTGTATAATAGCGAGTATTCCTAATGTGCGGTATTATAAAATTATATTGCGATTAATTTTGGCAGGGACATGGGATTACGCAGACGCCGGGATGCTGGACAGGTCCCATGTCAGATTTTTCGGGCTGGTAAATATCATAGAGCTTTTCAATAGAACGGGATATGGTATTATTGAAATCAGGCGGAATATAGTTGGCGGCAGATGGTTAAAAATATTGAATTTATTATTCTTTAACGCGCTCAAAGATTTCCTTACATACCAGTATTATGTTAAGGCGGAAAAAAATAATAATTCTTCAGAGGCGTCTATAGCTCCGAGGAAGATTTACAAATTCTGACATTTTAACGATGTCGCTCAGGATAGGCGGTGTATATGTTAAATAAACTTTCAGTAGTCACGATCGCTTATAACGAAGAAGCAAATATCGCCGCGTGCATCAATAGCGCGAAAGGCCGAACAGACGAGTATAAAACTTGACAGATAGTTCATAATGTTGTATATTTGCATT
>PCWA01000078.1:0-1131 GCA_002796125.1 Candidatus Ghiorseimicrobium undicola
ATAAAAAAGCGATACTTAAGCTGGACGCGAATATGAAAGAATTCGGCAGTAACGAGATACTTATAAAACTTATTTCGGTCCCGGTCGCGAGGAGATTAAAAATAAGCCTTTGTATTTTTGGAGCAACGCTTATATTTATAGCTTTACATCACAGGCTGGAGTTGTTGTGGGGGTTGGAGCCTAATACGGTTTTACTGGTTGCCCCTTTATTGGCAAGCGGCTTGGTTATGATCTGGAAATGGCGCAAGGCCAGGGATTTTATTGAAAAAGATGTTGAGTGGTGGACGCTGCTTTTCTTTCTTTTGCTCTTTGCCCAGGCAGGCACTTTAAAATATACCGGGGCGACGGATGTGATTGCTAAGAAGCTTATGAATTTGGTAGGCAACAATCCCAATTTTCTTTTGGGGCTTGTCCTGTGGGTGAGCGCCATAGGCTCAAGCATATTAGACAACGTAGTGCTTGTAGCCGCGTTTATACCTGTCATACAAAGCTTTCAGTTTTTAAACATAGATCCGCAGCCCCTATGGTGGGCCCTTCTCTTTGGCGGTTGCCTGGGGGGCAACATCACCCTCGTTGGTTCTACAGCAAATATTGTCGCGTTGGGAGTTTTAGAAAAAGAGAAAAGGATACGCGTAACATTTTTTCAATGGTTTTGTATAGGCTCGCTGGTAGGATTGATCACTACTTGCATTGTATGGGCCAGCCTGATCCTGCTGCCTTTTTATAAGAGTTGATATTCCTCATTCCCTGGGTAGCCTGTTTTTCAAGACAATGGTATGCAAAAGACGCCGTTAAAGCAAAAAGTTTATCTTTTTCTGTTCGGGTGCGCAGTATGTATTTTGCTGCTTGAGATTTCACTTAGAATAGGCGGAGGCATATTTCTTTTATTCCAGGAACGCGCCAATAGGGCTTCCGTTAGTCAAAAGGGGGCATATAAAATAGTGTGTCTGGGGGAATCTACTACCGCTCTTGGCAACGTATATTCTTACCCCAGCCAGCTTGAGAAAATTTTAAACAGCAGGGGACGTGGTATAAAATTCAGCGTAGTCAACAAAGGGGTGCCCGGCACAAATACGCCTATAATACTTGCGCACCTGGGGGCCAATATTGCTCAATACAACCCTGACATGA
>PCWA01000078.1:1143-4058 GCA_002796125.1 Candidatus Ghiorseimicrobium undicola
TGCCGCCGTGTCCAGGATCAAGTATTTTCTAAAAGACACCAGGGTATACAAAGCCGCAATGCTTATAATAGATCGGCTGAAAAATAAAATAAATGCAATCGTGATGCGAAGGTCTATGGCGAACGGCCCTGAGCCTGCTTCCCCTCCTGTGCCTCCGGAAGATATACACATTGAGGATAAAATTACCATGCTTGGATGGTATTATAAGGAGCAGGGCAGGTATGCCCAGGCCGAGGCGATTTTTAAAAAGGCGATAGAAGCAAATCCTAAAAATAGCCGCACATATTTTATCCTGGGGGACTACTATTATGACCGGCAGAGATATACCGAGGCGGCAAAGGTATATGAGCAGGTTTTGACAATAACCCCCGGAGAGGTAGAGGCGTCGGCAAGGCTTGGGAAATGTTATCAAATTATTGGCAGGCGCGAAGAGGCGCGTATGGTTTTAAAAAAGGCTCTCGAAGTAAATCCCGGCAGCCATAGGGCATGCACGATGCTTGCGGGCTGGTATACTGACGCGGGCAGGTATAAAGAGGCCGAGGCTATGTACAAAAAGGCGATAGAGATACAACCGAATGATCCTCTTATGTATACGGATTTGGAGTTGTGCTATCTTAGGCAAGGCAAATATGATGAGGCTGAATTTACGCTTAAGAAAGCGATAGAAGTTAATCCTCGAAAAGACAGATTATACAGCGCCCTTGCGTATGTGTATGAAAAACAGGGAAAACGGAAATTGGCGGAAGGTTTTTTTGAACGGGCAAGCAGGTTAAGAGCGGAGACATACAATCCCGTTACACGGACTAACTACAGGAAATTGGCCGATACGGTCTTATCTAGTGGTATTAGGCTTGTATGCGTGCAGTACCCCGTTCGAAGAATAGGGCCTTTAGAAAAGATGCTGAAAGGGATAGGCGGCATAATATTTGTGGATAATGAAAGTGTATTTAAAAATGCGTTAAAAGAAGGTAGATATGAGGATTATTTCATAGATTGTTTCGGAGGGGATTCCGGGCATTGCACTCCGGCAGGCAACAAGCTGCTCGCGGAAAATATTGCAAATGTCATATTAAAAGAGTTACAATAGTACGAAAGGCTTTTGAAAATAGGAGATGGCATATGACAGATGAGTCCTTTAAGGAAAAAAGAAGGTTTATGAGATTTGAAAATACGAATATAAATTTCAAGGCAAAGGATATGGAAAAGACACCCGTCCCAAGCTCTATGGCGCAGGCCGTAGCCGTAAATATGAGTACGGAGGGGATTTGTTTTTTGTGCAGTTTGCCGTTAGAACCCGGCACTATAGTAGAATTGGATATAGAGGTCCCTTTCCAACCAACACCCGCGCATCTGGAAGGGGAGGTAAGGTGGTCAAAGCCCATTAAGACAGAAGAAGGCAAGAATATGTTTGATACCGGAGTCAGGCTTTTAATCTCTAAAACCGATGAAACCAAGTTTTTTTTGTTTATTTGTAATAAAATGGAAGAACGTATTAAGGAACTTGAGGAGAAACTGGAAAATAAGTGATTTTAAGACATCTCTATAATGAATTTGACATAAAATACTCCTTATGTTATATTAAAATACTATAAAATTTTACTAAGATATACCCAAAAAAATACAAGCCCCCATAGCTCAGTTGGTAGAGCAGGTCCCTCTTAAGGACAAGGTCCAAGGTTCGAATCCTTGTGGGGGTAAAATTTAGTCGTTAGTTAATAGTCGTTAGTCGTTAGTAAGATTGCGGTTACAGCATGTTTTGCTAACGACCAACGACAAATATAGTGAGGCTGTGTATTAACGCGGACGTGGTGGAACTGGCATACACGTACGGCTTAGGACCGTATCCCTTCGGGGGTGAGAGTTCAACTCTCTCCGTCCGCATTAAAGCAGTTTTAAGATTTAAGTTTTAAGTAGTAAGAAAAAACTTAAAACTTAAGACTTACAACTTACTACTGGTTTTACGCGGGGATAATTCAGCGGTAGAATGCAACGTTGCCAACGTTGAAGTCGCGGGTTCGAATCCCGTTCCCCGCTTGTTTAAATGCGTCATTGTCCATGGAATATGGAAGATAGAAGATGGAAAATGGATATTGAATATAAATATCAAGATATAAAAGTTTCGAAAGGAGAATGTAATAGATGAAGATCATGGATTTTTTGAATGAAAAGGCCATATGTGCAAATTTGAAAGCACAGGACAAGGAAGGGGTGATAAGAGAGCTTGTAGACCTGCTTTTTAAGGCAGGCGTTATTAAGGACAAGGACGAAATGATTAGTACCCTTTTAGCCAGGGAGTCGCTTGGTTCTACGGGCATAGGCCAAGGCATCGGTATTCCCCACGGAAAATCCGATAAGGTAAAAGAGCTGGTAGCCGCCTTTGGCCTTTCACGAAAAGGCGTAAAATTCGATTCTTTAGATGGAGAACCGGCATATATTTTCTTTTTATTAGTAGCGCCGGAAGAGTCCGCCGGACCGCACCTGAAAGCGCTTGCCAGGATTTCAAGATTTCTAAAGGACAAGTATTTCAGGGATCTGCTCAAGGGGGCCCAGGACGAGAAAGAAATTGTCAAGGTCATAAGAGAGGAAGACGAGAAGAGGGCTTAATGAAGCTTCTTAAATGGTTTTATCCCGGTATGCGGATTAAACGCTGGATAGCGTTTACTATTTTCGGGATTGTTTTGCTTTCTATGGGGTTTGTTATTGTTATTTCTGAAGAAAAAGGAGAGGCGAGTTTCGGGACAAGTATACTTGTTATCGTCGGCATATTGATAGTTATCATAGGGGTTAAGCGGATCATAAATTCTCTAATCACTATATTTTTGCCTAATACCGACAAAGAACTCGTGGATATCGTTTATAAGAAAAGGCAGCTTGAAAGAGGGGCTCGGATTGTTGCTATCGGAGGCGGGGCGGGC
>PCWA01000014.1 GCA_002796125.1 Candidatus Ghiorseimicrobium undicola
TTAAAAGGTGTTCGCTATGCGCAAGCAATTTTACATATTTGGGCGCATAGCTCAGTCGGTTAGAGCATTTGCATCACACGCAAAGGGTCGAGGGTTCGAGTCCTTCTGCGCCCACCATAATTTTACATTGCAAAATTTAAGAACTAATAATTCTATGGCGCGGATAGAGGAAACGGAATAAGAGGATGGCGGAAATTTCAATAAAGGAACAGTTGAGTTATCTGGTCGAGCTTCAGGAAATTGATTTACAAATATATAACCAAAAAAACCGGTTTGACGACATACCGCTGCAGATAGATAAAAAAACTAAAGAATTTGAAAGCAGGAAATCATCGCTAAAGGCGCTGGATGATAAAAAAAATCAGCTTCTTGTCCAAAAAAAAGACGCGGAATTAGAGCTGGCTAGCAAAGAAGAAAATATAACAAAACTGCAAAATCAGCTATTCCAGATAAAAACAAACAAAGAATACACTGCCATGCTTAAAGAAATCGAAGGAGGCAAGGCGGATAAATCGCATATAGAAGATAAGATATTGACTGTAATGCTGCAGCTCGACGGGTTTATTGTAGAGGTACAAAAAGAAAAAGAAAATTTGGCCCAGGAAGAGAAAAAGCTTGCTGCGGAGAACGCAAAATTAAAAGATGAGCAGAAAGTAATAGAAGAAGCGCTTTTGTCCTTAAATAACAAGCGCGGCCAGATAAGCGTCAAGGTTGATGCGAAAATCCTTAAAATTTATGACCGGATTCTTAAAAATAAGGAAGGCCTTGCTTTGGTTAAGGTGGAAAATTTTGCCTGTCAGGGTTGTTTTATGAATGTGCCGCCGCAGGTGGTTAACGAAATACGCATGCATGAACGCATTGTTACCTGTGAAATGTGTTCGCGGATTTTATACGAAGAGGCGCAATGAGCGGGGCGGAGATATTTATCGATGGTGCCTCACAGGGTAATCCGGGACACAGCGGGATCGGCGTGGTAATTTTTTCCGGGGATAAAATTATCGCCGAATTATCAAAATACATCGGCCATGCAACCAATAATATAGCGGAATATTCGGCCCTCATATACGCGCTTGAGGAAGCGTTGATCCGCCATATCTATGAAATAAGCGTTAAAACAGACAGTGAGTTGCTTTGTAAACAGATAAACCGCGAATATAAAGTAAGAAATAGCGGGTTAAAACCGTATTATGAGCAGGTACGGCGCCTGATAAAAGGATTTAAACAGTTTGAAATCAAGCATATCGGCCGCCAGTTGAATGCGCGGGCTGATAAATTAGCTACGGTAGCGATAACGCGGCGTTCAAATGCCCTGGATGAGACCTGTTTATAAAACAGCACGGTTAAGGTGGCTGTCCGCCATTGATAAGATGGTGGGAGGAAAGTCCGGGCTCCACAAGGCAGCGTAGCGGGTAATGCCCGCCCCCAGTACTAATTTTAAGCTAAAATTAGTGCTGGGCGGATATCCGTTATTTAACGGATCCTGAATAGATTCGGGAGAGCCACAGAGACGAGCCGCCCTATTCTTTCTACATTGCAAGCAATGTAGAAAGAAAGCATAAACAGGGCGGGTGAAACGCGGCAATCTCTACGCGGAGCAAGGTCATGTAGGAGGCGAGCCTGCCATTTGGCGAGGCGCGAACCAGCCTGGTTCGCTTGAGCCTCGGGTAGACTGCTGAAGATTCCGTAGTAATACGGGATCATAGATGAATAGCCATTCACCCCCACACCAACTTCACGCTAAAATTACATGCGATGATTACCCTGTCGTAGAAGTTGGTGCGGGGGTGACAGAACCCGGCTTACCAGACCTTATCCAGGGCATAATTTAGAGCCGCCGCTAAAACCGCCGGGCGGATGATCCTTCCAGCATAAACTCAATAAGCTAAACAGCCATAAAAGTATTGCGGAAAGTATTTAAATATAGTATAATTTAAATCTTATTAAGCAGTGACTACTTTATTGTAACCAAGGCGAGATTGATTAAATTAAGAAAAGATTGAATTTGAGGAGGAAGTAAGATGTCGGGACATTCTAAATGGTCAAGTATTAAACATAAAAAAGCAGCCACTGACGCGAAAAGAGGCGCTTTATTTACAAAGCTGATTAAAGAAATAACGATCGCGGCAAGAAACGGCGGCGGCAGCCTTGAGACTAACGCTTCTTTACGGACGGCCGTGCAGAAGGCAAAAGGCGCGAATATGCCTTCGGACAACATTGACAGGGCGATTAAAAAAGGCACGGGAGAATTACCGGGCGTGGTATATGAATCAATGATATATGAAGGATATGGCGCCGCGGGTGTCGCTATACTGGTTGAAGTAGTTACCGATAATAAAAACCGCGCTTCCGCTGAAATCCGCAATATATTTTCTAAAAAAGGCGGTAATTTAGCGGGCGCCGGTTCCGTAAGCTGGATGTTTAGCAAAAAAGGTTATATCCTGGTTGATAAGGGCCGGGTGGAAGAAGATAAGCTTATGGATATAGCGCTTAATGCCGGCGCTGAGGACATGAAATCTGAGGGCGACAGTTTTGAAATCATCACCGGCCCAGCGGAATTAGAAACCGTAAAACAGAAAATAACAGATAATAATATAGAAGTCCAATCCGCGGAAGTAACGATGATTCCCGGCTCTACCATAAAAGTTACCGGCCAGGACGCTAAAAGTGTTTTGGCATTAGTAGAGGCGCTTGAAGAGCATGACGATGTTCAGAAGGTTCATGCTAATTTTGATATACCTGATGAAGAGCTGGAGCAGACCGCTTAATCCCATGCGTATTTTGGGAATTGACCCGGGTTTACGGGTCTGTGGCTATGGATTAATTGAGAATAGTTCCGGCGTTTTAAAAGTTTTGGAAGCCGGCGTAATCACAACCAACCCCAAGCAAACACTTCAGCAGCGGTTGGATGAAATTTACCGTTCTTTGGCAGAGCTTATAACTGAGTCAAAACCGGATGTAATGATATTGGAAAAACTTTATGCTCACCACCGCCATCCGGCAACAGCGTTTTTATTAGGCCATGCCAGGGGCGTAATATGCCTTTTATGCGCGCAGTATAAGCTGGGGCTGGTTGAATATCTGCCGACCAGGATAAAAAAGGCTATTGTGGGTAATGGCCATGCCGGAAAGCTCCAGATAAAAAACATGATAGAGCGGCTTTTAAATATTAAAGGCGGTAATTACCTTTTTGATGTTACCGATGCTTTGGCTTTAGCCGTTGCGCACGCATATATCGCGGCACTTGATAAGCGTAAAAGGTAAAATTTAAAAACAATATCCCTCGCATAAAGCTTTCGGGTTAAACGCTGCTGCGCAGCCTTTAACCCGATGTGCTTCGGGATAATTCGCGCAGATAATTTACGGAGGTTCTGCAAGAACGACGTAAATTATGCGCTCATTAAATGATTATTCAAGTTGAGGGTAAATTAGTACGCAGCGGGCAGGATTATTTAATCGTAGATATTCAGGGGATATGCTACAAGATATTGGCCGCCCCTATATTATTAGACCGCCTTACTGGGCTGGTCGGCTCAGACGGTAAAATAAAACTTATTACATATCATTATTTACAGCAGGACCAGTCAAAGAGCATTCCGGTGCTCATTGGATTTTTAAACGAAATAGAGAAGGAATTTTTTGAAATATTTATTACAGTTTCCGGTATCGGCCCTAAGGCGGCGCTTAAAGCGCTGATTAAGCCGATCTCCGCGATTGCCCAATCGATCGATGACGGGGACGTGTCTGCCCTGCGCAGCCTTCCCGGTATCGGCCCGCAGCGTGCCAGGGAAATAATCGCCAAGCTTCAGGGCAAGGTTGGTAAGTACGGGTTGATTCAGGACCGCCGGGAGGCGCCAAGAGAAAATAAGGCCAGCCAGACAATAAAAGACGAAGCCCTGGATATACTGCTGCAGCTGCAATACAAGCGTAGTGAAGCCATGCAGATGATCGAGAAGGCATGCGAGCGTTCCGGAAAGATAGATTCAGTGGAAGCTCTCCTGAATGAAATATACAAACAGAGAAAAAAATAATGGATGAAAGAAAATATATAATAGAAGCATTTTTATTTTTGGCGGATCGCCCGCTGTTGATTGAACAGGTGCGGGATATTTTGGAAGATCTTTCTGCCCAGGAAATACGCGATTTATTCCTGGAATTAAAAAACGACTATGAACAGAATGCGCGCGGCCTATGCATAACAGAAGTAGCCGGTGGGTTCCAGATGGTGACCAACCCCAAATTCGCGCCGTATATTAAAAAATACTACAAGCGCAAAAATGCCGAACGGCTTAGCGGACCGGCGCTGGAAACCCTGGCCATCGTAGCATACAAACAGCCGATAACCAGGCTGGATATTGAATCTATCCGCGGTGTAAATGTTGACGGGGTAATGAAGCACTTACTGGAAAAGGGCCTAATCCGTATTGTCGGCCGCAAGGAAGTGCTGGGACGGCCATTCGTTTATGGCACGACGAGGCAGTTCCTGGAGTATTTTGGTTTGAAATCTATTGATGAACTGCCAAACATTAAAGAATTCAGCAGTTTGGCAATCGGCAAAACTCAGGGCGAAAGCGTTAAGGAAAATAATATTGCCGGTGAAGAAAAACCTTCGCCAGAGGCGGAAGAAGCGCAGGCTCCTGCCGGCTCTGAAAATACCGAGACAAGAGAAGAGAGTTAAAGATCATGAAAAACAACCTGGAACGCTTAAGAAAGCAGATAGATTCATTAGACGCTAAATTGGTGGATTTAATCAATCAGCGGGCAAAAATAAGCCAGCAAATCGGCAAGTTTAAGGCGCAAAAAAAATACCCTGTTTATTCTCCGGAACGAGAAAGTAAAATTATCAGGCGCCTGCGGCATTTGAATAAAGGGCCGATAAATTCCAATAGCCTGGAAGCGATTTATCGTGAAATAATGTCCTCTAGCCTGTCTTTGGAAAAATCCATGCGCATATCGTATTTGGGCCCGGAGGCTACTTTTACTCATTTAGCATCATTAAAAAAATTCGGCTCATCAGTCAAGTACTTACCGGCGCATACGATAAGCGATGTGTTTATTAATGTTGAGCAGGACTTGGCTGATTATGGCGTTGTTCCGGTTGAAAATTCCATTGAAGGCGCGATTAATCATACGCTGGATATGCTGGTGGATTCTTCTTTGAGTATTTGCGCGCAAATCAAGCTTTCCGTATCGCATAATCTGCTTTCGCGCTATAAATTGCCGCAGATCAAGAAAATTTATTCCAACCCGCAGGTATTCGGGCAGTGCCGTTTTTGGTTACGTGCCAACCTGCCTCATGCAGAACTGATAGAGGTTTCCAGTACCAGCCGTGCCGCGGAAATTGCCGCTAAAGAGAAAAACTCCGCCTGTATCGCATCCCGGCTTGCCGGAGAGGTATATAAACTCGCGCTTGTTGCCGCTTCCATAGAGGATACAAAGCACAACATAACACGTTTTCTGGTTGTCGGAAAAAATGAATCCGGCGCCACCGGCAAAGATAAGACATCAATCGCTTTCTCAATCAAAGATAAAGTCGGAGCGCTTCAGGAAATGCTTGCCCCGTTTAAGAAATATAAAATTAATCTTACGAAAATAGAATCCCGCCCTTCCAAAAGAAAGGCCTGGGATTATTATTTTTTTATTGATCTTGAAGGGCACATGCGGGATAAAAATGTTAAAAGTGCCGTGGATGCGTTAAGCCGCCAGGCGACTTATCTGCGCGTTCTTGGCTCATATCCTTCCATTGATTAAAGATGAATAAATTTTTAAAGATAGCGCGTGTTAAAAAAAGCTTTACCCTAATCGAGGCGATGATAGTTGTATTTATTATCGCTATCATAGCCGGCTTGGCTGTGCCATCGTTCTACAACGCTGTAGAAGAGGCGAAGTTTAAAGAAGCGAAAGCAGTATTAATGTCTATCCGGGGGGCGGAAAAGATTTTTAAGGCGGAGTACGGAAATTTCGTCGGCGTGGATATCAACGCTGCCGCGGCTGCCAAAACGGCAAATTGGGCGCTTCTAAATATTGAGGTCATAGACACTACTAATTGGAGCTATGGCGCAGACTGGGGATGCGGCTGTTCCCCCGGCGGGGCAGCAGGCAATGACCCGGATAATGTGGCAATTATTCCATTTGCCCGTAGGGAGCAAGGGGTTGAAGCAGGCAGATTTATGTACGTTAGGATTACTGACGGATTAATCAGGGGTACGGCTAATGATCCTCGCCCCGGACAATTAATAAATGGCAGTATCTGTTCTCAAGTGGGTGGAAATTGCGCTTTTCAGCGTTAATATATGAAAAATTTAGCCAGACGAAATATCCGTAATCTCGTTGCTTATAAATCAGGTAAGCCGATTAACGAAGTAAAAAGAGAATTAGGATTAAAACGAGTCATAAAGCTTGCTTCTAATGAAAGCCCGCTTATTTCTTTCAGAGTAAAAAACGCCATAAAAAGAAGCATTTCAGAGATAAACCGTTATCCGGAAGGAAGCTGTTTTTACCTACGGCAAAAATTGTCCAAGAAATTCGGCCTTAAGCCGGGTAATTTTGTTTTTGGAAACGGCTCCGATGAGTTGATAGATGTAATAATCAAGACATTTGTTGAGCAGGACGAAGAAATAATAACTTCCAAAATAAGTTTCCTGGAATATGAAATTGTTGCCAAAATTAACGCACGCCGCGTGATAACCGTTCCGCTTAAAAGTTTTAAATATGACCTTAAGGCAATTAAGCAAAAGATAACCGCCAAGACCAAAGTTATTTTCATCGCGAATCCGAATAACCCTACGGGTACATATGTTAACGCGGGCGAAGTAAGGGAATTTTTAACAGGCTTGCCCGCAAATGTAATCGTTGTTTTTGACGAGGCCTACAATGAATTTGTAGACGCGCCTGATTTTCCCGATACCTTCTGCTATCTAAATAAAAAAAACGTAATCATACTACGCACGTTTTCGAAAGTTTACGGCATGGCAGGGCTGCGTATAGGATATGCCGTGGCAGAGGAGTGTTTAACTAAATTTATGGAGCGGGTCCGGCCGCCTTTTAATGTCAACAGCATCGCTCAGGCATCGGCAGCTGCCGCGCTTTCCGATACCGGCCATGTCAGTGCCGCGCGTAAAATAACCCTGGCCCAGAAAAAATACCTTTATGACGCGCTGGATAGGCTTGGGGTTGCATATATTCCAAGCGCCGCTAATTTTATTTTAATAAAAGTAGCGAAGAACACGGTTACGGTATTCAGGGAAATGCTGCGTTATGGCGTTATCGTGCGGGACATGGAGCAGTACGGCCTGAATAATTATATAAGAGTAACAATCGGTAAACCGGGTGAGAACAGGAAATTCATTGAAGTATTTAAAAAACTATTATAAGTATTTTTAAGCGGGGGAAGCATGATTATTGTTCTTAAAGCGAATGCCACGCAGGCGGAGATAGAACATATTGTTGAGCGGATAACCAAATTGGGTTTAAAACCTGTTCTGTCTACGGGGGTTGAGCGTACCCTTATCGGTGTAATAGGGCCGGAGGATGTCTTGAGGGTAACGCCGCTTGAAGTTTTTCCCGGCGTTGATAAAGTTTTACAGGTTCTTGCCCCTTATAAACTGGTATCGCGCGAATTTAAAAAAGAAAATTCGGTTATTAAAATTAAAGATGATCTCGTTATCGGATCAAAAAAAATCGTGATTATGGCAGGTCCTTGTTCGGTAGAAAGCCGTGAAAGTATTTTTGAAATTGCCAAAGCGGTCAAAGCCGCCGGAGCAGACGTGCTGCGCGGGGGCGCCTTTAAACCAAGGACTTCGCCGTATAGCTTCCAGGGCCTGGGAGAAGAGGGCCTGAAGTATCTTAGGGATGCCGCGAATGAATTCGGCCTTTCGGTAGTTACTGAGGTTATGGACGCCAGAGACGTAACCCTGGTTGAAAAATATGCCGATATATTACAGATAGGCGCGCGCAACATGCAGAATTTTACCTTGTTAAAAGAGGTTGGGATGACCAGAAAGCCTGTTTTGCTTAAGCGCGGGTTATCTTCTACGGTAAAGGATTTACTGATGAGCGCCGAGTATATATTATCACAGGGCAATCTTGATGTGATACTTTGCGAGCGGGGCATACGCACGTTTGAGGATTTTACGCGCAATACTCTTGATGTTTCCGCTGTCCCTGCGGTAAAACAATTATCCCATCTGCCGATAATAATTGACCCGTCTCATGCGGCCGGAAAGTGGAATTTGGTCGCCCCGCTTGCCAAAGCAGGGCTTGCCGCCGGCTGTGACGGCTTGATTATCGAAGTGCATAACCGGCCGGAGGAGGCGTTTTCTGACGGCACGCAGTCATTATTGCCGCAAAAATTTTCACAGTTGATAAAAGAACTCGCGGCAGTGGCCAAGGCCGTAGGCAGAGAAGTGTGATAGTTAACGGCGAAGCCGGCAGGCATCGCTATTTCAAAAAAATATGGCAAGATTATTTAAAAAAGTCGCGATAGTCGGCATTGGTTTGATTGGCGGGTCTTTGGGTATGGCTATCAGGCAACGCGGCATAGCATCCCGGGTAATCGGAATATCCCGCACAAAAAAAACGATTAATAAAGCGAAGAAGGCGGGAGCAATTGACGATGGCTTTTGTGATTTTAAGCCGCTGAGCGATTGCGAGCTTATAATATTATGCTCTCCGGTTAATATAATAATTAATACGCTTTCAAAGATAAAACCTTTTATTTCACCCGGGACGATAATAACCGATGTCGGCAGTACAAAATCGGAGATTGTTAAATCAGCAGGCATGATTTTGCCTAAAGGCGCTGATTTTATAGGTGCCCATCCTTTGGCAGGTTCAGAAAAAAGCGGGATTGTTAACGCTAATGGAGGGCTTTTTGAAAAATCATTATGCGTATTAACTCCCTTGAAAGCGAACAGCAAAAAAAATATCCGCAGGTTGGAATCTTTCTGGCTTGCGCTTGGATCGCGAGTGAGTTTTTTGACGCCTTCGGCGCATGATAAAATCACTTCCTTTACCAGCCATCTTCCGCATTTGATTGCCTTTAACCTTCTGGAATCGATACCGGCCGTTGATTTGAGATATGCCGCAAGCGGGTTAAGAGATGCTACGCGTATTGCCGCGTCGGACCCTTTGGTCTGGGCGGATATATTTATCAGCAACCGCGCCGCTATTCTTAAATCAGCCGGTAAATTTCAAACGCACTTTGATAAGTTTTTAAAATTACTTAAAAGCGGGGATTCCAAACGCATTATTCAAGTGATCAAAAAAGCTAAATTTAAACGGGATACTTTTTTAAACAAGGTTAATGAATGAGCAAGAGCTTAATTATCGCGATTGATGGGCCAGCCGGCTCAGGGAAAAGCACTATTGCTAAATTTCTGGCCGAAAAATTGAAGCTTCTTTATATAGATACCGGAGCGATGTATAGAGCGGTTACTCTGAATGTTTTAAATAATCGAATTGATCCTTCTAATGCGGAGCAAGTTAGCGAAATTGCCGCCAATTCACGTATAGGGCTAAAGAGAAATAACAACGGCCTTATAGTGATGCTTAATGATAAAGACGTCACGGAACAAATTCGTTCTAAGGAAGTAAACGCGGCCGTTTCCGATATTGCCAAAATCAAAGAGGTAAGAAAGATAATGGTAAAACAGCAGCAGATGCTGGGGAAGGGAGGCGGCGTTATTCTTGAAGGCCGCGATATCGGTACGGTTGTTTTTCCGGATGCCGATTTTAAATTTTTTCTGGATGCCGCGCCTGGCGAAAGGGCGAGGCGGCGCTATGACGAAATAAAAGGCAAGTATGCCGTAACGCTAACGGAAATAGAGCGGAATGTCAGCAGGCGCGATAATATTGATTCAAATAGAGAGGCGGGCCCGCTTAAGCAGGCCGCGGACGCCGTATATATAGATACGACAGATTTAACGATAGAGGAAGTGGTTGAACGGATATTAAAAATAATACGTTGAACGGTTGTGTGGCTGGAAACGTAAAGTGTCAATCGCTAATCGTAAAAAATAAATCAAATATCGATAGACGAAAAACGGCCAACGATTCGAGTTACGCAACCCCGCGTCGTTATACGATATAGCATATGGACAAATCACTAATTCGTAATTTTTCTATCATCGCGCATATCGATCACGGAAAGTCAACTTTGGCGGACCGCCTGATAGAGCGGACCTGCTCTATTGACAGAAGGCAATTAAGAAGCCAGATGCTGGATGATATGGACCTGGAGCGCGAGCGGGGCATTACAATCAAGGCATCTGCCGCCTGTATCGGATATAAAGCCAAAGACGGAAAAAATTATATTTTTAATCTTATTGATACCCCGGGCCACGTTGATTTTACTTACGAGGTATCAAAATCAATCGCCGCGTGCGAAGGCGCCTTATTGGTAGTTGACGCTTCTCAGGGCATAGAGGCGCAGACCGTGGCAAATTTCTATCTCGCCAAGGAACATAACTTATCCGTTATTCCCGTAATAAATAAGATAGACTTGCCGAGTATTGATCTGCCCGGTGTTAAGCGGCAGCTTGTTGATATGCTCAGGTTCAAAGAGGAGGATCTAATCCTGGCTTCGGCAAAAGAGGGGGTTGCTATTGATGAAATTCTTGAAAGGATAGTCAGCGATATCCCGCCTCCCGGAGGGGATGCTTCATTGCCGCTGCAGGCCCTAGTGTTTGATTCTGTATTTGACGTCTATCGCGGCGTTATTGTTTACCTGAGGCTGGTAAACGGCACCTTGCGTGCCAATGATACAATTATCATGATGCAGAAAAATTCCCGTTATCGCATAGAGGAAATCGGCGTGGTTAAGGATTTAAAACCGCAGGTTACTGATGTGCTCACGGCAGGCGAGGTTGGTTATTTTATTGCTAATATACGCGCGGCAAGCGATGTGATGGTCGGAGATACAGTTACCGGAGCTGATAATCCGGCAAAGAGCCCTTTGGCCGGATATAAAGAAATGAAACCGCTTGTATTCTGCGGGATATACCCGGTTAATTCCGGAGATTTTTCTAATCTACGCGAGGCGATGGAGAAATTAAAACTTTCAGACGCCTCTTTTGTCTATGAGCCTGAAAGCTCTATTTCGTTCGGGCATGGTTTTCGCTGCGGTTTTCTTGGCCTGTTGCATATGGAAATAGTCCAGGAACGCCTTGAACGGGAATACGACCTTAATCTTGTCATAACCACGCCAAATGTCGCCTATATGATTAAGAAAAAAACGGGCGATGAGCTGAAGGTGGATAATCCGGCTAAGTTTCCTGAAAGCTTTGAGATAGCCGAGTGTGAAGAGCCGTACGTGAAAGCGTATATGTTAATTCCTACCGAGTCTTTAAACTCGGTATGCGAACTAGCTAAAGACAGGCGGGGGATTTACGATACGAGCGAATATTTAACCGAAAACCGTGTAAAGGTTATATTCGATATCCCGTTATCGGAAATAATCGTGGATTTTTATGATAAACTAAAGTCCCTTACGCGCGGATACGGTTCCCTGGATTATGAATTTGAAGGTTATTTTCCTGCTGATATAGTGCGTTTGGATATATTAATCAATAAAAAGATATGCGATGCGTTTTCCTGCCTTGTGCATAAGGAAAAGGCGCAGTTAAAAGGCAGGGCGCTGGTCGGCAAGCTTAAAGAACTAATTCCCCGTCAATTATTTGAAGTAAGCATTCAGGCGGCTATCGGAAGCCAGATAATTGCCGCTGAGCGCGTGCGCCCGGTAGGCAAGAATGTTACTGCCAAATGTTACGGTGGAGATATTACCCGTAAACGAAAGTTATGGGAAAAGCAGAAGGCCGGTAAAAAACGCATGAAACAATTCGGGAGCGTGGAAATTCCGCAGGAAGCATTTCTGGCGGCTTTACGCGTATAACTTACATGGAAAAAGAGAAAATAAAGAGGATATCCAAAGAGTGGTTTGACGCCGGGATATTCGCCTTAGTGCTTTTTTTGATTATCCGCGCTTTTGTGGTTCAGGCTTTTAAAATCCCTACGGGATCTATGCGCCCCACGTTAAAAGAGGGCGATATGCTTTTGGTCAGCAAATTCTGGTACGGAGCAAAAATTCCTTTTACAGGCTTCAGTTTACCGGCGGTATCCGAACCGAAGCGCGGAGATGTCATCGTTTTTTTATACCCCGTAGATAAAAAACGCGATTTCATAAAACGCCTTATCGGCTTAGGCGGAGAGACTATAGAAATAAAAGACGGCAAGATTTATGTCAATGGCCGGGTTGTAGATGACCCCCGGATTACCAGCAGGTTTTATTATAACCGCGGGCCTTACGGCAGTGAGGGGGAAAAAATACAGGTTCCTGAAGACAGTTATTTCGTCCTGGGGGACAACAGCGGCTCCAGCCATGACAGCCGATTTTGGGGTTTTGTACCGAAAAAATATTTAATCGGTAATGCTTTTGTTATCTATTGGCCGCCAAACAGGCTGCGCTTAATAAAATAATTGACAAAATCTCATACAGGCTATAATTTATAAGAGATAAAAAATTGGCTAAAGGCAAAAAAATAAGGAGGTGCAGCATGAAATACGGCGCGTTTGCGGTTATGTTTTGTTTTTTATTTACCGTCTGCGGATGCTCAACTACACAAAAGGGGGCGGGTATCGGCGCAGCCACCGGCGCGGGCATAGGCGCGATTATCGGACACCAGTCAGGCCATACTACTGAAGGCGCTGTTATAGGCGGTTTGGGAGGAGCAGCGGCAGGCGCTTTAATCGGAGAACAGGTAGACGCGAAATTTTGCCCTGTTGACGGCAAGCGTTTTCCTGCGGGGACTCTCTATTGCCCGGAACATGGCGTAGAATTAAAAGATTTAGAAAAATAATGGCAGTGTAAGGAAGGATGGAGGAAGAAGCCCTATCCTTCCTAAGAGATTAGGCTTAGAGTGGAAAGGAAGGGCTGGGTGAATTTCGCCAATAAAGTTTCAATTTTCCGTATCATCAGTATACCGTTTTTTCTTTCCGCGGTTTTATACTATAGCCCCCAAAGAGATTTTCTGAGATTTATCGCTTTGGGGATTTTTTTATTGGCAGTTGTTTCCGATTTTATTGACGGTTATATCGCGCGGGTCAAAAAGCAAAAGACTAAATTCGGCTCAATCGTTGATCCCCTGGCCGATAAACTGCTTTTAATCAGTTCATTTCTCTGCTTATACATCAAAAATGACATATACCCCGGAGTATTTCTGCCGTTAGGCGTGGTACTGGTGATAATCAGCCGCGATGTAATTATACTTTTAGGGGCAATAATTATTTATCTCATGCGCGAAGACTTGAATGTGAAGCCATCGGCGTTTGGAAAATTTACTACTTTTTTTCAGATGCTGACGATTATTTTATTTATCATGCGCTTTAAATTCGTCAACGTGGTATGGGTAATAGCCGTATTTTTTACGATTGTTTCCGGCATCGACTACTTGCGAAAAGGTGTCTTAATTTTAAGCGCGATAGATGTTAAAAATAATTTTAAGCATAATAGTTAGCTATTTTATCGGCTCTATTCCCTTTGCCTATATTTTAGGCAGGATAAAATCAATAGATATCCGCCGGCTCGGTTCGGGAAACATCGGCGCGACAAATGCCTTTCGTGTTTTAGGCGCTGGACTCGGTACGCTTGCCCTGGCGCTTGATATTTTAAAGGGTTTTTTTACCGTTGTTGTAGTCGCGGATTATTTTATGCCCTCAGAAGGCGTAATATCAATATTGGCCTTACGTATTATCTTAGGCATTGCCGCGGTTTGCGGGCATAATTGGACGATTTTTCTGAAGTTTAAGGGAGGCAAGGGGGTAGCTACCAGCCTTGGCGTGCTCATTGGGCTTGCCTTAGGTGTATATTCTTTACGCCTATGCTTGTTGTTTACGGTACTAAGCTGGTTGATTGTGTTTTTTTTCAGCGGATTTGTTTCTCTGGCATCTGTTGCAGCGGCAATTTTATTCCCCCTGTTGCTGATATTTTTAAGCGGGCCGGTTGAGCTTATTTTTTTATCAATCGTTCTCTCTGTCTTTATCCTATATCGTCATAAGTCTAATATCCGTCGCCTGTTAGACAAAAAAGAACATAAATTCCAGCCCTTCAATCCATTAAAAAACCTTCTAAAGTCTCGCAAGCCTTAAAACACCCTTTTTCTTTATTTTCTTGAAGCTGTTTTTACGGTATTTTCCTCTATCTCCTTTATTTCTATTACTTTATGATATGTATGTGTAAACGCTTACAAAACCAACAGGTTATGTATTGAATCAGCATTTACAGATGTTATACTTTAATGGAAAGCAGATTAATAGACTCCCACCAGCCATGGAGGAGAAAATAGCCGGGCTTGAAGGAGTGGATTAAAGGGATGGCCCGGCTTCATATTTTTGGGGTGTAAAATGCGCGACCTGGTATTTAAAAACTTAACGTCCAGCGGTAGACGGAGAAAAATTTTGACTACTTCCGAAGTAATGGAGCAAAACGGGGTAGTCACAAGGATTCGGAGAAACTTCGTCTATATCGTTAAGAAGTCTAATGATGCTGAAAAATATAACCTTCTGCCGCGCTTATATGTCCTCAAATGCAAAGATTCCCGCACAAGCAAGGAAAAGTTCCTCTGCCGTATTAAGGGAAGTTTATATACGGTAAAAGACGATAAGCTTTTCTTCGTAATCTTCTCGCATTCACTGCATATCGATCTTACGCCTTCCAAATGCGCTAAATAATTACTGCCCGCGTACGCTCTGCTCCAAACAAGGCCAAAACACCCTACTAAATAGTTGCTTATCGGAAATAAATATGTTAATATAGCGCATTATGGCTAAAAATATTTTAATCGCTTATATTTCCGAGGTTTCCGGCCATCGCAGCGCCGCTGAGGCCGTATCCAAGGCGCTCAAACTTCTGGACCCATCCTGTAACGTATTGGGCATTAATTTGTTCCATTACACAAACCCGCACTCGGAAAAAGTAATCAATAAGCTCTATAACAGCATAATTAAGCTTATGCCCCGGATATGGGAATACCTTTATGACAACCCCAAGGTTGTCGCGCGCACGAGAAAAGCCAAAGATATTATCCATAAATTCAATTCCAAAAAAATTAAGAAACTTTTTGACAAATTCCAACCGGATGTCATCGCCTGTACGCAGGCCTTTCCCTGCGGGATGTTTGCTGATTATAAGAAGATGTATAATCTGGACGTTCCTTTGATCGGGGTGATGACCGATTTTTTACCCCATGCCTATTGGGTATATGACAACATTGACTATTATACCGTAGCCAGTGACGAGGCGCGCAGAAAGTTTATTGCCTTAGGCATATCTCCGGAGAAGATAAAATTAACCGGCATACCGATTGACCCGATTTTCAGCGTCCAGAGAAATAAGGGGAAAATCGCTTCAGAGCTTGGCATTGATTTATCTCTGCCCGTTGTGCTGGTTATGGGGGGAGGGCAAGGCCTGGGCCCGATAAAGACGATAATCCGCAAGCTTGATAAAATGGATACGGGGCTGCAGGTAATTGTGGTTACGGGGACCAATGAAAAACTTTATAAGTCGCTTAGGCGCAAGCGCCGCGAAAAAAACATACTTGTGTTGCGCTATGTCAATAATATTTTTGACCTTATGTCTATTTCTTCGGTAGTTATCTCTAAGCCGGGCGGCCTGACTATGTCAGAAGCATTGGCAAAAAAAATAATACCGATTATCATAAGCCCTATTCCAGGGCAGGAAGAGAACAATACAAACTTCTTATTAATGAATAACGCGGCGTTTAAGGCAAAAGGTACCGCTCATATCTGCAGTATAATCGGAGACTTGTTTGCTAATCATGAAAAATACACCCAGATACAGCATAATATTGAATTAATCGCCAGGCCTAATGCCGCTCTTGATGTTGCGCGCCTTATCTTAAAAAATGTCTAAGTATCTGCTTTATCGCCTTGGCCAATTGGTGGTTGTGGCCCTGCCGTTAAAAATTACCTATGGAATAGCCGTTTTTTTGGCGGATTTGCACCGCCTGATTTCAAAGCGCGACCGCATGGCCGTTATGGAAAATCTTCGCGCTATTGCCCCCGAGGCATCGAATGAGGCCATTGAGAAAAATTGCCGTAGTTTATTTCGTAATTTCGCCAAATATCTGGTGGAATTTTTTCGTTTTTCCATCGTGGATAAGCAGTATATTCAAAAAAATCTTTCAATTGAAGGGCTGGAAAAAGTAGATAAGGCGCTTTTGAAAAAGAATGGCGTATTGATTGTTTCGGCGCATATGGCGAATTGGGAATTTGGCGGCATTGCCATGGCTATGCTTAAATATCCCATCGCATGCGTTGCCCTAAAACACCGGGATAAGAGGATCAACAAGTTTTTTACCGGGCAGCGGGAAAAGAAAGGAATGGAGGTTATTCCATTGGGGCAGGCCGCGCCCAGATGTTTATACGCGCTCAAGAAAAATAAGCTTTTGGCCTTAGTTGGGGACCGGGATTTTACCAATTCCGGCATTAAGATAGATTTATTCGGCAAGCTGACTACTATACCCAGGGGGCCGGCCGCGTTTTCTATTAAAACCGGGGCGCCTTTACTGCTTGGCATCCTTCTGCGGCAGAAAAATAATAAATTACGGTTTATATATGAGGGCCCATTCGAGATTGACCCAAGCGGAGATTATGAACAAGACGTAAATTCGCTTACAGAGAAATATATATCGGTTATTAAAGAATATATTAAAGCCAATCCCGATCAATGGCTGATATTTCGTAAGTTTTGGGAGCCGTTATCGCTGGATGTTTGTGACTAAAGGGATCTTATGGATAAAGTTTGTATAATAATACCGGCCTACAATGAGTCGGAAGGAATAGGCCCCTTACTTAATAAATTAAAATCTTTGGGATTGAGCATCGTGGTTGTTGATGACGGTTCGACCGACGATACTGTTGACATTGCTTTAAAAAACGGCGCGGTTGTATTAAAACAGGGGAGAAATTGCGGCAAGGGAGCGGCGTTAAAGCGCGGGTTTGAATATATTTTAAATTCAGATTATGAAACGGCAATCACCATCGATGCCGACGGCCAGCATGACCCCGGGTCAATAATAAATTTCATAAATATTCAAAAAGAAACATTAGCCGACATCGTCATAGGCAACCGAATGCGCAATACGGAGAATATGCCGCTTTCGCGCATAGTAACCAATAGGTTTATGTCATGGATAATATCTCATGCTTCCAAACAGAAGATTCCGGATACACAGTGCGGATTCCGGCTTATACAAAGAAAGGTATTGGAAAATGTCGTTCTTTATACCTCTCGCTATGACATGGAATCGGAGATATTGATTAAAGCGGCCAAGATAGGCTATAAAATTGAGTCGGTGCCAATCGAAACGATCTATAAAGGCAGCAAAAGCCAAATCCATCCCATATTGGATACGTTGCGTTTCATCAGGACTTATTTAGCCCTGTTTTTTATAAAATGAAAGGGGCCGGATGCATGGATTTTGAGCGGATGCGCGATTTAATGGTAGAGCGTCAAATTATCGCCCGCGGCATAAAAGATGAACGGGTAATTAGCGCGTTTCGTAATGTTCCCCGCCATAAATTTGTGCCGCGTTATCATCAGAATGACAGTTATGATGATTGTCCGCTTCCCATAGGCAGCGGGCAAACTATTTCACAGCCGTATATGGTTGCCCTTATGACCGAATGTCTGAACCTGGATGCCGCTGATAAAGTCATGGAGATCGGCACCGGTTCCGGATACCAGGCCGCGATTCTCGCCGGGCTCTGTACTGCCGTTTATACGGTTGAGCGCAAAGAAGATTTACTGCGTATGGCAAAAAATATATTTCGGGAATTAGATATCGCCAATATTTTTACTAAACTTGGTGACGGCACGCTTGGCTGGGAGGATAACGCGCCTTACCAGAAAATTATCGTAACCGCGGCGGCAGGCATGGTGCCTCAGCCCTTAATTGAGCAGTTAGGAGAAGGCGGAATATTGGTTATGCCTGTGGGCGGCGTCTTCAGCCAGGAGCTTACTCGAATACGAAAGAAAAAAGGGCAGATAACATATGAATTGATTTGCGGCTGTTCATTTGTGCCTTTGATCGGAAAATACGGATATAAAGATGATTAACCACATTCAGGCATGGGCAAAAGATGTTCCTAAGGAATATATCGTTATGCTTGTAGGCGCGCTTCCGGTCTCGGAATTAAGGGGGGCGATACCTTTGGCGCTGCATTACGGCATGGGTTTTAGCAAGGCATTTTGGCTTTCGGTATTGGGTAATATCTCTTTTATCATACCCGCGCTTTTTTTTCTTGAGCCTGTCTCGCTTCGATTGCGAAGATTTAAAGTATGGTCAAAATTTTTTGACTGGCTTTTCGAGCGCACTAAACGAAAAGCGGATACGGTACAAAAATACGAAGCTTTGGGGTTGGCCTTATTTGTGGCAATCCCTCTTCCTGTTACCGGCGCCTGGACCGGGGTGGTGGCGGCTTCATTATTCAAGATAAAATTCAGGTACGCCTTAATGGCTATAATACTGGGCGTAATTATATCGGGGCTGATCGTTTCTTCGCTTTGCGCCTTAGGCATAACCACTTATAACGCGATATCGCAATGATACACATATATACAGGCAATGGAAAAGGGAAGACTACGGCGGCATTGGGCCTGGCACTGCGGGCCGCGGGCGCCGGGCTTAAAGTTTATTTTACCCAATTTATCAAAAGGGGAGCGTTCAGCGAAATAAAAGCAGCAAAGAAGATAAAAAACATTACGGTTGAACAGTTTGGCAGGGGGCGTTTTATAAAAGGCGTTCCGGACAAAAAAGACGCGAAATCCGCACAACGCGGTTTAAAGAAGATATCCGCGTTTGTCTTAAGCGGAAAATCCGGCCTGGTGATAATGGATGAAATTAATCTTGCCGTAAAATTTGGGCTTATTGACGTAAAAGAGCTGGCGGAGCTGATTAAAAAAACACCGGCTAATGTAGAGCTGGTTTTAACCGGACGCTGCGCCCATCCTGAAATTATTAAGCTTGCTGATTTAGTCAGCGAAATAAAAGAAGTAAAGCATTATTATAAAAAAGGCATGAAAGCAAGAAAAGGGATTGAATTTTAAATAATTATTGACATCCGGGGTTAAAAATAGTATAAAATAGCTTACAATTTAATAATAATATAGGTTATAGGGAATCCTGTTTACCCCGCCCTTCCTAGCGTTTCGCATTAGAATATAAAGGAAGGGCGGGATTTAGTCAGGAGCGGTCCCGCCGCTGTAACCCCGTCCGCCTAGATTTTTGGCGGAAACTCTTTTAGCATTATTTGCCACTGTTTCGAAGCATCGGGATGGGAAGGCCGCTAAAAGAGCGGGGAAGCCAGAAGACCTGCCTATATTTAGGAAATTATTGAGTTTATAAAGCTTTCAAACTCATATATCCTCGCGGAAGGGCCAAGCAATATTTGGGTGCAACTCTTGACATTATACGTCAAGGGTTTTTTAATGAGAGACGGAATACTGAAGCCGGCATGTTTAACATTCGATTAAAAATTTTTATCGCGGCCATATTGTCATTTTTAATTCATCAGTCTTCAACAGCCGCTGATTCACCGCGTTATATTTCTCTTGCCCCATCAACTACGGAAATTTTATTTGCTCTTGGGCTGGACAGTGAAATTGCCGCGGTAAGCTCATTTTGTGACTACCCGGAGGCTGCCGGCCTTAAAGAAAAAGTAGGGACTTTCAGCCAGCCGAATATTGAAAAAATACTTTTATTAAAACCAAGCTATGTGTTTTGTACCGGATTGGAACAAGCGGAGGCAGTTGCCGGCCTTAAGCGTTTAAACTTGAATGTCTATGTGTCGGATCCTAAAACAATAGATACCCTTATGAAGTCTATTCTTGAGATAGGTGAAATTACAGGAAAATTCAATCAGGCAAAGATGCTGGTTGAGCGGATAAAAAAAGAAGTATCGGATATTGCTTCTAAAACAGCCGTTATCGCGCGCGAAACCCGGCCGAAAGTTTTTATTGAGATATGGCACAGCCCCTTATCAACCGCCGGTTCAGGCTCTTTTGTGGATGAGCTTATTTCAATTGCCGGCGGGCGCAATATCGCCTTTGATGTTAAGCGTCCTTATAGTATATTTAGCGCCGAGGAGGTAATCCGCCGGGATCCGGATTACATCATCCTGGCTTACATGGATAAAAAAACGCCGGTTGAAATCGTAAAAGGGCGCCTGGGGTGGGGGGGGATATCCGCGGTTAGGAATAACCGGGTATATAATGATATTGACCCGAATATATTATTGCGTCCCGGGCCGCGCATAGCAGAGGCAATACTGGAAATTTACCGGAGAATACGCCCGAATGAATAATCGATTGAAGTTAAAAATAGCGCTTTTATTTTTTATTTTATTTGCGGCCATTATTATCGGTGTTTTGAAAGGCCCTGCTGATTTAGGAATCCGCCAACTTTTAAGCAGGGCGTATATGCCGATTTTATACCTGCGCGCCTTACGGATATTCGCGGCTTTGTCTTGCGGGGCAGGGCTTGCCGTATCGGGTATCGCGCTTCAGGCAATACTGCGTAATCCTTTGGCAGAGCCGTATTTATTGGGGACCTCCAGCGGGGCAGGGTTGGGAGCGGTAATTGCTTTAATTTGCGGTATAGCCAGCAGATGGCTTCCGTTATTCGCCTTTCTTGGGGCGGCATTGAGCATCTTTATTGTTTATAACCTTGCCCGGCAAAATAACCGCATCCGCCAGGAATCGCTTATTCTTTCCGGGGTTATTGTTTCCGTGGCGTTTTCAGCGATAATTGTTTTTTTGGTTTCCATCTCGGGCAGTGAAGTATTGCGCAGCCTGAGCTGGTGGCTGTGGGGGAGCCTTCAGGTTTATGACGCGCGCCTCTTGCTAATTGTATCAATTATTGTATTTGCGGGCGTATTGGTTATTTATTTATTTGCCCAGGATTTAAACGCGATTAGCATAGGAGAAGAAGAAGCGATGCATTTAGGCATAAATGCCGAGCAGACGAAAAAAATCCTTATCTTCACCACATCAATAATTACCGCCAGCCTTGTTTGCGTCTGCGGGGTAATCGGGTTTGTGGGCTTGATCGCCCCGCATACGATGCGCCTTTTGTGCGGGCCGAATCACCGGGTGCTTATACCGGTAACTTGCTTAGGAGCGGCAATCTTTATGATTTTATGCGATATTATCGCGCGCGTTATTTATCCGCCGCTTGAGGTGCCGATTGGGGTAATCACGGCAATGGTTGGGGCGCCGATATTTATAATATTACTGAGAAGGAGCGAAAAAATTTAAATGCATCCGTTATTAGAGATTAATAATCTTTTTGGAGGCTATGAGAGGGAATCAGTATTAAAAGATGTTTCCTTATCTGTGAATAAAGGGGATTTTGTCGGGATTATCGGGCCGAACGGTTCCGGAAAAACTACCCTTTTGCGCCTATTGAGTAAAATATTACGCCCCCATAAAGGAGAAATTATTTTTGGCGGCAGGGATATCTCCTCTATAAAATTAAAGGATTTTGCTAAAGAGGCGGCGTTTGTCCCGCAGGATACCATAATAAATTTTTCATTCAGTGTTTTAGAAATTGTGTTGATGGGCAGAATACCGCACCTAAGGCGGCTTGAGAGCGAAAGTAAAAATGATCTTAGAATAGCGCGCGATGCCATGAAGATGACCGATATCGCCCATTTAGAAGGCGATTACATGGATGAGCTTAGCTCAGGAGAACGCCAGCGCGTAATTATCGCCCGCGCGCTTGCCCAGGAACCACTGCTTATTTTTTTGGATGAACCCACCTCGCATCTGGATATCGCGCATCAAGTCCAGATTATGGATCTTTTAGCTAAATCCAGGCGCCTTGCCAACCTTACGATTGTAACCGTACTGCACGACCTTAATCTGGCAGGAGAATATTGTAATCGCATCGTTCTGCTTAATGGGGGAAAGATTTTTAAACAGGGTTCGCCTGAAGAAGTGCTTACATACCAAAATATAGAAGCTGTATATAAAACCGTGGTGGTGGTGGATAAAAATCCGATAAGCGGCAATCCGTATGTTTTGCTTTGCCCTAAGGAGAAAGCATGATAACAAGGCTTATTCTTATACGCCATGGCCAGACCGAATGGAACCTGAATAAGCGTTATTGCGGCCATACCGATATTGGCTTGAACCTAAAAGGAAGGCGCCAGGCAAAAAAGCTGCGCGGCCGCCTAAAAGGGGAGAGAGTGGATAAAATTTACACAAGCGATTTAAAACGCGCCGTTGAATCCGCTATGATTCTTTTCCCGCGCGGTAAAATACAAAAAAAGGCTGGTTTACGAGAGATCCATTTCGGAATTTTTGAAGGAATGACGCATAAGCAAATTCTTAAAAATCTCGGCGCTCCGTATAAGAAATGGTTAAAAGACCCGTACAAGAATCACGCACCGGGCGGCGAGAAGCTTTCGGAATTTAAAAAGCGGGTAGTCAAAGCGTTTCAGAATATCGTCTGTTCCAATCTGAATAAAAACATCGCCGTAGTATGCCATGGCGGAGTAATCAGCGTATTTATTACTCATATCCTGAAGAGGAAGAATTTTTGGGAGCACATACCGAAGTCGGCAAGCGTAAGCGTTATAGAATATAAAAATGGAAAGCCGCGGGTTGATTTGTTTAACAATATGATTTATTTAGGCTAGAGTAAATATGGGTAAAATTACTTTTATTTTAGGAGGAGCGCGAAGCGGAAAAAGCACTTACGCGCTGGCAGAGGCCAAAAAACGCGGAAGTAAAACCGCTTTTATTGCTACCGGAGAAGCCGGAGATGATGAGATGGAAGAGCGTATTGCCACGCATAAAAACCAGCGCCCGCCGCACTGGCAGACCTTTGAAGAGCCGAAAGATATCGCGGCGCTGATTAATAGAATCGGTAATGATTTTGACTGCCTGATTATTGATTGTCTGACGCTTTTGGTTTCTAATTTATTGCTGGCGAAAAAAAACGCCGCGGAAATAGAAGAACAAATAAACGCTGTATTATTATCGCTTTCTGTTATTAAAGCTGAGGTGTTAATTGTTTCCAATGAGGTTGGCCTCGGCATTGTGCCAGATAATAAATTAGCGCGAAATTTCCGGGATATTGCCGGGAAGGCAAACATGATAGCGGCGGAAAAATCCGATGAAGTATTTTTTATGTCTGCCGGATTGGCAGTAAAAATAAAATAGAAAGGGAAAAAATGAAAAAATTAAAAGAGGTAATTGAAAATATACCCGGGCTTGATGCGGATCTTATGGCAAAAACACAAGAGCGCCTGGATAATCTTACTAAGCCGCGGGGAAGCCTGGGAAAGCTGGAAGAATTGGCCAAGCTTGTCGTGGGTATTACCGCAAAAGCAAATCCGGAACTCAAAAATAAGGTCATTTTTACCTTTGCGGCGGACCATGGGGTGGCTGAGGAAGGGGTAAGCGCTTTTCCTCAGGAGGTGACAGCGCAGATGGTTTATAATTTCTTAAATGGCGGGGCGGGGATAAACGTCCTGGCAAGGCATGTTGGCGCAAGGGTTGTGGTGGCGGATTTAGGGGTTGCCGAAGATTTAAAGCCGCATCCGCGATTAATCATCAAAAAAATAAACCGCGGGACAAAAAATATGGCAAAAGGCCCGGCAATGACAAAAGCGGAAGCGGTTAAATCCATAGAAGCCGGTATAGATATTTTTGAACAGGAATTCAGTAAGGGTGTAGATATAGCCGGGACAGGCGAAATGGGCATAGCCAATACAACCAGCGCGAGCGCGATAACCGCGTGTTTTACCAAAGAAAAGATTGAAGATATTACCGGCTATGGCACCGGAATCGGTAATATTGCCCTAAAAAATAAAATCCGGATAATAAAAGAGGCGATGAGCGTCAATAAACCGGATCCAAATGACGCAATCGATGTCTTAGCCAAGGTAGGCGGGTTTGAAATCGGCGCGCTTGCTGGAGTGATTTTGGCGGCAGCTCGCAGGCGCGTTCCGGTAGCTGTAGACGGCTTTATCTCTACTGCCGCAGCGCTCATTGCATCTAAGATTTCTCCAAAAACCAAAGATTATATGATAAGCGCTCACGCTTCGGTTGAAGCGGGGCAGAAGGCAATTTTAAAACACATGGGCCTGTTACCTCTTTTAAATCTAGATTTACGGCTTGGAGAGGGCACGGGAGCGGCTTTAGGCATAAACATAATTGAAGCCGCGCTAAAAATATTAAATGAAATGGCTACTTTTAAAAATGCGGGCGTATCGGAAAAAGGAAAATCATGAAGCAGTTCTTGCTGGCATTGCAATTTTTAACCATTATCCCCGTAAGAATTAAAGAAGTTGCCGAAGAAAATATCGCGCAGTCGATGATTTTCTTCCCGGCGGTAGGCCTTTTACTCGGAGTTATTCTTTGCGCCTGTGACGGCCTGCTTTCTCAGCTTGGGCTTATCCGTTTTTGCGCGGATACGCTTTTAGTTGGCTTACTGATAATTCTTACCGGGGCGATACACCTTGACGGCCTGGCAGATACCGTGGATGCTTTTGCCAGCGGAAAAGATAAAGACGGTATGCTCAGGGTCATGCGTGATTCCAATATCGGTACAATGGGCGCCTTAAGCTTAATTTTGGCGCTGTTAATTAAAATAGGGCTTATTTCATCATTAGCCAGCGCCAAGTATCCGGCCTTGATTTTAATGTGCGTTTTAAGCCGCTGGGCGCAAGTATGCGCTGTGTTTTTTTTGCCGTATGCCAGAGGCGAGGGTAAGGCAAAATTATTTATAAAAGGGATGAATAGGAATATCTTTATCTTTGCCGGCCTGTCGTCGCTCGGCATTATTTTTATCGCCTGGCGGATAAAGGCGATATTGGTTTTTGTATCCGCGGCGGCTTTTACCTGGGTATGCCTAAAGTGCCTAAGGCGTAAATTCGGCGGAGCTACCGGCGATACGATAGGCGCCATAAGCGAACTTGCGGAAATAGTTGTCTTATTCAGCGTGATTATTTTAGAAGGGGGGTGAGTCCGGCATAATTTTGGTTTTAGTAAATCGTAATTGTATATTCTGGTAAAAAGTGATTAGTGTGGCCCGGGCAAACGAAGGAAATTCTGGTGATATCTCAAAAATTCCAGATACTGCCGTGCAACGGTAAACCCGTTTTATTCGGGTAGTCCGGTCGATCGTTTGCGATTCCAATATATTGGAATAGGTCAGTACCTTCACGCGAGGGGAAAAGGAGATAAAATGAGACGTAATATTTTAACTGTGTTGATTTTTTCGGCATTATTAGCGAATACGGCTTTTGTTTTTGCCGAGAATATAGAATTGGAGCGTATAGTTGTTACGCCTTCCAGGATCGAAGAGTCCGCAAGCGGGGCGGCGCGTAATATTGAAGTAATTACCGCCCGGCAAATCAGCGATTCATCAGCAGAAGATTTATCAGAGGTAATTGAAGGCATTACGCCGGTTAACATTAGCAATTACGGCGGGCTGGGAGCGGCAAAGAATATACGTATGCGCGGCTCAAGCGCGGCACAGGTCTTGGTTTTGGTTGACGGCCGCCCGATTAATAACCCGCGGGACGGACAGGCGGAATTAAACTCGATCCCGTTGGTGGATATAGAACGTGTTGAAATAATGCACGGCCCCGCCTCAAGCATGTATGGTTCCGGCGCTATGGGTGGAACGATAAATATTATCACCAAGGCGCCGCCTAAAGGCGAAAGCGAGACGGAAATTTATTCCGGATTCGGCAGTTTCCGTACTTATGTTGAACGCCTTTCCCATGGTGGAGGCGCCGGTAAGCTGGGTTATCTTTTTCATAGCGAATACGAGAATACCGAAGGCTATCGCGATAATTCAGAATTTGCTTCAAGAGATTTTAATCTTAAGCTGGCATACGATTTTACTATAGATAACAAACTGAGCCTTAACTCCGGATATTACCGGAGCAGGCTGGGCACACCCGGCACATTGAGCGCCCCCGATTCCGACGATAAGCAAATCGCTTTAAAGAATTTCATTGACGCCGGATGGGATTTCCGGGCGAATGATTCGCTTGCCGTGTCGGCAAAATTATACCAGAACTACGACCGGCTGGAATTTTTGGAAAATACCGCGGGTTCCATGTTTGATACTGCCGACAATAAAGATATCCATACAACCAAAGCGCGCGGTTTTAATATACAATTTAACCCGGAATTTTACGGCGTCTACGATTTGGTGTGTGGGTTTGATTATACCGCCAACCTTAATGACAGCACAACAAGCGCCAAGCATAAATATCTGGTGCGGGCCGGGTACCTGGAAAATAAATTTCGGCTTTTTGCTGAAAAGCTTAAGCTTAATCTTGGCGCGCGGCTGGATGATTATTCCAATTTCGGAACAGAAATCAGCCCCGCCTTTAGCGCGCTTTATGATGTTGGCGAAAACGTAAGCGCGCGCTTTTTAATCAGCCGTTCCTTCCGCGCCCCCACATTTAATGATTTATACTGGCCGGATGAGGGCTGGGCCAGAGGCAATCCAAACGTAAAGCCGGAAAAAGGCATAACCGGTGAGATTGGTATAAATTCCAGTTTGGGCGATTGGGTTAGGCTCGGCCTTACATACTACCGCAATGATTACGATGATTTGATTAACTGGGCTGAGTCCGGAGGCGTCTGGGAGCCGACCAATGTCGGCTCTGCGGTCATTGACGGCATTGAGTTTTCCAGCGATCTGGATATTACCGAAACACTCACGGCCGCCTTTGATTACTCCTATGTGCGCGCCAAAGACGACAAAAGCGGCAAATACCTTATTTATCAGCCAAAACACAAGCTTAATTTTTCCTTAAAATATGCGGATGTAAACGGCCTCTGCGTGGAGCTTAAAAGCCAGTTTACCGATAAGCGCTACCACGATGCCGCCAACTCCATTAAGGTAAAAAATTTCTATCTGCTGGGCGTAAACATATCAAAGAAAATTAGTGATGGCGTAACCTGTTTTTTAAAAATAGACAATATTTTAAACAAAAAATATCAGGTTATCCGGGATTATCCCATGCCGCATTTTAATATAAACGGCGGGATAAAGCTGGAATTTTGAGAGGGTTGTGTAGAATAAATTGTGTAAATTATAGCGGATTAACATGGCCGCTGGCTTGACCTTATTTTTCGCGGGCGCTCGGCCCGCGTTACGCCCTGCTCAAAATCAGCCCAAGCCAGCAGGCGAATTTACACAATTTTCCGCATACTACCTTTGAGAGTTTTATATTGACATTTTTACCGCAAAGGTGTAATTTAAAATAATTGGCAGGTGTTTCACTTTCTGTGAGTACACCCTGCCTTAAAGGATAGGCAGGTGTTTCACTTTCTGTGAAAGGAGCGGATATGAAAAAAAAGGCGATAAAAAAAGCATTATCCAAGGTGAGTATCGCGGCGCTTATTGCCAGCATAGGACTGATGGCTGGCGGCTGTGAGAAAAAAGCTACTGCTTCCTGTGGCGCCGGAGGAGACAAAGGCATGGAAGAAGGGGGGCATTCCTGCGGTAAAGGTTCATGCGGTAAGGGCTCCTGTGGAAAATAGTTTTGAAGCATAACATTCCAACAATTAATCCTACTCTTGAAATTTCGCGCCCCGCCCGCGAAAATCGCCAATTACGCGGGTGGGGCGCTGTCTGGAAACATCCTAAAACAAAAAAAATAAATTCTGAGGCGCTTGCGCCTAATGACCTGCTTGCGCTTAAGATAGCCTCTGAAGGCAGCCGTTTTAAGCCGGAAAAATACCGCCGCATGATTTTACCGTCGCGGGTTAATTTATTGCTGGCTAAAGCGGTCAATAAAGGCCTGCTGATTTCGCCGTTGCCTAAAATCAAAAGGCATGGCCGTAATTTAAGTATTCCCGATAGGCTGCGTTACGCCGATACATTTACCCTGCAGTGGCATATCACCAATGCCTGCGGCCTTCATTGCCGGCATTGTTACGACAGAACAAAACGTTCGCGCCTTGCTCTGCCGGGCGGAATAAAAATCCTGGCTGATTTGAGCAAATTTTGCCTGAAATACCGCGTGCGCGGCCACGTTTGCTTCACCGGCGGAAACCCTTTTCTTCATCCTCATTTCCAGCGGCTTTACCGTAAAGCATCCGGCTATGGTTTTTCTACGTCTATCCTTGGAAACCCCGTCAGCGAGCATGAGCTTGTAAAGATTATTGACATCCAGATGCCGGGCTATTTTCAGGTAAGCCTGGAGGGGTTGGCCGCGCATAATGATCAAATACGCGGCAAGGGCCATTTTAGACGAACGCTTAAATTTCTTAAAACTCTGCGCCGGTTGAATATTTCATCGGCGGTCATGCTCACTTTGACTGAAAATAATATTAATGAAGTAATTCCCTTGGCGGATAAACTTAGAAAATATGCCGATTACTTTACTTTTAACCGGCTTTCATCAGCAGGAGAGGGAGCGGCGCTTAACTTACCGGATAAAAAGAAATACGCGGAATTCCTGAAAAAATACGTAAGCAAGTCCCGGCAAAATCGCATAATTGGCTTTAAGGACAACTTGATAAATATCGTTTTAAAGAAGCGCAAAATGCGGCTTTTTGACGGCTGTACGGGTTACGGCTGCGGCGCGGCATTTAATTTTCTTGCCGTGCTTAGCGATGGCGAAGTACATGCCTGCCGGAAATTCTCATCGCCGCTGGGAAATATTTTTAAAACCAGGCTATCAAAGATATACGAGTCCGGCGCAGCCAAACGCTATCGCCGGGGCGCGAAGGAATGCGCGGCATGTAATATCCGGCATGCCTGCGGCGGATGCCTTGCCGCAGGATACAGTAAAGGCATTAAAATTTTTGATAAACGCGACCCTTATTGTTTCTACTGATAAAAATAAAAATCCAGATATATGTTGAGAAGCTTGGTTATATAAGGTATAATTTAACATCTGGGAGATGAGTATGGCGCAAAATAACAGCAAGGTAAGCCGGGAAATCATTAAAAAAACGCTTTACCCGGCGCTTTTATTCTTACTATTTATAGCGGTATATATATTGTACAAGTGTAAGATCGCGCCGTTTTTGTCTTACGAATTCCGCGCTGAAATCAAAAAATACACTGGTACGCTGCTCATTATTTGTATCGCGTTTTTTCTTCAGCGCCTGGCAGGCGCGCTTTCTGAATGGTATCGGGCTAATTTCGCCGCAAAAACTTCCAGCCATCTTGACGACGACCTGATACCTCTTTTCCGCCGGGGGCTAAAGGTGCTTATCTGGATACTGGCCCTTTTGGTTTGCCTGCCGCTATACGGGATAAATATCAGCGCCTTAATTGCCACCTTAGGCGTTGCTTCTCTTGCCATCGCGCTTGCCGCCCAGGACACAATCGCCAATATTATAGCCGGTTTTTTAATTATGATCGACAGGCCTTTCCGCGAAGGCGATAAAATAAAGCTTCCCAGTGGTGAAGTCGTCACTGTTTACGATATCGGCGTGCGGCGCTCCAAATTTATCGCCGAAGACAAAGGCGTCGTGATTATGCCTAACTTGGAATTAAGCAAGAGCAAAATCGTTAATTATACCTACGGAGAAAGACTCTGACCCTATGTTTAAAGGCGCCATTTTTGACGTTGATGGAGTGATTGTTGACACGGTGCCGCTTCATTTCGCGGCGTGGGAAAAAATGTTTTCTGAATACGGAATAAATTTTACTTTTGAGGACTATAAGCATAAAGTTGACGGCATACCCAGAAATGACGGAGCACGAGCGATATTGAGCGGCTTAAACGATGAAGAGATAAAAGAAGCGGCGACAAAAAAACAGGGGTATTTTTTGCAATCAGTGGAAACGGAAAATATTCCTGCCTATCCCACCACAATCCAGCTTGTAAAAGAATTCAAAAAAGCCGGTAAAAAAATTGCCTTTGCTTCATCCAGTAAAAATTGCAAGCTTATCTTAACAAAAATCGGCGTTATTCAGCTTGCCGACACTATCGTAGACGGCAATGATATAACCCGCGGAAAGCCCGATCCGCAGATTTTTCAAATTGCCGCTGATAGGTTAGGCTGCGCTTATGCTGAATGCGTTGTTTTTGAAGACGCGGTTTTGGGCGTTAAGGCGGCAAAAAACGGCGGCATGGCATGCGTGGGCGTAGACCGTTATAATCATCCGCAAAGATTAAAAGACGCGGATATCGTTGTGGATGATTTAAACGCGCTCGATAGCGCTAAAATTGAAAGGTTGTTTAAAGGATGAGGGATTTTTATTCGCAGTTTAATACCGGCTACAGCTGGCTGATTAAAGGAGAAGGGTGGGTCCGAGAGCTGCAGGGGATTCGTGAAACTCAATTTGCCCTCGGCAACGGATTTTTGGGCAGCCGCGCTGTCCTTGAAGAGATGCCGCATGATGCTAAGAGCGGCACTTACATCGCCGGCCTGTACGATAAAATCGGCTCGCAGGTTTCTGAGCTGGTTAATTTGCCCAACCCTTTTAATTTTCATATAAGTTTCGGGGGAGAAAAATTAGGCGTTGTTTCCATGGATACCGTTGAGCACAGGCGGATATTAAATTTGCGAAACGGCACATTGTACCGCCACAGCGTTTTTCAGGATGCCAAGAAGCGCAGATATGATTACCAGAGCCTGCGTTTTCTTTCCATGCATAATAAGAATGTCGGCCTGATGCAGATTGCCCTAACGCCTTTGGACAGTTCGGTAACGGCAACCATACAGACCGGGATAGACACGAGCGTTTATAATTCCGGGACGGTAACCGAAGGGCGCAAGAAACATTTTCATATCAAAGAAGTGGGGCAATTTAACAACGCGGGGTATTTGGCGGTGGAGACGCTGAATAAGCAGCATACCGTGATTTTCCGCAGTGGATTTTATTACCATACCAAAGGCAAGAAGATTGCCGCCGAGGATAACGTATTTGAACTAAAGCTGCGCAAAGGCCAGACCGTGATATTCACGAAGATTTTTTATATAACAGCGATTCCTGCCGGCCGGCCGATAGACAAAGAAAAAGAGTTAATTGAAAAAAAATTTCAGAAATCTTTTAAAGCCAGTTTCGCTAATCTACTCAACAATCATATTCGGGCATGGGAAAAATTATGGGATATGGCCGAGGTGTCAATCTGGGGCGACCCGGAGATTGAAAAAAATTTCCGTTTTAATATTTACCACATGCTAATCTGCGCCCCGAATGACGGGGGCATTTCGAGTATCGGTGCCAAAGGGCTTACCGGTGAAGGTTATCGCGGGCATGTGTTTTGGGATACGGAGATTTTCCTCCTGCCGTTCTATCTTTATATCCTGCCGCAGACGGCAAAAAATATCCTTCTCTACAGGTACCGGCGCCTGGATGCCGCCCGCAGAAACGCGAAAAAATCAGGTTTTAAGGGGGCGATGTTTCCATGGGAGTCTGCCGCAAGCGGCGTCGATGAAACGCCCGGATGGGCAAAAGACTTAGACGGTAAAATTATAAAGATACATACGGGCAAAATCGAACACCATATATCCGCGGATATCGCTTACGCGTTTTATCATTATTACAACGTAACCGGTGATGAAGAATTTTTGCGTAATTACGGTTATGAAATAATCTTTGAGACGGCGCGTTTCTGGGCAAGCCGCCTAAAGTATAACAAGCGCCTGAATAAATATGAAATTAAAGACGTTATCGGCCCGGATGAATTCCATGCCAACGTGGACAACAACGCCTTTACGAATATGATGGCGAAATGGAACCTGCTTATGGCGCATAAGCTTTTTCATAAACTAAAGCGTTCGGAAGCCCTGCTGCACAGCCGCATTAATCAAAAACTGTCGTTATTGCCGAAAGAAGTAAAGCAGTGGAAGGCGGCTGCCTCCCGCGTAAGCGTTAAAACTGATAAAAATTATGTATTCGAGCAGTTTGACGGATATTTTAAAAAACATAAAGTCCCCATTGTCGCCAAAGATGAAAACTATCTTCCGGTCATAACGGAAAAACTTACCCCCCGCGATTATGAAAAAACACAGCTTGTGAAACAGGCGGATGTAATTATGCTTTTGTATCTTTTGGGCGATGTGTTTAATTACCGCACCAAAAGGAACAATTACGACTATTATCTGGACAGGACGCTGCATAAATCTTCGCTGAGCTTTTCTATGCATGCCATAGTCGCCGCCGAGCTGGGTGATAAAGGCAGGGCATACCGGTTTTTTAACGCGGCACTGCAGACCGACTTGAGCAATATTAATAATAATACCCACGACGGAATACACGCCGCCTGCATAGGGGGGACATGGCAGGCGCTGATAAACGGTTTTGCCGGGGTGCGCATCGTAAAAAATATGCTTTATATTTATCCCGACCTTCCCAAAACATGGCGCAAGGTTGTTTTTTCGCTGAATTACCGCGGAAATATATTAAAACTGCAGGTCAAAAACGATAACGTAAAAATACAGGTGCTGGGGGCGAAAATAAGAGCAGGGAAAATACGCGTGAAAATATTTAATATCCCGCGTGATTTATCGCCCAATAAAATATATAATTTCAGGAAAAAAACTTCCGCAAAGCGCCAGCCGGAATACTATTTGTGAGGGGGGTAGAGTATGTCTAAACGAAAATTACATATCGCGCATGTCCATTGGGGATTTCCCCCAATAATTGGAGGGGTTGAAACTCATCTTACCATTCTGCTCCCAAGCCTTATTAAAATGGGCAATAAAGTAAGCCTGCTTACCGGTTCGTTTGAAGGCGCCAAGGCCGAAGATACATATGAAGGAGTAAAGGTATTCCGTCAGCCGATAATGGATTTAAACTGGCTGGGCAAACGGGGGATTAACGGAGGGCTTGCCGAAGAAGTAAACGGCGTATTTAAAAAATTCATAGACAAAAACAAGCCTGACTGCATTCACGTGCATAATATGCATTATTTCAGCAAGATTCATGCCGCGGCCCTGCAGAAATTTTCCAAAAAATTGGGCATCCCGCTTATTTTAACAGCCCATAATGTCTGGGATGATAACTTATTCCTAGACCTTACCAACGAAATTAGATGGACGCATATTATCGCCGTAAGCCATTTTATAAAACGGGAAATTATCGGTACTGGCTACAATCACCATAATATAACGGTTATCCATCACGGCATAGACCAGGATGCTTATTCGCCCAATTGCAGCCCGAAGGTAGCATTTAAAAAATACCCGATTTTAAAAGGAAAACGGGTGGTTTTTCATCCGGCGCGGATGGGCCTGGCTAAAGGATGCGATGTGAGTATAAAGGCGCTTAGGATTATCAAACAAAGGTTTCCCGATGTTGTCCTGGCGCTTGCCGGGACAAAAAATATCATTGACTGGACCCATTCACATCAAAAAGATATCGCCTATATGGTAAGCTTAGTCAAGTTCCTTAAATTGGAAAAGAACGTATTGATAGATACCTATAAGCTTAGCGATATGCCCACTTTATACGCGGCATCAAGCGTATGCGTTTATCCATCCACTGCTTCAGAGCCGTTCGGCTTAACCATGCTGGAGGCGCTTGCTTCCGCCCGCCCCATGGTAGTTACGGAAGCGGGGGGGATGCCGGAAATTATCCGTGACGGCATAAACGGTTTTGTTGTTCCGGTAAAGGATTTTGAGGCTTTGGCTTCACGCGTTATTCAACTGCTTGCCAATAACCAACTGCGCGAACGCCTTGGCTATACCGGCCGCCAAATTGTAGAGCAGCAATACACCAAAGAAATTATCACGGAAAACACCCTCAATCTCTACAGAAAGTTCGTATAAAATAGAACGGATTCAAGCGGATGGCTGCGGATTTGGCAGATTAAAACATTCCGTCTGCATCCGTATAAATCCGCGGCATCCATTTTTTATTGACAGGCATTATTTTTTTGTGGTATACTTAATATAGTAAATAGTTAATATAGTTAAATATTTAGGAGCTAAATTAATGTCTTCCGTAAATACCGATAAAGATGGCCTTGAGCGATTCGCGGATTCAATGACGCGGATACTGCCGGTTTTTATGAAATCATTCGCCCAGAGGCGGACTGATGAGCTCTATAAGGGCAAAATAACCATGCAGCAGTTCGTAGCCCTGACCTATTTAAATTACCACGCGGGCAAATACGGCGCCACCATGGGAGGCCTTGCCAAAAATCTATATGTGACTATGCCAGCGGTTACCGGGGTGGTGAACCGGCTTATTCGTTCCGGATACTGCATACGCTTAAGCGATGTCCGCGACCGGCGTATCGTGCGCGTGACAATAACTCCCAAAGGGGCGCGGCTGGTCCGTAAAATGTACCGCCAGCGCAAGGAAATGATAATGCGGATATTCGCCAAAATAAACCGGCATGACCGCGGCCAATATTTGCGCATCCTTAAGAATGTGGCGCAAATTTTAAACGAGGAAGAGTGATGAAACGCCGCGCTTTGTTTTTAATAGCCGTGTTTTTTTATTTTGTGGGTTCGCCCGGCGCGCATGCGGCTGATGATCCGGCTCAGGCGGTCTCTTTGTCGCTGGACGAGGCAACAGTCATGGCGCTTGAAAATAATATTGACATACAACTTGCCAAATACGACGCTTATATCAAAGACAATGATTTACTGGCGGCTGAGTCGGTTTTTGATACGATTATATCCGGCAAAATCGCCTACCGCGATAATCAAAGCCGGCAGGCGTCCACGATATTCGGCACAAAAGCGGCGACAAACGAGTACGAATTGTCCGGCAAGAAAAAACTGCCGACCGGGACAACGCTTACAACCGGTTTGTCTCTTGAGCGCGACTGGACGAATTCCGCCTTTGCCACCACGAATCCCAGCCATGACATTAAAGCCGATATCGGGATAGCGCAGGAGCTTGGGAAGAATTTTTTCGGGCTTATTGACCGCGGAAATATTAAGATAACCAAGCTTGATATCCAGAATTCTTCATATACCAGCCTTGATAAAATTGAGTTTTTTCTGGCAGAAGCCCAAAGGGCATACTGGAAGTTAATTCTTGAGTGGGAAAACCTGAATATTGAACGTCAAATGCTTGAAAAAGCCGAAGACCTGCTCTTGCTTCACGTGGAAAAAGAAAAAATCGGCCTGATGGAGGCGCCGCAGATACTGGCATCGGGAGCTAATTTAAAACAAAGGGAGAACGAAGTACTTCTTGCCGAAAACTCCCTAAAGGTAGCATCAAACGACTTGCTTTATAAATTAAATTTAGATCCCGATAAGGTAACAATTGCTCCGCTCAGCAGCCTACTGGTCGATACGCGCGTTGCCGATTACATAGAATCATTAAAGACTGCCATAGCATACCGCCGGGATTACTTAAGCGCTAAAAATGAAGCGGAAAGTAAAAATATAAAATTTTCCTTAAAAAAGAACAGTTTGTGGCCGGAAATAAGCCTGGAATTGACCTTCTCGCGAAACGGCTTAGACAAAGAATATAAGGAAGCATTTGGCAATATCTTAAACGAAGATAATCCGGAATATTACGCCGGCCTGACCTTTTCCTTCGCGCTGGAAAATAAAGACGCCCGGTCCGAATTTAATAAAGCGAAGCTGGACAAGGCGCGGCAGATTTTAAAAATAAAAGGCATCGAGCGGAAGATTGTCATTGATATAAAAGATAAAATCGATACCCTTGCCGTCTATATTCACGCGGCGCGAAACGCCAAAGATATAGTTAAGCTGCAGGATGATAAACTTAAGGCTGAAGAACGGCGTTTCCGCTCAGCCCGCTCGGATACGGATACGATCATAAGGTACCAGGAAGACCTTCTGAAGGCGAGCCTGGCTTTTGCCCGGGCGCAATATAATGTTAAAATCGCCCGGATTGATTTGGCGCTGGCGGAAAATTCCCTGCTGGATAAATACTGGAAAGGTGAGTTGCGGTGAAAAATATTGCCGAGTTTTCAGTAAAACATTCGCTATTCGTAAACCTGCTTTCGGTCTTTTTGGTGCTTGCGGGGCTGGTATCGCTTCTGCAGCTGCGCAGAGAAGCGTTTCCGGAGGTTTCATTTGATAAAGTTACCGTAACCACCATTTATAAAGGGGCTACTCCGGAAGAGGTTGAGCGGCTGGTCACCACGCCGCTTGAGAAGGAACTCAAGGAAGTTGACGATATAGATGAAATGGACTCTTCATCGCGCGAGGGTTTATCTACCATAGTCCTTACCATGAGCCCGGACGCGCGCGATAAGCGTAAAATCGTTGATGATATCCAGACCGCGATTGATAAAGCGGTGGACTTGCCGAAAGATACTGAAAAACCCCTTGTTACCGAAATCGTATCAAAAAATATTCCCGTTATAATAGTTTCCTTGAGCGGCAATATTAAGGAAAGCGAACTCCAGCAATACGCGCAGGAACTGGAAGACAGATTCCTGGATATTAACGGCGTAGCATTGGTGCGAAGGCGGGGTTTTCGCGAGCGCGAAATATGGATAGAAGCCGATTTGGATAAAATGAGAGATTTGCATGTATCTTTTGCCGAGATGCGCAACGCGCTTGACCAGCGTAATGTCGGCCTGCCGGCGGGGAACATCTATGCGGCAGAAGCGGTATTCAGCGTAAAGACCGAAGGGGAATTCTACACCAAGGAAGAAATAGAAAATGTGGTTATCCGTTCCAATGACGCCGGGGTGCAGCTTAAAATAAAAGATGTGGCAGGGGTTTCGGATACTTTTGAGGAAGAAACAATAATAAACCAAACCGAGGGGACGCGCTCTATATACCTGGTAGTGATTAAAAAAGAAAAGGGCGATACTATAAATATCGTAAAAGACGTTAAAAAAACAATAGAAGAGTTTAAGCTTTCCGCCCCAAAAACGCTAAAACTCGCCACTTTTTATGATATTTCATATTATATCAAGCGCCGGCTTAACGTCGTGCAATCCAACGGTTTAATCGGGGCGATTCTGGTCGTTAGCGTGTTATTTATATTTTTACATCAGGTTCCGGCGATATTAACGGCTTTGGGCATACCGATTGCCATGCTGAGCACATTTTTTGTGATGAATTTACTCGGCATGAGCATTAACCTGATTACCATGTTCGGGCTGGTGGTGGTGCTTGGTATGCTGGTAGACGACGGCATTATTATTTCTGAAAATATCTACCGCTACATTGAAGATGGCGTAGCTCCGCGGGAAGCCGCGATAAAAGGCGCCAGCGAAGTTATGGCGCCAGTGCTTTGTACTATTCTAACGACACTCGCGGCGTTTACACCGCTTATGTTCATGACCGGGCTCCTGGGTAAATTTATTAAAGGGATCCCCGTAGTCGTCTGTATCGCCCTTCTGGCTTCTTTGATTGAGGCGTTTATTATCTTGCCGTCGCATATGGCTGACTTTGTAAAGACGCCGAAAAATCATCGCGAGTCGGAAAAAGGCAAGTGGCTTATCCGCATAACGGAAATTTACTCCCGCCTGTTGAAAAGAGCGCTAAAATACAGGTATCAGGTCTGCGCTGTAACATTCATACTTTTTATCGCGGCGTTGATTACCGCCCGGTTTATGCCGTTCGTGCTTTTTGGCGGAAGAGGCGTTGAGCAATTCATGATCCGCGCCGAAACTGAGCTCGGGACGCCTCTAAAAAAAACAGCCGAACTTATCAAGCCGGTAGAGAAATTTGTTGAGAGCCTGCCTAAGGAATACGTGGATACTTACGCCACTGAAATCGGCATACTTCAGGAAGAGCGCGGATATGATCCGGATGTAAACTACGGCAGCCACCTTGCGCAGGTAACAGTTTATCTTACGCCGGAACAGACGCGTAAAAAGGGGGCAAACGAAATAATGGAAGAATACGCGCCGGAACTTGCTAAAATAGGCGGTTTCCAGAAGCTTTATTTTCAAAAATTCAGGGAAGGGCCGCCTGTAGGCAAACCTATATACGCCCGGGTCCGCGGCGATGATTATACAGTGATAAGTGAAATAGTTGATAAAATAAAAGCCTATCTTTCCGGATTATCCGGCACATCATCTATTGTTGACGGTTATAATTTAGGTTATCAGGAATTACACGTGGTAGTTGACGAAGAGAAAGCCGCTAAGACTTACTTAAGCGTAAGCGATGTGGCGCTTGCCGTACGCAGCGCTTTTGAAGGCAGCGTCGTGACCTCTATTAAGCCTGTACGGGCGGAAGAAGAGATAGATGTGCGCATACGCTTAAAAGAAGGACAAAGGGACCAGCCGGATATTTTAGAGAATATATTGGTTTCCAATAAATACGGAGATCTGATTACACTTAAAGATGTCGCCCATATTGAAGAAACTCAGGGCGTAAAAACCGTACGGCATTTAGACGGCAGAAGGTTTGTATATGTCGCAGGAGAAGTGGATAATAAAAATATTACCTCCTCCAAAGCAAACGCGCTTATTGATAAAAAATTTAAAAATATAAGCGAAGAATACCCCGGATATTCTATCAGATACGGAGGCGAGCAGGAAGAAACCAGAAAATCGCTTATTAGTTTGGCTACGGCATTTATGCTTGCTTTTTTATTGATATTCCTTATACTCGCGACACAATTTAATTCTTTGGTCCAGCCATTTGTAGTCATGCTGGGTATACCCTTTGCCGTAATCGGCGTAATCATAGCGCTTCTTTTGCATCATGAATCGTTTGGATTTTTTGTCATGATGGGTTTGGTCGGCTTAAGCGGCATAGTAGTTAATGATTCTATCGTACTTATGGACTTTATAAACAAACTTAGGCGGCAGGGCAAGCCGAGGCGTGAATCTATTATCGAGGCCGGACGCCTGAGGCTTCGGCCGGTGATTCTTACTACCATTACCACAGTCGCTGGTATTAGCACCGTCGCCTACGGCATCGGCGGGAAAGACCCGTTTTTACAGCCTATGGCATTGACGGTTGCCTGGGGCCTGATGTTTGCCACCATGCTTACCTTAATCGTAATTCCCTGCATCTACGCGATTATTGACGATATCACGGCAAAAATACAGCATAAACCGCCTCAAAATCCTTCTTGACTTTAAACTCTTTACATAATAAAATATTATTACTATTTGTTGGTATTAGATAATGCTTGTTACTATTAATTAGATGGGTTTATGGAGACTGATAAAATTCAAACCATAGAAGAAGTAAGCGATTATTTAAAAATTCCCAAACAAACGCTCTATCTTTGGGCGCGTAACGGCTCAATACCGGCGATTAAAGTAGGCAAACATTGGCGCTTCAAAAAAAGCTCTATAGATAAATGGATAGAGCATAAGGAAGAATATGCGCGCCAGAAAAACAAATGGAAGATAAAACTATAATATCGGGTTATGTTCTATTGGCTATTCTACGTATTATTTTGGGTAATATTTAAAACCGCCTTTCGCCTAAAAGTAGAAGGCAGGGAAAACATCCCTAAAAAAACTAATTTCATAGTCGCCTCAAACCATGCCAGTTTTTTAGATCCGTTGATTATTGGAGTAGCAATTCCAAAAAAAATTTACTGGATAGCGTTCCGCCATCTATATAACCAGATCTTTTTACGCTGGTTTATGAGCTTAGCTAAAAGTTTACCCACGGGAAAAGTGTCGGAAAAAGCCGCGCTTCTTCTTATGCAAAATAAAAATGTCGGCATCTTTCCTGAAGGGCAGAGAAGTCACGATGGAAAACTGCAGGAATTTAAAAGAGGTGCCGCGCTTTTGGCTGTGAAGACAGCGCGGCCGGTGCTTCCCTGCGCCGTTATCGGCGCCTATCAGGCGCTGCCGAGAGGCGCCAGATTTCCCCGGCTTTGCCCGATAAAAATAAAAATCGGCAAACCCATAAACATCTTAAAGGAATATACGCCGGTGATTGATGATGTCCGGCTTCAAGAAGGGGTACTAAAAGTTAGAAACGCTATAAAAGAAATGCTAGGGGCATAATACACCTCACATTAGAAGAAATATGGGTGTTTCACTCCCTGTGAAAGGAGACGCGCTAAGTGCAGCCTGATGAATTAATCCATATAGAAGTTTCCCGCGTAATACCCGCCAAGAAATATAATATAATCCGTTTTTTGACGCGTGTCTGGGAATTCCCTACTTATATTCCCACGGTAAAAGAGGCCAATGTAGTAGAAAAAAAACATAATATTATGAAAACTAAATGGTCTATACAGGTTGAAGGCATACCGCTAACCTGGATAGAAGAGGATACGCTGGATTTAAAAGATGACAGCGTATACTTCAAATCTATTGAGGGCGATTTGCAGGAGTTTCACGGCTCCTGGAAATTTGAGGACCATCTTGAGGGCACAAACGTAATAGTCGGGGTTTATCTGCGCGTGGGGATACCGGCGATTAAAGACTTTGCCGAAAGCTACGTAAAAAATGTGGTAACGCGTAATTTTGAGGCGATTTTAGAGGCGTTTGAACGCCGGGCAATTTCCATGCGGTATCATAGTTTTAAACAGGGGAATTTGGATAAACTAGCCGGTTTCGGCGTGTTGGGGCATTTTTATAATTTTAACCATTTAGCAAAATGCCTGATGACTTTAAATCCGGAATTTAAAATGCCGTCTCCTGAGTTCTTAAGCAAACTTTTCAGCATGACGCCGTCATTTAAAATGCATGAAATGAAGGAGTTTAAATCCGCCAGCGGAGCGGCAACACACGGTTGTTTTATCGTCTGCACCTTTGTTCCGGAAATGCTGGAGCAGGATTTGCACGCGGTTTATTCAAAAGTGGTGCGCGCCTGTAAAATCGCCGAAAAACACGGCGTAGGCATAGTAGCGTTGGGAGGGTTTACTTCCGTCGTAGGCGAGCGCCTCGGGCATCAGATAAGCGAAGAGGTGGACATTCCCATTACCACGGGCAATACTTATACCGCGGCCCTGGCAATCGACGGGGTAGAAAAAGCAGCCCGCCTCCTCGGCAAAGAATTAAAGGATTTACGGGTTACTATCGTCGGCGGCACTGGGGATATCGGCAGCGCATGCGCCAGGGTGCTGGCCGGTGAAGTTAAAGAATTGACCATAACCGGCAGGACTAAATCCAATCTGCGGCGCCTGCGCGCGGAACTAAGAAAAACGCGCCGCGCCATGATTAAAGCGACCACGAATAATCTTAAAGCTGTCAAAAACGCCGATATCATAATCGCCTGCGCCACCAGCGTAAGCGCGATATTGGATATTTCATGGTTTAAGCCCGGGGCGATAATCTGCGATTTGGGATACCCGAAAAATATTTCTTACACGCCGACAAATAGAAAAGACATTATTGTTTTTTCCGGCGGCCTGGCAAGCGTGCCTACGCCTATTAATACCGGCGTGGATATGGGCCTTCCGTCTACGGATATTTCATACGGCTGTTTTTCTGAAGCGATAATTCTGGCGCTGGAGAAGCGTTTTGAAAATTTTAGCTACGGCAGGGGCAATATAATGCCGGAAAAAATCAACGAGATACGCGTATTGGGCGCCAAACACGGCTTTAAGCTGGCGCCTTTTTACTGGGCAAACCGGTTAATTACCGAAGAAGATTTTGAAGAGGTAAAGAGGGCGATAAACAATGCCTGAGCATATTTTTGATTTTTCCAATTATCAATATAATTATCACGCTTTACCGGTGATAATAGTAAGCTTGTTGATTTTTTCCATCGCCCTGTTTATATTTTTTCAGGTAAAGAAGGTTACTAAAAATACCGCTTTTTTCCTGCTTTGCTTTAGCCTGAGCGTATGGCTGTTTGGTACAGGGATAGTTTATCTGGCAAATAATCCGCGGAGTGCCCATATCTGGTATAAATATTTCACATTTTTCGGCGTTACCAATATCATGCCCAGCGCTTACCTGTTCGCGGCGGCCTCATCCGGCAGGTTGCCAAAACAGCGCTTTTTGGTCCTGCTTTCTTTTATCCTTTCTTTCGGCATATATCTGGCGGCGGTATTCACGGATAAAATTATCGGCGCGCCGCGGCTTTATTTCTGGGGGTATTATCCGGTATACAAACCGCCAAGCTTCATATTTCTCCTGCTTTACGCGGCTTCCTTCGCGGCCGTCCAGCTGAATCTATGGCTGGGTTATAAAAAAGAAACCGTGCCGATAAAGAAAACGCAAATCCGCACAATCATAATCGGATTTTTTATCGGTTTTCTGGCATCGGCTGATTTCATCGCTAAAATTTTTCCCGTGCCGTTATATCCGTTTGGCTTTCTGCCCATATTTATCTTCACCTGTCTTTTGGCGTATTCCATAATCCGGTATAGGGCTTTTGATATTGAGACGGTAATACACAAAACCGCCGGGTGGATTTTGGCATCCTCTACCGCTTTTATCCCGATAATGCTGCTGGCTTACTGGTTAAAACCGTGGTATAGCACCGCTCCCGCGCTTAATGTGGCTCTTCTTTGCGGCGGAGTTTTTTACCTGCTTACCGTTTATGTCCAGTATACCCAGCCAAAAATAGACCATATTTTTCAACGGCGCAAATATAATCTTGAAGAAATATCCGCTAAATTTATTGAAGATTTAGTGCATTTAAAGGGCTTGAATCAATTAATCGCCCGCATAGAAGACGTGCTGAAAAACACGTTATACCCCCGACATACGGATATCTTCATATACCACGAAAATAAAAAGAAATACGCGCTTATAAACTGGAATAATTCAATTGAAATAGAAGAAGGTAAATTCTTAAAGTGGCTGCTCGAAAAAAATAAAATTGCCTACCGTGATTTTATACCTATAGACCCGGAATACGCGCAGATATTAAAAGACGCGGAAGATTATTTTAATTCTACCTCAAGCAATGTCGTCGTGCCGCTGGTTTTAAACGAACGGCTTTTGGGCTTTATAAACCTGGATAAAAAGATAAACCTTAAGCGCTATACGGCCGCGGATTTCAGTTTTTTAAACACATTAAAGAACCAGTCGGCGATCGCGATATCCAACTCCCTCGTCTATGAGAACATAGAAGAACAGGTAAGAAAGCGCACCGAACAATTGGTGGATGTGCAAAAACAGCTTATACAGGCGGAAAAATTGGCTACTGTCGGCACCTTGGCAGGGGGCGTGGCGCATGAGATAAATAACCCGCTCACCGCGATACTTACCAATGTGCAGATGCTTTTGATGGACAATGCGATAGACAGCGCCTTGGACAGGGAATCCCTGGAGCTGATTGAGGAGGCGACAAAGCGCTGCAGGACGATTGTTTCAAAGCTGATGGCTTATGCCCGAAAACCCCTTGAATCTGCCGAAGTGGCTGATGTTGACCTTCCTCAGGTGTTAAGAAACGTGCTTTTATTCCTTGAGTATCAATTCGGCCAAGAAAACATTAAAATCTCAAGCAACGCCGACTCCGGCGAGCGCTTTATCGTAAAAGGCAACCATAACGAATTTGAGCAGGTGTTTACAAACCTGATTATCAACGCGCGCGATGCCATCCGAAAGATAAAAACCAGCGGCGTGATAGAGGTCGTCTTTTCAAAAACGAAGAACAGGGTGAAGATTGAAATAAAAGACGAGGGTGTCGGCATAGAGAAGGAGCTCTGCGCCAAGATCTTTGACCCGTTTTTTACCACCAAGGATGTCGGGAAAGGGCTTGGCTTAGGCTTGTCGATCTGCCAGGCGATCGTTGAAAAGTATAGCGGCACGATAAGCGTTGATTCCCGGCTGAATCAGGGGACGGTATTTACGATTAGATTCCCCGAATCCCGCCACGAGGAGGCGGCTGTTAAAACCTAAAATGAACAATATTTTATTAATTGACGACGAAGATTTAGTGGTAAAGAGCGTTTCTAAATTATTGCGAATGCGCGGATACAGCGTCTCGGTCGCCAGGAGCGGCGATGAAGCGCTGGAAAAATTAAAGGAAATTGATTTTAATCTTATCGTTTCAGACGTGCGCATGCCCGGCAAGGACGGGATAGAGACGATAAAAGAGATCCGCAAGACGCTCGCGGCGGCAGGTAAAAAGCATGTCCCGGAAATCCTAATCACCGGATACGCGGACCGTGAAAAATACGATGAAGCAATGAGCTTAGAAGTTGCCGATTATATATTCAAGCCGTTTGATAACATTGACCTTTTACGGCTGGTTGAGAAAAATATAAAAAAAATAGGCGAATGACCGGCGAAAAACGTTTTTATCCGAGGGTGAGCGTAAATATCGGCCTTAGCTTGCGCCATAACGCGGAGGCATCGGCGTTTGATTTAAGCGAGGGCGGCATAGGCTTTGCCGCTTCAGGGGAAGCCTGCGAACCCGGCGATAAGCTGCTAATCAGCATTAAGGACCCTGATTTTAATTCGGGATTTAACCTGCGGATGAAATGGAAAAAAAGGAACACGGAAGGTAGTTTTATCTACGGGGGTGAATTTTTTAATCTCAGGCAGAAACAAAAAGAAGGGCTGCGCCGTTGGGTCATCGCCAGAAAAATCAGCCCGTTACTGAAAAAGGCTAAAAGCGCCGCTGAAAGCGGGCTTATCCTGCGCTTCTTTACGGATTACCTCAGCCGTTATATGGATGAGATTATAAGTATTAACGGCGCTTTAGCGGCAGGTAACGCTTATTCTTTGGAATATGAAGAAAAACTGGATAAGCTGAGCATTAAGGCGCTGTTAAGCGGGTCCTGCCTGGAAGAATGCCTGGAAAACAAAGAAATCCTGGGCGGGATAAAAAACAGCTTCCGCCAGCTGGCCGGGCCGTGGATTTACAAAAGCGAAATCCTTAAGCGCGCCTTTGATAAGCCCAGCGGTTACCCGGGTGATTACGAATTACTGGAAATGATTTATAATAACCGTCCGGTGTCCGGGGGCATCGGCGCCTATTTTGACAATATATTTCTTAGGAGCCCGTATATAACTTCCGTGCGGCAGCGCAAAGATAAAATAAAACTTATGCTTTTAAGCGCGATCAACGATAAAAAACCAGGGCGTGTTAATGTCTTGAGCGTCGGCTGCGGGCCCTGCCGGGAAATCAGGGAGCTTTTGCCTGACCTAAACCCGGACAAGGAGGCGCATTTTACCTGCGTTGACTGGGATGAGAAAGCTTTGTCGTTCTCGCGCCATATGATTATGAAGCTTCATCCGCACAAGGCGATATTTAAATTCTGCCGGTGCCGGCTGAAGGATATCCTGCGCATCGAGCCGGCTCTGGGCATGCCGGAGAAGCAAGACGTAATCTACAGCACTGGTTTTTTTGATTATCTTCCCAGGCGGGTTTTTAAAAAGCTTATCAGGTCGTTATTTACATTTTTGGCTGAGGGCGGAAAGCTGATTATCACCCATAAAAACAGAGAGATGACCATGCCGCAGATTCACCCGGAGTGGCTCTGCGACTGGAATCTTATGCCGCGCAACAAAGACGAATTCATCAAGCTGATTTATGAAAGCGGCATAAAACAATTTTCAATCTCGGTATCCAGCGATAACTTCGGTTACATTCATTATTTTGTTTTATCAAAAGACGGGATGAGGAAAACCCGTACTTAACCAAAAACATAAAATGGCAAAAAGCATTTTAATCATTGACGACGACAAACTGGTATTGATGACGGTGAAAAGGCTGCTGGCGCTTTCCGGTTACAGTGTTTGTACCGCCTTAAATGCCCGGGCGGCGTTCAGGCGCCTGAAAGAGGCCAGCTTTGATTTGATTATATCCGATATAAAAATGCCGCGGATGAACGGTATAGAAACGGTAAAGCGGATCCGCCAATACCTGCTGGAAAATCGCAAGGCGCGCGTGCCGGAAATATTCATCACGGCATACGCGAGCGACGCCGCCTACCAGGAGGCGCTGGCGCTGAATGTTGCCGGATATATCAAAAAACCGTTTGATGTCCGGACACTGCAGGAGACCGTGAAAAAAGCGATGGGGGAAAATAATGGCGCGAAAGAAAATATTAATAATTGACGACGAGGAATTGATAATAAAATCCCTGTCTAAGCTTTTGGAGAAAATCGGATACGAAGTATTTATCGCCAAGAACGGCCAGGATGCGATTATTATGAACGAAGAGGAGGAGTTTGATTTAATCATCGCCGATATCCGCGTGCCGGGGATAAACGGGGTGGAGGCGGTCAGGCGGATTTATTCGGCGAATGATAAAAATTCAAAGGGCAGGATCCCGGCGATTTTTATTACCGGTTACGCCGATGAGAACGCGGAAAATGAGGCGAAAAAGCTTAATCCGGCCGCCTATATTGCCAAGCCGTTTGATATTCCGGAATTGGTGGATAAAATAAAGGGGATTTTAATTTAAATGGCTTTATCAGGATTAAAATTTAATCTATTCGCGGAAGTAAAACCATATCTTAGATTACGAGAAGAGTTAATATCGTACTTGTCAAAACATCCCAATGATTGGTCGAAATTTCAAAAAAATTTTAATGCTACGCTTGATAAAATTTATAATGATATTTCGCAACTCGAAAAAGATAATTTTGATAAGCTTGAATCAAGTTTATATAAACTCAAAAAAATATTTGAGAAGAGATATAGGCGATATTTTTTGTGCGGTGAGTTTATAAAACATAGCTTTGAAAAACCTTTTGGCTATGCAGGAGATTTTAAGATTATTGATGAGATTTATCAAAATAATCCATGCACAACCGGATTCGATAGGTTATGGGATAACTATTTTCAGCAGTTAAGCGCTTCGAATGCCATACGAGAAAGAAAAGAAGATTTTAAAAAAATAATTTTCAATTTTGCAAGAAAATTTTACGGCCAAGAAATACGCATAATGAATTTAGCTTGTGGGCCAGCGCGTGAAATTAAAGAATTGATACAAAATGACACAGTAGGCATATTTTCAAAAACGATTTTTGATTGTTATGATTTCGAAAAAGAAGCTATTAATTACGCACAAAATCTTCTAAATGCCTCCGGTAATATTAATTTTATTCAAAAAAATGCGATACGCTTAGCGTTGAACAAAAACATCAAGAAAGAAATCACGCATAGATATAACTTGATTTATTCTGCCGGGTTATTTGATTATCTGGATAAACGAATTGCTATAAAGTTACTTAGTAATCTTAAACAGCTTCTAAAAAAAGACGGCGCAGTTTTAATTGCGAATGCAGGGGATAAGTATAATAACGCATCTGCTGCGTGGATGGAGTGGGTTGCAGAATGGCATCTTATTTATAGGTCTGAGGAAAACTTTAAAAAGCTTTTCATAGACGCTAGTTTTTCTCAAAATAATTTACAGATAATGTTGCAGCATAACAGCAGGATGATGCTATACGCTTTAGCAAAAATTGCCTAAACCCAATGGAGAAAAATGAATTTTTGGGCTTTTACAGGATTATTTAATGCTCTGATTGCTTTAATCTTTGGACTTTTTGTATATTTTTCCAATAGAGAAAAGGATTTAAATAGGCTTTGGACTTTATTCGGATTTACGGTATTTTTTTGGAGTTTTTGCTATTTCTTTTGGCAAATTTCTGTTAATGAATGGGAGGCTTTGTTTTGGTGCCGTTTTTTGATGCTTGGAGCAGCTTTTATACCGGCAACCTTTTTGCATTTCCTTTTGTTTTTTCTCGAAATTTATCCAAGAAAAAAACTTATTCTTTTTATTAGTTATGGCGTAAGCAGCATTAGCTCTCTCCTAACTTTTAATCCCAATTACATCAAGGGAGTTAAACCGATACTAAATTTTAAATTTTGGCCGGAAGCAGGCCCCATATATTTGCCTTTTCTTATTTTTTGGTTTTGTTTAGTATTATACTGTTGGCATATTATGTTTCAAGAAATGAAAACCTCTTCCTTTATAAAACGTAATCGAATAAAGTATGTATTATTTGGCGCGATTATCGGTTTTACCGGAGGATTTACCAATTATCCATTATGGTATGGCCTTGAAATTCCGCCGTACGGTAATATATTAGTTTCGGTTTACGGGCCATTAATGACCTATGCCGTACTTAGGTACCGCCTTATGGATATCCGCCTTGCCGTAACGCGCGCCGGTATATTCACG
>PCWA01000112.1 GCA_002796125.1 Candidatus Ghiorseimicrobium undicola
CATACATACTTAGGCATATCGCTCCTCCTTTTGTTATTCCAATTATTTTTATTCTACTCTCTTTTGGGCATTTTTCAACCCAAAATAAAAAGGGAATTCGGGGGACGGTTCACTTAATTATCCTTGCTCTTGTTCGGCCCAAGCTTTCTCTTGCGTAATAATCTTCCCGTTATCCCCTAAGGGCCTGCCTGTATCCTCGTCTTTTACAAATAGGCTGTCGGCCATGCGGTTGCCGTGGTGTATTATATGATGCGGGTAATCGGGTATAACTATTCGCGCTAACCTTGGCATGGATTTACTAATATGCTAAAGATTTTAATAATTAAGTGAACCGTCCCCGGAATTCCGTCCCCGGAATTCCGAGGCGATAAGCTATGGGCTATAGGGCACTACCCTATAGCCCAACGTCTATTGCTCTTGTTCCTTACCACCATCCCGTGCTCGTACATTCTCTTTCGCTTAGAGGATTAAGCACTTTATAAATTCTTATTCTCCACGTGTCCCCATACTTTGCAAACGCCTTAATCAATACAGCGTTTTCCTGAAGCCAGTCTACTCCTTCCCAATCATAATCTTTTTCCGACAAGATAATATACCGAACGTTTTTATGGCTTATAACGGGAATAGTATCTTTAACGAGATTACAAGGCCATAATTCATAGTCCTCCTCTGGATGCGCTTGAAGATAACGCTTAAGAACAGAAAAATATAACCTCTCGTTCGATTTGTCTTGGTGATTAAAAAGGATACTCAAGAGCCTTGTCCGCCCAAATGGTATCGTTCCCGGCTCTATGAGAATATCTGACTTTTTAGGAATATTCTTCTCTATCCAATTTTTTGCAATCCACGTATCGCTAGAATAGGATTTGGATTTATAATTAAACATACAGAAAATAACGAATAAAAAAATTATTAAGCCCATTTTGGCAAAATCTAATTTCTTGATACGCGTGAGAACTATTATTGCATTAGCCGCGATTAACGATAAAAAAGGCAGAGAGTGAAATATGTAACGTTCAAGCTGGATTTTAGAGAAACTAAATAAAGCGATGTTTATCAAAGGGAACAAAAATATAGCAATTTCGCCGATCTTCCTGCTCCTTGCGGAAAACCAAATTCCAACAAAAAAGAACAGTGAAATAAATAAATATGGCGGCTTTAATAACAACCATACATAGCGTAACGGCGTGTAGGATTGATTATATTGCGGAAAAACAGCTGTATGAGTTTGCGCTATAATACTCTGCCACGCCAAAGCCGGCCTAAGCGCAAAATAAGGATTAATCACGATGAATACCAAAAGGCTTATCGCGCTAAAAATAAAGATATCGGCAAATAGTTTGGATGGCCCCTCATTCAGGCGGTCTGCAGCGCAAATAATTAAAACAAAAAAAGGGATCATGAACAAGGCGTAATAATCTGATGAAAGGGCTAATCCAAAAACAACGCTCACGCTGAAAATACTGCGGGGCCTTGTTTTTTTCATAAACTCTACTCCCAAAAAAGCAGCTATGACAATGAAAAGATTTGTTGTGGCATATGCGGAAGCTTCCGAGCCCTGTATCAGGGCCATTGGCGTTAACGAAACGAAAAAAGCTGCCAATAATCCTGTTTTTTTATCCCATAATGAATCGCCAAGGCGATATATAAAATAAACTGTTGCCGTAGCAGTAAAAACGGAAACCATTCTAGTCATAAAATAAAAAACTTCCGGTTTTTCCAGAAAAAACACCAGATAATCAATGTTGGAGTTAAACAAGCCAAAAATTTTTCCCATTATAAAAAAGAAATGGTGCAGGCAAGACACGAAATAAAAATAAAGCGCGCCGTGGAAGAACAGACCCGGCTGCATATTATTAAAAATCACCCTTAGGGAGTTCTCAATATAAATGACTTCGTCTTCAGCGACTACATAAAATTTTGTTCTTAGAAGAAACAGATACCCTAATCTTATTAGAAAGGTAAATACGAGGATTAAAGAAATGTATAAAGCTTCTTTTTTAGCAAATAATTTCATGAGATGGAAACCGGCTGGCGCAATACTTTTTTTACTATTGATTAAGCGAATAATTAAGTGAACCGCTCCCGGAATTCACTTATATTATTCCGATAGGCATTAATCTAATTTCTTTTTTTCATTTCGTTCTCTCACAAATAAAAGCGGAAAGACTATGCCGCTTAAACAACATGGTATCCATACGGCAAAAAAAAGAAAGATAAAAACCACAAAATATGCGGACCAATGCGATAATCCTCCTTCCATCGCCATAATAATATGAAATAATGACACCCATGTGCTCAATAATACGTGCCCCCGCGTGCGGCAATTTCGTGGACGGGTTAAAACAAGCTATGGCAACACCCAAGACCGCCGAGGGATTAACCAACCACCATTTTTCGATAAACCCTACATGAATGTCTCTATCGGGCATACCCAGCATTGTTTCGCCTAAATACGGGATAATTGAATCACTTAAGGTAGCGATTCCTACAGAGCCTAGATAACTGATTATAAGCAAAATCCAGAGATTGCATTTACCGATTAGGCATTTACCGCGTATCTACCCGCACTTATGAAGCCCGTACATGGAGGCGGTAATAAGCGCGCTCAAAACGACATGAAGAGGGTGAAGCATGTAAAATACCCGGCAAGAAATATCTAAGGGTATTTTTTGAAAAAGTGCGATGATTATAATGGCGGTAGCGGCGCCAAAAATGGTGAAAGGCGCATGAATCCTTAATTCTTTTGAAATTTGCTTAAATATCATCCACTAATAAACTAATATCAGATTGAAGAGGTATTGTAAATTGGGCCGTGGTCCAATATGGGTAGATTGCTTTTTACTTAAACTTCTCGCCTGCCTGATGCACGGCTTCCCTTAAATCGTTCCATGCCTTATTGGCGCCCTCGGCAAATACTTTCCAGGCATC
>PCWA01000047.1:0-979 GCA_002796125.1 Candidatus Ghiorseimicrobium undicola
GTTTCATATGAATATAATTCCCGGGCCATACGCCTGCCCTCCCCGCCCATCCTGCCGCGAAGTGCGGGGTTTTTTATCAGCCTGGAAAGCCTCTCATGCCACTCCTTTTCATCGTCAGCTAAAAAACCGTTTATGCCGTCTTTAATTATCTCCCTGTTAACCCCTACCGGCGAAGCCACACAGGGGATGCCCATGGCCATATATTGAAGCAGCTTATATCCGCCTTTCCCCTGCGCCCACCTATCATTAAAAAGAGGCATAATACCTATATCAAGGCTCCCGAGATAATCTTTCTCCGCATCAAGCGACCAGGCCGTGCACCTTATCCCCAATAAATCAAAATCGCCGTTTTTTGCGCATCCCATAAATTCCATTTTCAGGTTACCGAATTCATTTTTGAGACGGCCAAGTACCGGAAGTACCGGATAAAGATAGGCTGACGTTTCCGGAAGGCCTATCCAGCCAAGCCTTACTTCATCGCCTTTTTGCGCCCTAACGCCGCCCTCTACTTTTACGGGGCTTATCATCTTATATACCTTTGGATTATATTTCAAGGCGAACTCCCTAAGATAATTGTTCGATACAATAACGCATGAAGCGGCCCTTAGCATATGAGTTATATCCTTCTTCATGTATATAGCGTCATCAAAATCAAAAACTATCCGGCCATTCAGAATTTTTAATACAGCCATGTTAAAACGCGATAAGATAACCTTCTGTATGCAAATAACGTCAAAAAACGGCGCCGCGGCCATAAGCGAGAGGATAATCGCTCCGCTATAGGCCTTTGCGCATATCTTCTGCGCTATATTAAGCCTTTGCATGGCGAGTATCCTGCGGCATTGCCATGACGGCGTATAACATATTACCCTGGCTTTTATCCCGGGGCTTCCGCTCTTTAGATAGGGAACAAAGGAATAAACCCTTGTCCTGCTGCTCGCAACCGACCTATCGCCTACGCTTAAATATAATATTTTCA
>PCWA01000047.1:1096-3790 GCA_002796125.1 Candidatus Ghiorseimicrobium undicola
CCGAGACTAACCGGCGCAAGCAGGCCCAGCTGCAGATCCCTTTCACCCAACCAGAGAAAGGCCAGCACAGTTATAAAGAACCCTATGAAGAGACCAAAACGCTTGTTGCCCGGTATGATCAGAGAAAGAAGCGGCGTTGCGATCACAAAATACCTGAAGCGTAAAGGCGCCATGGCATAGGCAATAAACATCGAAACGGCCATATAATACAGCGCAAGGGCCGCAGGCTCAGGGCCTGACGCGTCCTTGAGCGCCTTTATTAAAATAACAATGTATGCGATAAAACATATCACGGCCAAAACCGTCTTTGCCGCGCCGGGGTACCCCAGCCCTTCTGAATACAGTAAAAATCTTAAGACCGCTTTCCCTGACGAAAGAAAAAAAGGCAGATAAATCAGCATTGAAATAGCGGCGGCCGTAAAAATAAGGGCGGCTCTTTTTTTCAGGCTGCCTCCCAGCAAAAAACACATCGGGAGTATAAGGATGTAAGGAAACAGCTTGGTCGCGCCGCCCAGGCTCAGGGACACAATGCCCAGGTAGGGCCTTTTATTTATTATGGCGAAGAGGGCCGCCATTACAAATAAGGCGGGTATGATATCCGCCTGGCCTACGGCATAGGCGCTGTGCAACAGGACAATATTAAGCATCCACAATATATAGGAGGCGACGGGTGCTTTTTTCAGCCGAATCAGCCCAAGCAGGATCACGGCTATCATGATATCAAAACACAGATAAGGCAGCTTCATAATAAAAAGATCCTTAAATAAGCCGCCTCCGGCAAAAAGCTTAACGTAATCGGCCGTTTGATATCCGCTATACATCATGCTGCCTGCGGCCGTCAGCATTGAAACCAGGAATGCAGCATGAAAAAGCTTGATAAATATAAAATTGGCGGCCGCAAATATAAAAAATAAAACCGGCCCGTAATAGGTATAAAGAAAATGCGGCAGGTTGGCATTTATAAAACCATACGGGTCCCATACCCCCTGCGTAACCCAGAGCATTGGAAAATAATGTATGACAAATAAGTCCTGCCCGTGCATAGTAAACGGCATAGCGATAAGCCTAAGCGCCAATCCGACAAGGCTCCATACCAGGATTTGCATTTTAAAACGGCTCATTGGTTATCCCACCCTCTTATTCCTGCCCTAATTCATCCTCGGCCTGTGCTGTCTTAGAAGAGTCAATACGGATGTTTTACTGTTTACATACACCACAAGGGGAATACACCCGATTACGAAAAAAATTGTTTTACACGACACCCCCGCCAGGTCTTTATAAATATTACCGGGTACGGGGGAAGAGATCATCCTTATCAGCGAAAGGAGCGCGACAACCCACAAAAAAGGCAGGTACAGCTGCAACAAAAAAACTATATGCGATAAAAATTTCTTTGTATAATTTCTGTACGCATGTACCAGTAAAAAAGTCGCGTAAATGAAATATGTAAAGGCGGTACCTATGGCAACGCCTGTAAGGCCCAGGCCATAGCTTTTCACCATCATATAATTAATAACGCCCCCGAGTAAAATACAGGCGGAACCTATAAATACTATATGCACTTGCTTATTGAGAGCGATCAGAAGATAGTTAGGCATGTTTACAAGCGCCAGGAAAGAGGCTCCCAGTAAAAGCAGGTAGGCCGGCCTAAGGCCCGGCAGGTATGCAGGCAATAAGTAACGCACTAATAGTGGCAGCATTAGTATAACAAGCCCTATAAGTACCGGAAAAAGATACGCGAAAACAAGCATAGGTTTTATAAACAATTCTTTTATCTCAAATATATTCTGTTTTTCTCCATATGCCTGATAAAAGCGCGGAAATATCACCGCGTAAATAAGGTTCGGAAGCTGCACAATATAGGCGCTTACCATGAGGGCGATAGTGTAAAACCCCAGGCTCTCATTATCAAGCAGCCTTATAATTGTTATCCGGTCTATATTTGTGAGGGTCATAAAGACTATACCCATAACAAGTATGGGGAACCCCACCTTGAGCAGCCCAAGCGCCTCTTTATATGAAAAAATCAGTATGAACCCGAATTTTTCTTCGCTTGCCTTAAAAAAATATACAAGCCCCGCTACCAGCGTAAGCAATGAAGCCCATAGGAGCCCGTAGAGGCCGAACTTCATGACAAGAAATATTTTAAACAGCAAGTCAAGGGCCGCAACCAGTATGGTATACTTGCTTATCACGGCAAACTTGTTTTGGGCCCTGTTTAATACAATGTAAAGAGAAGTAAGCAGCCGCGCGATGATCATAAGGGCGACAATTCGAAGCCCTACCGTAAACAGCATGTTATCCGTAAACCTCACGACAAAAGAGGCCGCGAGTATCCCCGACACGATAAGGCCCGCTACTATCATACATAAACTAAAACCCGTGTCCCTTAGCCGCGCAAACCTTTCATAATCCTTTTTCCCGTAACAATAAGGAAGCTCCTTATCCAGGGCGTCAATAATCCCCATGTGAGAATACCGCGCGTAATCAAATACCAGCATGATCTTGCTAAAAAGCCCCATGAGCGCGGGCTCAAGCAGGCGCCTTACGGCTATCCCGGTTATTAAATTAAATATGTTTGAGAAAAAATTACTTGTAAGATAGAATATGGTGTCCCGGAAAAATTTTCTTATCTTGCTCATATATTAAGCGCGGGGCTCCTCCTGGGCCTTTGCGGATATTTTCCGGGCAGCC
>PCWA01000097.1 GCA_002796125.1 Candidatus Ghiorseimicrobium undicola
ATCCCGGGGATAACAGCGATCTCAAACGTTCGGATTATAAGAAGCTTTATAGCAATGTATCTTTTCCGGACAGCACAAGCCCTACCGGTACATATAGCGTGGATATAGCCTTTGTTAAACTTAACTCCAGCACTTTTTCTCCAAACAGCATATGGGTAAAGGCAACGGGAAATTTTATAGAGAATGGCGCGATTTTAGATTCCATAACCTTAACACAATTCGCCCGCGTAAAGACAGTTGCTTTGGTGGAGATAGACCCTTTGACCGGTGCTTTTGTAAAAATAGAGCGGCTTTATAACAGCCTTGACCAGCCGGGTGATTCCGCCGTGGATAATGCTATGGCGGCAACAAATGACCATGAAATAAGAATATCCGGAGAAGATCTTGATGAGGATGTTACCATAGTGCCGGGCAGTATTTTAACAATAAAGGGCGGTTACGGATACGACTTTAGCGATGCTTCACGCGATACATATAATAATATATCTAAATTAAAGGATACGGCAGCTGATCCGGCGGTAACGATCAGCGGTACGGGAACGGTCATAATGGGCGGGGTGAGGATAGAATAAAATATCAAAAATTAAAAATCAAATATCAAAATGACAATGCAAAATGAAAAATTTAAAATGAGGGAAAATGAAACAAATTAAGACTATCTTAATTTTGTCTATTGTCTATTGTCTATTGTCTATTGTCTGCGTTTACGCTGCCGATCTTCAGGTGGAAAGCGGCGGAAAGCTCAGGACAGAAACGTTTACTTTTTCCCCTGAGGCAGACCCCGGCTCAACAAATTCCAGCGAAGAGGGGCGCGTAGTTTATTTTAACAACCAGCTGCGTTTCTCCGATGGTTCAGACTGGCAGTCTATCGGCGGGGGGAAAACTGTGGCAACAAGAATTGTGGCGGCAGCAGATTCCTCGCTTGCCAATAAAACCGCCGACTATATCTGTGACGGGACAGGCGACCAGGCAGAAATTCAGCAGGCAATAAATGATTTAGGCTCAAACGGCGGAGTAGTGTATCTACTGGAAGGAACGTATAGTATTTCAACGCCGATAGTTTTTAACAATACTGCTCCTCGTGATTCCAATAAGGCTCTTATCGGAACGGGTGCCGGTACAGTTCTAAAGCCCGCAGGCAGTGTTAATGTGATTAGCGCCGCCAGCGTCAGCAATATCCTCATTCGCAACCTTACCGTTAGCGGTAAAGTTGGCCTCAGCGGGAGAAGCGGCAAAAGCGGTATAGTAGCCAGTTCGTTATCCGCCTCCAAGATTTGCGATATCCGGGTGGAATATATGAATGAATATGGAATGGATCTTTCTGTTTCAGATAGCGTTATTTCCGGAAATTACCTGGCGGCAAATGGCTTTGACGGTATACGGCTAATCCCGTGCGCGGATACCGTTGTTTCCTTAAATGTTATAAGCAATAATAACCAAAACGCCATTCGGGGAGTGGGCATTACTAATAGTTCGATCGTAAATAACCAGCTTGTCTCTAATAATAACCGTGGTATTTATTTCTGGAGCGGTAACAGTAACATAGTTTCCGGAAATAATATAGCGCTGAATAAACTTGAGGGGATCGGCATAGGCGATGTAACCCAAACCAATTACGGCTATACGATAAGTTCCAATATTATTTCATCTAACGGCAGTTTGAATAGCCGCCCGGGCATAGCCGGTGTTTTTTCCCGCAGTATAATTTCCAATAACAGTATTTCATTTAATGCGAAGTTCGGGATTGAGATTGCCTTTTCGAACGAAAACAATATTTCCGCGAATTTAATTTATAATAACGGCGCCTCAGGCGCTAATGACGGCATAAATCTTACAGATTGCGATTACAACAATATTTCTTATAATCGCGTTTCCGATATGGCCGGGCCTTCTTCAGGCATGGCATATATGATCAATATATCTGATTCCGCCTCTAGCGGGAACTATATTGTTAGCAACCAATTAAACATACCCGATACCGCGACAGGTAACTTAGCGTCAATTAAAGATTTAGGCACAGGCACTCAATACACCGGAAAAGACAAGGTCACTCTCGAGCCGGTTAATTATCCGGTCAGTGACGGAGGTAAAATCATTCTTTCTTCAGTAGGCGGCACCGGCCCGGTAAGCTATCTGCGTTTAAGCGTAAGCGGGAGCGCGGATATCGCTTTAGCTAATCCCGCGATTGAAGACGGCAATGCCTTGGGCGACCTGCTTATTATAGAAAATGCGTCTTCGTATAAGATTAGTGTAAACGACGAGTCAATATCAGGCAGTAATTTTGAGATATATAAGAATGACGATAACCGTACTTGGGGTAAGAACACTACTTCTAAATTTATCTGGGACGGCAGGGCATGGCTTGAATTATCTCATGCGGATAATTAATAGTAAGGTGAAACAATGAAACCGGCTAAACTAATCTCAATTCTCTTTTTTACCTTGTGCCTGGTGTTCTGGTGTACTGGTGCTCCGGTGTCTGCCCAGAGCAAGCTTGATGTCAGCGGCGATATATATACGCCCGGCCTGGGATTAAAAGCTAAAGATTCGGCCCCGGTTCCGGCAGGGCCCGAAGGACAAGTCTATTATAACGGGACATCGGATAATGTTTATATTTCTAACGGCGCGGCATGGAGGGATATTGCTTTACCTATGAACGTCGCCAGTGTTATCGTTGCCGCCAGTGATTCCCTGGATGCCAGTCGCGCCGATTACGCCTGCGATGGAAATGAAGACGAGGAGGAAATAAACCTGGCGATAAGCGATATTTCCGCATCGGGAGGCGCTGTGTACTTATTGGAAGGCACATACAATATCAGCGGACCAATTAACATAGCCGCGGATAATATCTCTCTTATCGGCACGGGGGCCGGGACAGTGCTCACCAAGGCTTCATTAACTGAATTCAGCGTTATTTATGCCAGCTCAGCCAGCAAAATTTTAATTTCCCGGCTTCAAATTAACGGCTCCCAGACCGCGGGTTGCGGTATAGATTTTAGTAACGTATCCTATTCTAAAATTGATAAAATTTGGTTAAAGGGGTTAAATGAAAACACAAATATAAAGGCGGGCGTCTGGCTTGGATCTTCTAATTACAACATTATTTCCGGGGTGAACATAACCGGTTTTGATTTTGCTCCCGGCCCAAAGGCCGCCAATGGCATTGAGCTTGCCAGCGGCGACGCAGGCTCCAGCAACAACATCGTTTGCGGCAACTATATCAGTGAATGTAACAGGATTAGCCTGTTTGTCGGGTCGCTGTCGCAAAATAATATTATTTGCGATAACGTAATAATTAACGCTATTGGCCAGGCCGGAGACAGCGCCGTTATGATTGTGGGGGATAATAATGTGCTGCGCGATAATATTATTGATAATAACGCCTATAGAGGTGTTTTTCTTGGCGGCGATTATTGTCTTATCTCGGGAAACTCCATAACTAATAATTACGAAGAGGGGATTTTTCTTGGTGATACTGGCGCATCATACGGCAGTGCCGTTCCGGCTTATGCTGTGATCAGCAACAATACGATTACCGGCAATCGCCGGGAAGGTATTACGATTAATAAGTCCGATAGCGGCAGCGTGATATCGGCAAATGTGATTTATGATAACGGGCAGTCAAACGCCCGCGACGGTATTTGTATAGGAGGAGGTGTTTCCGGCGATAATTTAATTTCCGGGAATTTAATCTATGATTCTTCCGGAACCGGGGATGGAATAGAAATATATTCAAATAGTAACGATAATAATTACCTCGCCAGTAATTTTATTACCGGTGCGGGCTTTAGCAGTAAAATTAAAGATAACGGCACCAACACCAAATATACCGGTGCAGACAAGATTACCTTTGAGCCAATAACGGTTGATATAACCGGCAGCGGCCAAACAGTGTATCCGGCAGGCAAGGCTTCAGGCTCGCCGGTGTATCCGCCGGCAAGCTACATTATTCTTAATAATGTAAGCGGCAGCGATCAGGACATTGTCCTTGGCAACGGACAGAGCCCGGGCGACCTTTTAATCTTGAAATGCAAAGATTTGAGCCTGATTGATCCGGTGACTATAAAAAACGGCGGCAATGTTGATATAGGCGCCGATGAAGTTTTGGCCAATGACGATGTTTTTGAGTTAATCTGGAACGGCACGCAGTGGCTTGGGTTAAGCGGTTAGGCCGCGGCCCGAAAATTAAACTACGGAGCTCATATATGAAAGCGGCTAAACTAATTTTAATTCTCGGTTATTTCGCTTTTTGCATTCTGCGCTTATCGCCCTGCGTTTATGCCGCCGGTGAAGACGTTGATGTTTCCGGCGATACGCAGGGCTATTCCGTAAGGTTAGATAATGTTTCTTTGCCGGCCGCCGGCTCAGAGGGTGAAATCCGCTATGATGCCGATGAAGACCTGCTTAAGGTTTGGGACGGAATTCAATGGAAGCCATTATCCGCCAATAAAAATGTCGCTACAAGAATAGTCGGGGTAAGGCGCAGTCCGGCCAATCCTGCTTTAGATTCCCTGGATGCCGACAGGGCCGATTATATTTGCGATGGAAGCGATGACCAAAAGGAGATAAATCAAGCCATAGTAGATATTATTTACTCTCTCAATGTTCCTTCCCCGGCAAAAATTAAGCAGGGAGTGGTTTATCTTTTAGACGGCACATATAATATCAGCACTTCCACCTTTTCTGATTATGTGAACCCCCAAGGCGGAATATTGTCCATTGCTACCCCGGGTATTGTGATTAATCCTGCTGCTGCTGCTGCGGCACAGAGCGGTATTTCTATAATCGGCTCAGGCCGCGGCACGCTTTTAAGCGCTCCGGCTGGGAGCGTTAACGTTATCAACGCCTCAAATGCCAGCAATATATTGATTTCTCAACTTAGCATCTGGGCCCAGGATGTTGATACAGACCCGGGAACCGGTAGTCCTACCGGCGAAAACAACACATGTTTATCCTTTAGCAATGTCAGCGATTCTAAGATTCACAGCGTCTGGTTCTACGGCGGCGACCAGTGTGTTTATTTGACAGCTTCCAATAACAACATAATTTCAAATAGCATTTTTAGCGTAGCCTGGTTTCAGCCCGTGCTTTATTTAGTTGGCTCCAGCAATAATATTATTCGTGATAATATGATAGGCAACGGTTACTCTGTTATGCTTGGTTCAGGAGCGAATAATAATGTTCTTTCCGGCAACAACCTTTCTGCCAGCTATGACTGTCTTAGAATTTATTCATCAGATAATAACGTCGTTTCCGGAAATGTTATTGCCTCAAGCGGAGGCGGCGATATCTGGGGATATTTTACGGACGCCAACGGGATAATTATCTCGTACTCTAATAAAAATATTATATCCGATAATAAAATTACCTCCGGCGGGGGCGTATACGGCCAGAACGGCGTTGCTATTGCTAATAGTTCAGCAGGCAATATAATCAAAGGTAATCAGATTTATAATAACCGGACGGGAATTAGCGTAAGCACCGCATCTGCCGACAGCCTTAATTTTATTAGCGCCAACCATATAGAGGTAAGAGGCGATAACGGGCTGGGGATTTATAGCTCAAAGGGCAATGCTGTTATCTGCGCTAATTATATTTACGGCGCCTCCGCCAGCTCCAGCTGGGGAATACAAACAGCTACCGGTACAAACACTACGTCGGGAGAATATATTTCGGGTAATTTAATTACCGGCGGCGGGACAGCGGCGAAAAAAATAAATACATATAACAGCGTATCAATCAAATCCAAAACGAGATTTATCCAAAAAGAAAAGCTTACGCTTGACCAGGTTGAATCCCAAAATCCCGGATCAGGGGGCGCAATAAACCCCAAAGGAAGTTATGTGCGTTTAAGCTCCAGCTCAAGCTATACCTTAAATACCACCGTAGCCATTGATTCCGGGAAGTCGGACGGAGAGCTGCTTATCCTGGAGAATATAGGCACAGGGACCATAACCCTTCCCAACAACGCCAATACTAAGCTGGCGGCAAACCGCGCCTTAGGCCAATACGACAACGTCGTCTTAATATGGAAGAGCGACGCAGAGCCCGCCAAATCCAACTGGCTGGAGCTTTCTTATTGGGATAATTAATCATTACCCCTCCCCGGCGCCTTTTGGCGGCCTTTTCATTAATCCCGTAAAAAGTTCTTGACAAAACAGCCATCTTCATATATAAATAATTAGTAAACACGTTTAATGCTAACAAATATACTTATTAATATATTAGTATGTATTAAAACGTAATAGAGTGCATAAAATCAAGGAGATGCTGATGATTAATAAAAAGTTTTATACTACCAGCGAAGCGTTAAGTAAAATAAAAGTCTCTCGCAACACTTTGTTTTTATGGTTTAAGCATAAAAAAATACCGGAGGTGCGGCGCGACCGCAATAACCACCGTATTTTTAGTTCCCGGGATATACAGCGTATTTTGCATTACAAGAATAAGCTGGTGCCGCCTGCCAACTCATTTTCCGGGAGGGGCTAGCGCATGGAAAATATTAACCTCTTGCCTGCTGATTTGGCGCCTCCGGGGTTTAGTCCGGAAGCCGTATCCGTTATTCGCAGGGCTGCCTTGGTTTTAGGGCTGATTTTATTTGTTTTGCTGTTTATCGGCATCATTTTGCGCTTTGAGGTAAATAGAAAAAATAAAATTCTTTCCGACATTATGGGTAAAATAAAAGAATCAGACCTGCTGGCGGAAAATATAGAAGACTTGCGGGCGAGGGCGGGCATTCTGCAGGATGAGCTTAACAATATCAAGGGGTATTTATACGGCGGGCTTGTTTGGTCCAGGAAACTCAGGGAGCTTAGCCTTGTTATGCCCGATGAAGTTTGGCTTGGCCAGCTGTCTTTCAAGATGGTTTTTGATGATCGTGCCGGAGCAGGCGGACAATTTTTAAATTTAAAAGGGGCTTTGGTGCCCCTGAAGGGAGAATCCCCTATCGACACCTTGAGCGCCTTTGTGAATAAGCTGAAGCAGGATACGGGATTTTTCGAAGATTTTAGCGAATTACTGATTACGGACATCCGCATGTCGGAAAAAAATAAAGTGGATACCATGAATTTTGAAATCAGGCTGACTATAAAGAATAAAAAATTAACCGGCGTCTAAAATATGCATTTAGCCAGAAAAAACAATAAAGATAAACAGATATGTTACGCGATTATCGGCGGGGCGTCTTTTATCGCGCTTGCGATGGGGGCCGCCTTCTATTCTTCGTTTTCTCCCGCCGTCAAAGAAATGGCGCAGATGAATACTAAAATTAAAAAAGGGCAGGTAATTGTTCCTGACAGCGAGGGTTACCGAAAGCAGCGCGAGGATCTGGATGCCCGGATTATTGAATTAAGAGAAGAGATAAAAGAGAGCAAAGAGAGGTTATTCTGGAAGAAGGATATCGCGCTGTTTTTACAGAGGCTTAGTATAATAGCCAAGGAGCTCGCCATAGATTTTATTAACATAAAACCCAGCTTAAGCCCCGAACCCATACGCTCCAGGGAAGACAGGGAAACAGTGCTTATGTTCAGAAACCCGATAAACATAACTTTAAAAACAGGGCATAAAGAGCTAATGCGTTTTTTAAAAAGGATTGAAGAATCGGATAAATTTTTAAGGATAGACGATATAGATATATTAGTCAATAGCAAAGATATATTTAAACGCGATGTAACCATGGTCTTGAGCATATTCAGTGCGGACTAGGCCAAAGGCTTGTCCTGTTGATTAAATTTGCGGACTAAATTAATTATATATGCGGGATTGCACAATGTTAAAGATATTATTGCTTGCAGTGGTGTTGTATTTTGGTAATATGAATATGCCCATATTAAAGGCGCAGGAGCCGGATGCGGATAAAAATGGAAATGGCTCTCTTGCGGCCGAAGATTCTATCAGGGACCCTTTTGTTTCTATTGTTGATTTAGAAAAAATTAGATATCAGGGCAAGGGCGTTTCGCAGGATATCCCCTCTATCCCTATGGCACTTAAGGGGTTGATGGTAGGCAAGAGCGGCTCTGTCGCGATTATTAACGATGAGATTGTAACTGAGGGGCAGATTTGGCATGATTTCAACGTGGAAAAGATAGACCAGCACGGAATAACTTTAAATTATAAGGATAAAACTTTACGCCTTGAGTTGGAGAAAAAACCTGATTCCGGAGATGGTTCAGATGCAGGTATTCTTGGGCCGGAATCAAAAGAGGCGCTGAGCAGGACCCCTATAAGAAAGTAGGTAAAGATGAAACATCATAAAACCAGAGGCGCGCTAGCGCTTATATTGCTTACGGCAAGCTTAAATTTTTGGCCCGGATATTTGCGGGCTGAGGAGGTTGTTACAAAGGGCGTAGAGGCGGAAAACACACCAAAAGAGTCGATCGATGCTTCCGCGGCCGCCAAAAACGACGAAGAATCATTGTTAATGGATATAGACTACAGAGATGTAGACATCAAAGAAGTGGCCAGGGCGTTCTCGGCAATCAGCGGGATGAATATAATCGTAAGTAGCGAAGCCAGGGCTAATGTTACGCTTAAAATGTCTAATGTGGACTGGCGCACGGCGCTTGAAGTGATACTGGATACATATAATCTTTCCTATATAGAAAGGGGAAGCTTTATTATCATTACTACTGTAGAGCGGCGTAGGCAGCAGGAAGAAAGCGGGCCGCTTGAAACAAGGATAATCCGGCTTAATTTCGCGAATGTTTCAAATGTCAGCGCGACCCTGACATCGACCTTGAGCTCCAGAGGCAGGATTGATGTAGACGCAAGGACAAACAGCCTGATAGTTACTGATATAAAAAGCAATCTCGAACGGGTTGAGGATGTCGCATCGCAATTAGACACGCGTACGCCGCAGGTACTAATCGAAACACTTGTTGTGGATGTAAAGCTTACCGAGGCATTTAAATGGGGTGTTGTGGAAACGCTGGCTAATCATATCAGGTCCGAGTATGATACAGATGGAGAAACATCAAAGTGGGACAAGGCGCATAAGTGGACCGGCTCAACCAGCAGTAATCTGGCGGTATCCGGCGGGTCTACTTTTAATTGGAGTAAAACGATTTTCAAAAGCCTGGATTTAAACGCCACATTGCAGTCAATATTTACGGAAACCGAATCAAACATACTGGCAAATCCGCGCGTGGTAACTTTGGATAATCTCCCGGCAAGCATAGATATTGTTACGCAAGAGCCTTATCAAGAGCTGGGAGAAACTAGCGGCGGTTCTACTCTTACAAGCACCGCGTTTACAGACATAGGCATAACGCTTACGGTAACGCCGCATATAACAAAAGATAATTATATATCCATGGAGGTCAGCACCACCCATAGCGTAAAAACCGGTACCTCCGGAGGGGTTCCTGTGGTGGACAAACGCACGGCTTCCACAAACGTTTTAGTTAAAGACGGCGAGACAGTGGTTATGGGCGGGTTAAGGCGAAGGGATAAATCAAATACAGCTTCCAAAATTCCTATATTGGGAGATATTCCTTTGCTGGGCAATTTGTTCCGCTCAAAAGATACCAGCACCACCGAAACCGAGCTGGTTATATTCATTACGCCGCATTTGATAGGGGATTATTTATTGAGCGACAACGAAAAGATACAGCTGGACCAAATGCGCGACCTGCGCGATTTAACCGCGGACGTTATTTCTTTTAAAAACAAACAGCTTCTGCCGCTTAGGCCGCCTGTGATGAGCAGTAAATAACAGGCATAAAGAGGAGTAGTATGCAGAAAAAAATAATATTTCTAATTATCTTTATGTTCATTTTATTGAAAACCGCGCACGCCGCCGAAGAAGAAACGATTATTTCTATTGAAGAGGAATTGCAAAGCAAGCTTAGCCGCGCGCAGAATTTAGCCGCCTCTCTTAACAAAAAAAGCGAAGCTCTGACAAAGGAAATCGAAAGGCTGCGCAAGGCGGAATATCAAAATAAAGAATTATCGGACAGGTTAAAAAGCGTGCAGGTGGAATTGGCTCTTATCCAGAAAGAAAACGCTTCCCTTGCTAAAGAGCTGGGAATTTTACGCTTAAGAGAGAATAAGGAAAAAGGCCTGTTAAAAGATCTTCAGGATGCCCAGCGCGAACTCGCCTCTCTCCAGAAAGAAAATTCTTCGTTTGCTGCCAAGGTAAATCTTGCGGAGAAGTCGGAAGAAAGCGAAAAACAAGCGCGCGTAGAACTGAAAGAAAAAGAGCGGGAGATAGCTTTATTCAAAAAAGAAAATACCTTGCTGGCAAAAAAAACGGATAGCCTGCAGGATAAAAATGAAACGCTGGATAAAGAATTAGCTGAGCTAAAAGATAAATTCAGCGAACTTAATAAAGAAAATGCGCAATTGCTTAAAGAATTAAAAAAAGCGCGCAGCGATAAAGGGTTGTCTAAAGAGCTGGAAAAGGCGTCGGCGGAAATAGCGCTTCTTGGCAGAGAGAACGAAGGTTTGCTTAAGCAGATTGAGCGCCTGAAAGGCGAAAAGCTAAGTGATAAAGAAGCAGGGCGGAAGTTAAAAGAGTCGGAAAAAGAGATAGCTGTGTTGGCGAAAGAAAATACAGTTTTGGCAGGGCAGATAGAAAACCTTGAGGAAAAAGAAGATGTTAAGGAAGAGGCGTTACGCCAGCTAAAAGAAGCCCAGAAAGAAATAGCCGCGCTGAACAAAGAGAACGCTTCTTTGCTAAAGCGGGCGGAAGGCCTTGAGAAAAAAGAAGATGTTAAGGAAGAGGCTAGGTTATCCCGGGACTTGGAAAATATCCGCAAAGAGGCCGCTTCATATAAAAAAGAAAATACCGCTTTGGCGGAAAAAATAAAAGAGCTGGAAAAAACAAGCGCCCCCGGGCATAGAGAACTGGCAGAGCTGAAAGAAAAGCTTGGCGCGGCATTAGAAGAAAACGCCGCTTTAGCAAATAAAATAAAAGAATGGGAAGATAAACCATCTTCGCCCAAAGAAGCGGCGGAGCTTAGGAGCCAGCTTGACATTTTGTCCCGGGAGAATGCCATTTTATCATCTATAAACCAGCTTAAAACTTCTGATTTACGCAGGCATGATATGGAGCTGGAAGGGGTGGACGCGGCGAGGGCGGACGGACAGATACACGCGAACCTCGGCTATTTATACGCTAAGGACGGCAAATATAAAGACGCGGTCAGGGAGTATAAAGAAGCCCTCAGATATAATATGGAAGATAAGGATATTTATTATAACTTGGGTTTTATATATGCGAATATTGGAAAAATTCATGAAGCCATTGAGGCTTATAACCTGGCCTTAGGCGCAGGAGACGATAGGGACATTTATTATAATTTGGCAGTAATCTACGGCCAAAAATTAAGTGACCATAAAACAGCCGTAGAGTATTACAAGAAGACACTGCTTACGGATGATGCTTTAGGCGGCAATTAAGATATAATATTACTCCCGCAGTATATCCATGTCCCGGCGCCCGTTCGGGATTATTCATAATAGAAAAGGCGGTATTTATATAAGATGTCTCCGGATAAGGTTAAAATAAAAGATTTTAAAAAAGAAATAGAGAAAATCCTCTCTTCCTTCCAAATAGGGGCAGCCAGTTTCGGCCTGGACGTAGGAACTTTTAGCGTTAAGGCGGCTGAAGTCAAAAAAGACTGGATGAATAAAGAGAAAGATTTTTCTTTCGCGGTGAGTAATTTAAATACCGCTGATAAGAATAATTCTCTGGTACCCGCCATAAAGAAATGCCTGCAAGAGGCCAAGATCACAACTAAACGCGTAAACCTTTCATTTTCCGGAGAACAGGTTATCACGCGCTATATATTAATGCCGAAGATGCAGGAGAAAGATTTGGTAAATTCTCTTGAGTTTGAGCTGGCAAAGTACATACCGAAAAAGCTTGATGATACTGTGGTAGATTTTCAAATCGTGGATAAATCCGTAGATGGGCAGATGGCGGTTTTGATCGCCGGGGCAGAGTATAAATTTATTTCGGAAATGGCGGCCTTGGTCAAAGAGGCGGGGCTCCTGCCTCAGTCTATAAACGTCGCAAGCCAGGCTATTTTATCCGCTTTTTATAAAGCTAATTTGATTGTGCCTAAAGATAAAGAGGCGGTGGCGTTTTTGGATATGGGGCATACGGTCAGCAAATTATCCATTTTGGAGGGCGGGACTTTGCGCTTTTACCGCGATGTTATGATAGGAGGCGCGGATTTAACAAGGGCTATTTCGGAACGGCTTAATATAGGCATGGAAGAAGCGGAAAAAATAAAATGTTCGCCGGAGCAGAAGCCGGCGGAGCTGGATTCCCTGGCAACGGCGCATTTAAATAATATTTTAGACGAGATACGCATCTCTTTTGATTATTGCGTCAGGTTTATACAAAAAAATGTTTCAAGTTTATATTTGTCGGGAGGAGCGGCAAAATTAAAAAAAGCCGAAGATTTTTTAAAAAAATCCCTTGATATAAAGGTTAGTTTTTGGGACCCTACAGCAGCTTTAAAATTACCGTCATTATCTTCCCGGAAGGGGCTTGGCGAAAACAGCCATCTTCTGCCCGCGGCCGTAGGTTTAGCGCTTTAGTTAATTTCCTTGACTTTTTTATTTAGTATGTTAGAATAATATTGTGTAAAGATTAGCCTTTAAGCCGGCACCGCGAGGCCGGCAAGGGAGAGAAGATGAATAGAATATATACAAACTATATAACCTCTGGTCAAAAGCCAGGGGAATTTTTGTGCCCATGAACCCCGCCCTTCCTAACATATGGCGGGGAATTTTGAAAGGAAGAGCGCGGTGAAAGAAAAAGCAAAAATATTGGACAAGCAAGCGATAGGCCGCGCGTTAACGCGCATTGCCCACGAAATATTGGAGAAAAATAAGGGCACGCAGGGATTATGCCTTATCGGCATAAGAAAACGCGGTGTTTACCTGGCTCACCGGCTCAGGGATTATATCAGGAAAATTGAGGATAACGATGTGGCTGTCGGCATATTGGATATTACGCTTTATCGCGACGATCTAACTTTTATCGGGCAAAATCCGTTCGTGGGCAGGACAGAAATAAACTTTGATATCGGCGCCAAAAACCTTATTTTAGTTGATGATGTTTTGTATACCGGCAGGACCATACGCGCCGCTCTTGATGCGCTGGCAGATTTTGGCAGGCCAAAATCAATACAATTGGCGGTGCTTATAGACCGCGGCCATCGCGAACTGCCGGTGAGGGCCGATTATGTAGGTAAAAATATCCCTACCGCTAAAACAGAAACCGTGGAAGTACGGTTGATAGAAGCAGATGGAAAAGATGAAGTGGTGATTGTGGAAAAAGACTAATGGCTGCAGGCCGCAGGTTTCAAGCTGCAAGCTTGAAGCCTGGAGCTTGAAGCCCGGAGCTTGAAGCAATGCCTTGGGTTCGTAAAGATTTGTTGGGGTTAGAGGACTTAAGCAAAGAGGAAATTGAATTAATCCTTTCCACCGCCGAGTCATTTAAAGAGGTTTCCACGCGGGAAATTAAAAAAGTCCCCGCTCTCCGCGGGAAAACCGTGGTTAACCTATTCTACGAACCATCTACGCGTACCCGCGTATCTTTTGAAGTGGCGGCAAAAAGATTATCTGCCGATGTAATTAATATCGTGCCGCATGAATCAAGCGTAAAAAAAGGCGAGACACTAATAGATACAGGCAGAAACATTCAGGCGCTTAAGGCGGATATAGTCGTTCTGCGGCATTTTGCTTCCGGGTCGGCGGATATTCTTTCCCGGCATCTTGATATAAGCGTAGTAAATGCCGGAGACGGCTGGCATGAACATCCGACGCAAGCGCTTTTGGATATTTTTACATTAAAAGAAAAGCTAGGCAGAGTCTCCGGCATAAATGTAAGCATCGTGGGAGACATCGCGCATTCGCGGGTTGCGCGTTCAAACATCTGGGGATTAATTAAATTAGGGGCAGAAGTCACTATTTGCGCTCCGAAGCTGCTCATTCCTTGCGAAATCGAAAAAATGGGGGTAAAAGTTACCCAAAGCATAGATGAGGCGCTAATTGGCGCCGACGCGGTAAACGTGCTTCGGATGCAGTTTGAGCGCGATTCAGATTCCGCCTTTCCCCAACAGTTAGAATATTTTAAAAATTTTGGGATTACCGAAGGAAGGCTTAAAAAGGCTAAAAAAGGCATTATCGTGATGCATCCGGGGCCGATAAACCGCGGCATTGAAATTGAAAGCGCGGTTGCCGACGGGATAAATTCAGTAATTTTAGAGCAGGTTACTAACGGTATAGCTGTACGAATGGCAGTGTTATTTTTGGTAGCGCAAGCACAGGAGAAAATAGCGTTTAGCGGATAGCGTATAGAACATTAAAATTTTTTTTCACTATACACTATACACTATACGCTCTATACTAGTATGATTCTAATTAAGAATGGCCGCGTAGTTGACCCGGCTAATAACCGCGACGAAATTCTGGATATTCTGGTTGATGGCAAAAAAATTGCTAAAGTTGCTAAACGCATCCAGGATGATGCGGCTCAGATAATTGACGCCAAAGATAAGATTGTCTTGCCCGGCTTGGTAGATATGCATGTGCATTTAAGGGAGCCGGGTAGGGAAGATAAGGAGACAATTGAAACCGGCACGCTCGCGGCCGTAAAGGGCGGCATAACTAGTGTTTTGGCAATGCCGAATACCGCGCCTGTTCCTGATTGCGCGGGGCATATTTCCTTGGTCAGGGAGATCATTGCCAAAACCGGGCAGGCAAATGTTTATATCTGCGGCGCGATTACGCGCGGAAGAGCCGGCAAAGAATTATCCGATATTTTAGAGCTTAAGAAAGAGAATGTCGCGGTAATATCAGATGACGGCGCTTCTGTTGAGAGCGAAGAATTAATGCTTGCCGCTTTTAAAAAAGCCAAAAAAAATGGTGTTTTAGTTATCTGCCATTGTGAAGATAAGGCGTTATCCGCGAATGGCGCCGTAAATCTTGGGTTTACCTCAACGCGGCTGGGCCTGCGCGGCATATCGTGCGAATCCGAGTATAAAAGAGTAAAAAGAGATATTGCGCTTGCCAAAAAAACGCAAGCTTGCGTGCATATCGCCCACGTCAGCTGTAAAGAGTCCGTTGAAATAATTAGAGCCGCGAAAAAAGACGGCATAAAAGTTACTTCTGAAACAGCGCCCCATTATTTTGCTTTAACAGAAGACGATGTTTTGAGTTACGATACCAATAAAAAAATGAATCCTCCGTTAAGGGGCAATGCGGATTTGGCAGCTATAAAAGATGGCTTAGGCGATGGCACAATTGACGCTATCGCTTCTGACCACGCCCCGCATACTGACAATGAAAAAGACGTTGAATTTGAGCGCGCGGAATTCGGAGTAATAGGGCTAGAAACGGAATTAGCCGTAGCCATAACCGAATTAATTATACATAATGTTTTAGATTGGCCCGCTTTGGTAAATAAAATGTCAGTTAATCCGGCAAAAATTTTAGGTATTAATAAAGGCACCTTAAGCGAAGGCGCCGATGCCGATATTATTATTGTTGATACGGATAAGGAATGGGTAGTGAAAAAAGACGATTTTGTTTCTAAGTCTCAAAATTGCGCTTTCTTGGGCAAAAAATTAAAGGGAGTTGTTGAGCATACGGTTTGTGGCGGAAGAATTGTTTATCGCGCAAGCGGCAGGGGATTATATAATTTAAAATGAATAACGAAAAGAAATTTATTCTTACAAAAGAATTAGGAAGGCTGGCTAAATGGCTGCGGATTTTTGGTTTTGACAGCGTGTATTTTAATTCGTCCAAGGTAAGCAGTCTTAAGATACTGGCCTTAAGAGAAAACCGCATAGTCCTTACGCGCAGCCATTGGTTTGAAAAAGAGAAACACATTAAAGTAATAATGCTGGAAAGCGAGCATCTTACTGAACAGCTGCGCCAGATTATAATTAAACTTGCTTTAAAGATAGATGAATTCGCGATGTTTTCCCGTTGTACTGTATGCAATACGCTTTTGGAACAAACGCCAAAAGAAAAAATAAAAGACAAAATACCGGAAGACGTCTATAATAGTCAAAATGTGTTTAATGTTTGTCCGCAGTGTAAGCGTGCTTACTGGCAAGGCACGCATTTGGATAATGTTGCTCGCGTTATAGAAGAAATAAGAGATAGAAAATAGCAATATCCCGCCGGTCCTTGGTTTCTTTGCGAGCTGAGCAGGCAGAAAATTAGATAATATGGAATTTATCGCTGATTTTCACGTTCACTCTAAATATTCCCGCGCCACAAGCAAGGATATGGATGTGGAAAACATCTCCCGTTGGGCGGGCTTAAAGGGTATCACGCTTATGGGTACGGGAGACTTTACCCATCATTTATGGCTTGAGGAGTTGAAGAATAAATTGGAGCCGGAAGATAATGGGCTTTTTATCTACAAGGGCATACATTTTATTCTGACCGCCGAAATAAGCAGCATTTATTCAAAAGGCGGGAGGGGGTATCGTATACACAACCTGATTTTCGCGCCATCTTTTAAAACAGTGGATAAAATAAATGGCGTCTTAGGCGGGATAGGCAATATCGCCTCAGACGGGCGGCCGATTCTCGGCCTGGATGCCGAAGAGCTCGCGCGTATTGTTTTTGATATTGATGAGAACTGCATGATTGTCCCCGGGCATATCTGGACGCCGTGGTTTAGCTTATTCGGTTCAATGTCTGGCTTTGATAAGATCGAAGACTGTTTTGAAAAACAGGCTGAAAAAATATTCGCTTTGGAAACAGGGCTTAGTTCTGATCCATCTATGAATTGGCGGCTTTCCGGATTAGACAGGTTCAGCCTGGTTTCTAACAGCGATTCACATTCTCCGCAGAAGATCGGCCGTGAGGCAAATGTTTTTGATTGCCAGATATCTTATGGGGCCATTCGCGATGCCTTAAAAAACAAAGACAAATCAAAATTTTTATATACGATAGAGTTTTTCCCGGAGGAAGGTAAATATCATTATGACGGGCATAGGGCTTGCGGAATAAGATTTTCACCTAAACAGACAAAAGCAAGCAATAATAAATGCCCTAAATGCGGTAAGTCTGTGACCGTGGGCGTAATGAACAGAGTAGAGCAGCTTGCGGATAGGCCGGAAGGGTTTATTCCGGATAAGAGCATTCCTTTTAAGAGGGTTGTTCCTTTGGATGAAATAATCGCTGAATCTAAAGGCCTAGGCAGGGCTTCAAAAGCAGTTGGGCAGGAATACCACAATATTATTTTAAAATTTAAAACTGAGCATAATGTGCTGCTTAAGGCAACAGAGAAAGAAATTAAGCAAAATATTTCTCCCCGTATCGCGGAAGGTATATTAAGGATGCGTAGCGGTAAAGTGAAACTTTTAGCCGGCTACGACGGCGAATACGGCATAGTTTCTGTTTTTGACGATGATGAAAAAGCCGGTAAAGGCGAAGAGCAGCTTAGTCTGTTCTGAAAGAGTTCATAGAGTTTATTGAGTTTAAACTCAAGAACCCAAATAATTAATTCTGCGCCTGTGGCCTAATGGATAGGGCACTAGCCTCCGGAGCTGGTCGTGGCAGTTCGATTCTGCCCAGGCGCGCTTTCTGCTCCGCTCTTACAAAGAACCTTGCAATGGCAAAATAAGTTTACATTTTAGTCATTGACTAAAATGTAAACTTAACTCAGGAATATATGGCTAAGATTATAATCGCGGTTATTGGTGGGCATGAATGTTCTGTTAAAGTGGAGCAAATTGCCCATAAATTAGGCAAAAATATAGCTAAAGTGGGGGCAATATTGGCATGTGGTGGTCTTACGGGAGTCATGGAGGCGGCTTGTCGCGGCGCCAAAGAGGAGAACGGTACCACCATTGGCATCTTGCCAAGTGAACACAAGAATTCAGCGAATCCTTATGTGGATATTCCGATCGCTACTGGGTTAGGTTTTGCGCGTAATGCTATAGTTACCGGCTGTGCTGATGTAATTGTCGCTTTACCGGGTGAATATGGCACGCTTTCCGAAATCGGCTTTGCTCTAAATGCCAAAAAGCTGGTAATCGGTATAGGGACCTGGGATATTCCGGGGATAATCAAGGCCAAAGATGCGGACGAGGCGATAGAACAGATAAAGAAGATATGCTTAACAAAAACCAGATAAAAAATCTAATTACAGAGAAGAAGCTGATTGAAAATTACATAAATTTAGAAACCCAGTTGACGCCGAACGGTTTTGATTTGACGGTAGCGGAGATTTTTGAGTTTACCGCAGGAGGCGCAGTAGATTTTTCCAATAAAGAGCGGATTTTGCCGGAGGCAAAAGCGGTATTGGCGAAGAAAGTAAAGCCGGAAGATAAATTCGGGTGGTGGCAGTTGGCAAGCGGCGTTTATAAAATCCGTACTAACGAGACGGTAAACCTGCCAAACAATTTATGCGCTTTAGCATTTAGCCGCACCACACTTCTTCGTTCGGGCGCTTTTACCCAGCATGGCGTCTGGGATGCTGGATTCCAAGGCCGAGGGGAATTTATCTTATCAGTGGGAAACCCAGCAGGTATAAAAATAAAACAGAACGCGCGCCTGGCGCAGTTGGTATTTTTAAGCGTGGATGAAACCGAAGGCTATAACGGAATTTATCATAGCGACAGGCATTTAAAATGAAGGAATGCGGCTATGCCGGAATTACCGGAAGTTGAGACCATCAAGCGCGAGTTAGAAAAAGCGGTATTGGGTAAGAAAATTACCGCTGTAACTGTGCATAATCCCAAGGTAATCCGCGAGCCGTCCGTGGATAAGTTTAAAAAAGAATTATCCGGTGTTACTATAAAAAATATATTACGCCGGGCAAAGCTTTTAATTTTAGAATTATCAAATGGTAAGGCGCTCGCTATTCATTTAAAAATGACCGGGCAGTTGGTTTATCCGGGCAGCGGGCAGGCGGCAAGGGTGAGTTTTCATTTGTCAGACGGAAAAAATTTAGATTTTAATGACCAGCGGCTCTTTGCGGAGTTGCGCCTCATTGATGATTGGCATAAACTAAAATTTATTCAAACGCTTGGCCCTGAGCCATTTGATATTTCCGAGAGCCAATTTAAGGAAATGCTTTTAAATAAAAAAACTAAAATCAAGCCGCTTATAATGGATCAGACGTTTATTTCCGGGATAGGTAACCTTTACGCGGCAGAGGCGTTATTCCGCGCGCGTATTCATCCCGAGCGCGCGGCAAACAGTTTGTCTGATAAAGAAAAAACACTGCTTTTTGAGCAAATAAAAGGCACATTAAAAGAAGCAATAATACATAAAGGATCATCGGTTGACCAGTATGTCCAGTTGACCGGCAAGCCGGGCGGATACGTAAAGTTTCATAAAGTTTATGATCGCCAAGGCAAGGCGTGCTTGGTTTGTAAGACGCCGATTAAAAGGATTGTTTTAGGCGGCCGCGGCACTTATTTTTGCCCGAAATGCCAAAAGTAGCATGAAAAAAATAATTATCCAGGAAAAGATAAAAATTATATCGAATAGCAGGGTTGGGCGAAATCATTTTAGGCTTATTTTATGCGCTAAGCGTATTGCTTCCCTGTCTATTCCGGGTCAATTTATAGAAGTTAGAGTGGCCGAGGGTTATGAACCTTTATTGCGAAGGCCTTTTAGCATACATCACGTTAAGGGCCCAAATATAGAAATTTTTTATCAGGCAATAGGCAGAGGTACGGAGATTTTGTCAAGGAAAAAAGCGGGTGAATTCTTAGACGTGATTGGCCCGCTGGGCAAAGGTTTCTCAATACTTAATACCCAATACTCAATACTCGTTGCCGGCGGCATGGGGGTAGCGCCTTTAGTTTTTCTTGCAGAAAAACTAAAGGAATGTAAAAGTAAAAATGCAAAATGTAAAATCGTTGTTTTATTAGGAGCAAAGACAAAAAACCATATTTTTTGCCAAAAAGAATTTAAGAAAGCCGGCTGCGATGTTAAGATATCCACAGATGACGGGTCGTCCGGTTTTGGCGGCCGCGTCACTGATTTACTGAAAAGTGTTTTACTTAATACTCAATACTTAATACTCAATACTCAAATTTACGCCTGCGGCCCCAAACCCATGTTAAAGGAAATAGGCGGAATAGTCGCATCTTGCGGCTTAGCGGCGCAGGTATCTCTGGAAGAGTATATGGCTTGCGGCATAGGCGCGTGTTTGGGTTGCGCGGCCCAGACTAAAAGCGGATATAAATATGTTTGTAAAGACGGCCCGGTATTTAAAGCGGAAGAATTAACATGAAGTGGTAAATAAAAAAATAAATTATTTAAAATAACCGGATTTTAGTATATAATCATGTTAAAGAGAGGAGGAAGCCATGTTGATTCCTGAAAATTTTATTATGCCATTTTTACTAAGTGTAGGAATTACAGGCCTTTTGGTCGGCTTGATAATCGCTTTTAGGCCTTCCCTGCTTGCGAATCTAAGCAAAAGATTAAACAGCAGAGTCATTGATTTAAACAACGCTCAAAAAGCCCTGGAGAAAACCCGGGAAATGGACGGATTAATTGTCGGCTATAGCCGTTTAATCGGTGTGGTATTTCTGGTTATGGCGGTTATAATATTCATTTTAGCGATGCGGGTGAACGTTAGTTTTCCAACAACAATAGCCATATTGATTTCTGCTTTCGGGCTTATTTTTGTTTTTAAACCGTCAACGCTTGCTAATATAAGCACGTCTTTAAATAAGAATGTTATTCCTCCCAGCTTAGAGGATAGCTTGGATAAGGAGATGGACTTTGACAGCTGGGTCGTAAAAAATAGTAAATTGATAGGAGCGATAATTGTTGTTTTGTCTATAATTGTGCTTGTGCTTGCAGCTTTGTTGTGAATGAATACGGAAATATTTTTAGGAGCCCTTAGATTAAAAAATCCTGTTTTAGCCGCCTCCGGAACTTTTGGCTATGGTGAAGAGTTTAAGGATTTTTTAAAGCCGAAAGATATCGGTGCAATCGTAACTAAAACAATTACCTTTTCTCCCCGCCAGGGCAATCTCCCCCCCCGCATTACAGAAACTGCCGCAGGCATGCTTAATTCAATAGGGCTTGAAAATAAAGGGCTGGACGATTTTATTAAAAATAAAGCCCCCGGCTTTAGAAAATTGAAAACCCCCGTAATTGTAAGCATTGCCGGAGATTCGCCTCGGGAATATGGCGAGTTGGCAAAAAAACTGTGCGCGGCAGGTATCTCAGCGATAGAATTAAATTTATCCTGCCCAAACCTAAAAAACTCAAAACTAATTTCTCAAGACCCCAAAACTACTTACGAGGTTGTAAAGGCCGTGCGTAAAGCGGCTAAAGCGGCCATAATTGCCAAGCTTACGCCGAATGTTACGGACATTAGAGAAATTGCCATTGCCGCGGAAGAGGCGGGGGCGGATAGCGTTTCTTTGGTAAACACTTTTTTGGGGATGGGCATTGATGTTAATACGCGCAGGCCAAGACTTGGTAATATTACCGGCGGCCTAAGCGGGCCGGCAATAAAACCGATTGCCCTGCGGATGGTTTGGGAAACAGCAGGGGTTGTTAAGATCCCGGTTGTCGGCATGGGGGGGATAATGACGGCTGATGAGGCGCTTGAATTTATAATTGCCGGTGCTTCCGCGGTAGAAATCGGTACGGCAAATTTTATAGAGCCGAAAACAAGCCTTAATGTTGTATCGGGGATTAAAGATTATATGCGCAAGAATAAGATAAAGGATATAAAGGAATTGATTGGAAGCATACGATATAAATAACAAGCAAATTACAAATTCAAATGACCAAATATCCAAAAAACCGTGGTTTAGCTGCAAGTTTTGGTAATTTGTGATTTCTGTATTGTAATTTAACTACGCGTTATATGACCGCTAAATTAATAGTTGCTTTAGACGTGGATAATTTGCGAAAAGCGGAAGAAATAGTTGATTTGCTTTATCCGCAAGTAAAATTTTTTAAAATCGGCTCTCAACTTTTTACTCTCTATGGACCGGAAGCGGTTAGGGTAATTAAGGAAAAGGGGGCAGATATATTTTTAGACCTTAAATTTCATGACATCCCGAATACGGTTGCTAATGCTTCCCGGGCCGCGGCCCGCTTGGGAGTTTTTATGTTCAACGTGCATGCCCAGGGGGGTGTCACGATGATGCAAAGGGCTAAAGAAGCAGCCTGTTTAGAAGCGGATAAGCTAGGGCTTAGGCGCCCTTTGATTATTGCGGTTACGGTCTTGACAAGCCGGCAGCAAGATAGTACAATAAAACCCCTTGTGATTTCATTCACGGAAGATGTGAGAGCAGCGGGGTTGGATGGCGTGGTGGCTTCCGCAAATGAAGCACAAATTATCCGTGATAATTTCGGGAAAGATCTAATAATAGTTACGCCGGGCATAAGGCTTATTAAGGCAGGGATTGATGATCAGAAAAGAGTAGCGACGCCTGAAGAGGCAGTTAAGTCAGGGGCTGATTATGTTGTGGTAGGAAGGCCTGTCTTGGAATCTCCAAATCAAAAAGAGACAATAAAAGATATCCTGCGTTTGTTAAGATAGCCCGTTTTTCCCTTGCCTAAACATCGGGTAAATTTCTAAGAAATTTCCCTGATAGGCTTCGGGTAGGTTTGAGCTCAATAAGTTCTAACCTACTCCGAAGCTTAAGGGGTAAATTCTCTTCGAGAATTTCCCCCTTGCTTAAGCGAGGAGATAATTCGCCCATACAACTTACGTCGGCTTTGCCTCCGTAAATTGTGGCCTCATTAGATGAAAGGTAAAAATAACTTCTTTTATGATCTTGCCCTTGTTTCGCAATTAGGGTTTACGATAGTAATTTGTATACTGCTGGCGGTTTTAGTCGGCGCGTTTCTGGACAGAAAGCTTAATACCGGATATATATTTACGATCATATTTCTTATTTTTGGCATAGTCGGCGCCTTTAGCGGCGCCTACAAGCAGATAAAAAAAGATTCATCGGGTAAAGATGATTAAATATGGACTTTAAGAAACAAATATTTATTAACGCTATAACAGCGGCAATTTTTATATCTTTGGCGGCTTTACTATTTGGCAGGCCTAATTTTAGCCTAGGCATATTGCTTGGCGGCTCGGCTAGCTGCTTAAATTTTTTCCTTCTCTATTTGAAATCCAAGGCAATAATTAAAAGAAACAATCCCAATATATTTCTCGTATTTTGTAATTTGATATTTCGTTATTTATTTATGGCATTAGTATTATGGACGGCAGCTAAATTTTCGCTGGATGCGTTTTTTGCGGCGGCATTAGGCCTGTTTATGATAAGGATAGGCATCTATATATTCGCTTTACAGGAGAAAAGGGAGCAATGGATTCAGCAAGCCAGATAGTTTCCCATAGTTTTGTTTTTCCCCGTACGGACATTACCGTAACCTTGAATCCGCAAACACTGATAATGACTTTTTTTGCCTCCGCCGCCGTGATTCTGCTCGGGTTTATGTTTTCAAGGAACCTAAAGACCGTCCCCGGAAGATGCCAGGTTTTAGGTGAGGCAATTGTAACAAGCTTTGATGAGATGATAAGGCAAAGCCTGGGGGAAGAAGGAAGAAAATTTCTGCCGCTAATACTTACTTTATTTTTATTTGTTCTTGTTTCTAATTGGATGACTGTTATTCCTTTTTTACGCGGGCCAACAAGGGATTTAAATACTACCTTAGCCTTGGCTTTGATTGTTTTGGTTGTAGCCCATGTTTCAGCAATACAAAAAAAAGGATTCATAAAATATCTTAAGGCTTATTTTGAGCCCTTCTGGTTTATGTTTCCTTCTAATGTTTTTTCTGAAGTAAGCAAGACCGCCTCGCATGCCTTTCGTTTGTTCGGTAATATATTTGCCGGCGGGGTCGTTATTTCCGTGGTCCCCGTTATATTATTACAGCTTTTTAAATGGTTTGGTTTTGCTTTAAGCTTAGCGGCCATGCCGCTCTTAAATGCTTTTTTCGGTATATTTATCGGAGGCGTGCAGGCGTTTGTGTTTGCGATGCTTGCCCTGGCATACATCGCAGTATTGAGGGAATAAAAATAGCCTATAGTCTATAGTGTATAGCGTATAGAAAATATAATTTACGCCTGTCGCTGTAAGCTATCTGCCTATCAAAAGCGGAGGTTCTACTATGGATATAGCACATGCTCAAGAAACAGCAAAAGCTGTTGTAGAAACAGCGCAGGCCATGCCTATTGACGGCAGGGTTATTTTGAAGGCCGCCTGTTATTTAAGCGCCGGCCTTTGTATGGGGATAGGCGCGATAGGGCCGGGAGTAGGTGAAGGTTATGTCGGAGGGCGCGCTTGCGAAGGCGTTGCCCGCCAGCCGGAACTTCAAGGCCAGATTACACGCACGATGTTATTGGCTGATGCCATAGCAGAGACAACGGGTATTTATTCTTTAATTATTGCTATTCTATTATTGTTTGTTATCGCCCCGGCAATTTAAAAATAGTGGATAGCGAATAGCGATTAGTGTTTAGTTTTTACTGTACGCTATGCGCTATGCGCTGACCGCGAAGCTATTATGTTACCCAACGCCACTTTAATAATCGAAATAGCCAGCTTCCTGATTTTACTTTTTATAATGAAGCGCCTGCTTTATAAGCCGCTGCTTGATTTTTTGGATAAGCGCGCTAAATCAATAGAAGAATCCATAAAAAAGGCCGAAGAAGAACGTAATGCCGCCAATTTAGAGCTTGGAAAAGCCAAGAAATACCTTGATGAATCTAAGAGGGAAGCGCTTGAATTTAAACATATAGCTAAAAAAGAGGCGGATGAGTTTAAGCAGGAGCTTTTACAGGAAGCAAGATTTGAAGCCGAGCGTATACGCGAATATGCCAAAGAAGATATCGCCAAGGAAATATATAAGGCGCGTAATGAGCTGAAGAAGGAAGCTGTAGGGCTTGCTATCGGCATATCAGAAAAGCTGCTCGCTAAAAATATCGATAAAGCCACAGCCGAAAGAATAGCCAAAGACAACGTCAGAGAAATTAAGTAGCTGCGCCGGCAAGCGTTTTATTATTATGATTAACGAAGAAATTTGTACGAAATACGCAAGAGCCGTTTTGGAATTGGCTATTGAAGCCAACGCGGTAGAAAAAACACAAAAGGAACTTTTGCTTTTCTCCGGCCTTCTCAAGCATCATTCTGATATTTTGCGTTTTTTGGAGCATCCGTCTGTCTTATCGGATAACAAAAAAGATTTGCTTGATGAAATTTTTAAAACCGCCGACTGTTCCGGATTCTTTACGAATTTTATCCGCCTGCTTGTAAAAAAGCATCAGATTTCACTTATCGGATGTATTTATGATATATATGCTGATTTTGCCTTGATGCGCGAGAAAAAATTAGAAGTCAGCGTGGAGTCGGCGCATCCTTTAAGCGCGGAATTGAAGCAGCAAATAGAAGAAAAATTACTTTCTATTTATAAAAAAGCCGTACATATGCGCGTTGATATAGCCCCGGATCTAATCGCCGGATTAAAATTAAGGGTTGGAGATACGGTATATGACTTAAGCCTCAAATCCCAGCTTAAAAATATGCAGGAGCATTTAATATGAGAATAGATAGTTTGCAGCTAAGTTCGGTTATAAAGAAACAAATAGAGGATTTTAAGAAGAAGATTGATGTCTCCCATGTGGGGACAGTAGTAGGCGTAGGAGACGGTATCGCGCGTATTTACGGCCTGGAAGATGCCATGGCAAGTGAGCTTCTGGTATTTCCTAATGATGTTTACGGGATGGTGCTTAACCTTGAGCAGGATTTAATAGGGGCGGCATTGTTCGCGGGAAATACCTTAATTAAAGAGGGTGATGAAGTAAAGCTTACGGGAGAGGTAGCGCGTGTGCCCGTAGGCGATGCGATGATCGGCCGGGTGGTAAACGGCCTGGGCCATCCGATAGACGGTAAAGGAGAAATAAAGACCGATAAGTCACGGATTATCGATGTTTTGGCGCCCGGCGTTATAGAAAGGCAGCCGGTTAAGGAGCCACTCCAGACCGGCATAAAAGCGATAGATTCCATGATTCCCATTGGCCGCGGACAGCGGGAGTTGATAATCGGAGACAGGAAAACCGGCAAGACTGCCCTGGTTATAGATACGATATTAAATCAGAAAGGCAAAGGCGTTATTTGTATTTATGTGGCTATAGGGCAGAAGAATTCTTCTGTAGCCTCGGTAGTAAAGACGCTAGAGGAAAAAGGAGCCATGGAATACAGTATTGTGGTGAGCGCTTCGGCTTCGGACCCGGCGCCATTGCAGTATATCGCTCCTTACGCGGGCTGCGCTATAGGCGAGGAATTCAGGGATAGCGGTAGGCACGCTTTGGTTATATATGACGACCTTTCAAAACACGCGACCAGCTACAGACAGCTTTCACTTTTACTTAGGCGCCCGCCCGGCCGCGAGGCTTATCCGGGAGATATATTTTACGCCCACTCTCGTCTTTTAGAACGGGCCGCCAAATTAAACGAAGAATTAGGCGGGGGATCTCTTACCGCCCTGCCGATAATAGAAACGCAGGCAGGCGATATTACGACATACATTCCCACGAATGTAATTTCTATCACAGACGGGCAGATTTATCTGGAGTCGTCTCTTTTTTATCAGGGTATCCGCCCTGCTATTAATGTGGGTTTAAGCGTCTCCCGCGTGGGAGGCCAGGCTCAGATTAAGGCAATGAAGCAGGTGGCCGGTAATTTACGCCTTAGCCTTGCCCAATATCGCGCCATGGAAGCTTTTGCCCAATTCGGTACAGAACTGGATAAAGCAACGCAGGCGCAGCTGGAGCGCGGCAGAAGGCTGGTTGAATTATTAAAGCAGGGCCAGTATGTGCCTATGGATGTTGCCGCGCAAGTCGCGGTTATGTTTTGCGGCATAGAAGGCTGCCTCGACGATGTTAATATCCCCGATATTCTGAGGTTCGAGGAAGAATTTCTGAATTTCATGAATACGAATAAGAAAGATATATTAAAGGATATTAGTGAGAAAAAAGAGCTCAATGAGAATTTACGGAAGGTTCTTAAAGGCGCGATAGGAGAATTTAAATCAAGGTTTATCGCTATGCAGTAGGGATGAATTTTTAAGATGGCCGATATCAGAGGAATAAAACTAAGAACAGAGGGTATAAAAAAGATATTAAAGGTGACCTCTGCCATGCAGATAGTGGCGGCTACCAAGCTCAAGCGCGCGGAAGAGAGGGCGCTTAAAAGCAGGTTTTATGTTAAGGCGCTGGGCGAAATTTTAGCTAAAATATCAATACAAGACGGCTTTTTAAAAGAAAAGGCGTTTAGTGAGAGCGCTTCAGAATCCGGCCTTTGCCTACTGGCTGTTTGCTCTGAGCGCGGCTTATGCGGAGGATTTAACGCGGGCATATTTAAGAAGGTTGAAGAACATGCGGCCGCGCCCGGACTAAAAATACTCCCTGTGGGCAAGAAGGGGTTTATTCATTTTAAAAGAAAAAAATTAAACCTCATATCCGATATTAAGCCTGAAAAAGACGAACCCCTGGATAGCTTTACGGGCAGGATCGCCTCTTTTTTATTAAAGGAGTTCTATAAAGGTTCTATCCGTAAGATAAGCATAGTATACAATATGTTCAGGCAGCATTCGTTAGGGACGGTGGTCGCTAAACAGGTTCTGCCGATAATACAGGATTTGCTATCCGGCCGCGCGGAGGAAGAAAAAAATAAAAATACTTATAAGGCATTATATTTGTACGAGCCGGACATAGAGATTTTATCAAAACATATTTTAGAGGAATACCTGGAGTCTTTTATCAGTGGTGCTATACTTGAATCGCGCGCCTCCGAAGAAATGGCCAGAATGCTGGCCATGAAATATGCTACCGACAACGGCAATGAGCTTTTAAGCGCCTTAACGCTGCAATATCACAAGCTAAGGCAGGCAAATATAACCCGTGAAATTATTGAAGTAGCAGGGGCAGGGATATAAATCGATAGGGAGATTAAGCGTAGAATAGAAAGGAAGGGCGGGGTGAATCAAGGCAAGGTTATAAGAGTAATCGGCCCGGTAGTTGATGTTGAATTTGAAGAAGGAAAGCTTCCGGCAATCAATAATTCCATTGAGATTAAGGCGAATGATGGCGTTGAGAGGATTATATGTGAGGTCCATCAGCATTTAGGCGACAATACAGTGCGCTGTATCGCCTTAAGCCCAACGCATCAATTAAGGCGTAATATGGCCGTATTTGATACTGGCAGTCCAATAACGGTACCGGTAGGAGAATGCGCTTTAGGCAGGTTGTTTAATGTATTGGGCGAGGCGATTGATAAGGGGCCGGCGATTGATAAAAAAGCAAAACGCCTTCCTATACACAGGGAGCCGCCTTCGTTAGAAGAGCAGGATACTTCCCAGAAAATACTTGAAACAGGGATTAAGGTTATTGATTTATTGGCGCCTTATCCTAAGGGTGGTAAAATCGGCCTTTTCGGCGGCGCCGGCGTAGGCAAAACAGTTATTATTATGGAGCTGATAAGGCGGGTTGCCCAGTTCCATGGCGGGGTAAGCGTATTCGCCGGGGTAGGTGAAAGAACCCGGGAAGGAAACGACCTCTGGCTTGAAATGAAGGAATCAAAAGTTATAGACAAGGCCTCTTTAGTTTTTGGCCAGATGAATGAGCCGCCGGGAGCGCGCTTTCGCGTAGCCTTGACTGCCTTAACTATAGCTGAAAATTTTCGCGATGAAACAGGCAAAGAAGTGCTTTTATTTGTAGATAATATATTCAGGTTTGTACAGGCAGGAAGCGAAGTTTCCGCTCTTTTGGGCAGGATGCCTTCGGCCGTAGGTTACCAGCCGACACTTGCCACAGATATGGCGGATTTACAGGAGCGTATTACTTCCACAAAGAGGGGTTCTATTACATCCGTGCAGGCGATTTATGTCCCGGCGGATGATTTGACCGATCCGGCGCCGGCAACGACCTTTAGCCATCTGGACGCGACTACGGTATTATCCCGTAAAATCGTAGAGGAAGGCATTTATCCCGCGGTTGACCCGCTTGATTCTTCGTCTAAGATATTGGATGTGAATATCCTTGGCCAAGAGCATTATGGAACGGCCCGAGGTGTGCAAAAAATATTACAGCGCTATAAAGACCTGCAGGATATTATCGCTATTTTAGGCGTTGAAGAATTAAGCGAAGAAGATAAGCTGATTGTGGCGCGCGCCCGCCGTATACAGCGTTTTTTGTCCCAGCCGTTTTTTGTAGCCGAAGAGTTTACCGGCCTGCAAGGCAAAAATGTATCCTTAAAAGATACCATAAGAGGGTTTAAGGAAATCATAGAAGGAAAGCATGATAATGTCCCCGAACAGGCATTTTATATGGCTGGTACCATAGAAGAAGTTTTAGAGAAAGCTGAAAACTTGTCCGGAGGCAAATAAAGAAAATGGGAAGTTTTACGCTTAATATTATAACTCCGGAAAAAGAAGTTTTAAAAGAGGCGGTTGATTTTTTGGCGGTGCCCGGCAAAGAAGGCGAACTTGGCATAACCGCCGGCCATATAAATTTTATAACAGCGTTAACAGCCGGGGAAGTTAAAGTGAAACAGCGTGGCGGCGAGAAAACTTTTAAGATAAATTCCGGCTTTTTACATGTTGCTAAAGAAAAAGTTGTTCTTTTGGCTAAAGGGTTGGAAGAAGGTGGCGCCGAAGACGGCAATTAAATAATTTCGGGCGATTAGCTTCCGCCAATTCGCCGCAGGCGAATTGGCGAGACCTCGCCGGCTTTGCCGGCGGGCAGTTTTATCCGAAGGTTAATCCGCTTAGGCGGAGGTTAGATTTTGGGCGATTAGCTCAGTTGGTTAGAGCATCTGCTTTACACGCAGGGGGTCAGGGGTTCAAGTCCTCTATCGCCCATTTATTTTTTGTTGTTGCAAAAATTTTGATTTTGAGATAAAATTTATATCCTGCTTTATTTGGGGGCGTAGCGTAGCCTGGTTTAACGCGTCAGATTGTCGATCTGAAGATCGCGGGTTCAAATCCCGTCGCCCCCGTTTTTTGACCGAAGGTCAAAAAACAGAGCAATGGAGCAATTGAACAATAGAGCAATAGAAAGAAAAATACAGGCTCCATTGCGGTCTATTGTCTATTGTTCTAAAGGTTGAGGCTCCTGCGAAGCCGGAGCATGATCACCAGATTTTAGCGAGGATCCGTACGAGCCAGAGCAAGCCTCCCCGGCTTTCTATTTTTAAAATATTCCACCCTAAAGCCTTAAACTTCTATCGTCAGCCAGCGTTATAAAAAGATGGGGATTGACAAGGGAAGAGCAGGAGCTGAGTATTGTTGAGGCCTCAATCCTTTTGAATGCCTACCAGGGTGATATCATCATGTTGTTCTTCTCCAGAAACAAATTCTTGTATATCCTGATAGACATTTTCTAAGGTTTTTCCTATTTGAAGATGGCTGTGTTTTTTAAAAGAGGCGGAAAGGCTATCAAGGCCGTAGGCATTTCCTTTTTTATTCCTTGCTTCGGTGGCACCGTCGGTATAAAGCAATATTTTATCTTTAGGGTTTAATTCCAGCGTATTTTCTTCCAAATGGGGGCTTATATCCTCAAGCATACCTAAGATTAACCCGCCTGATTTTATGATTTCCGTATCGCCTCCGGAACTCCTTTTAATGATTATGTGCTCATGGCCTGCGGATGAATAAACTAATTTATTGCTGCCGGATAAATATTTTAAGAAAAGAAGTGAAATAAATTTCTGTTGGTTCAAATATTTGAATAATTGCCTGTTTAAAATACTCAGTATTTCTTTACAGGAACTATTATACAAAATCAGCGCCCCAAGCGACGACTTTAAAAACGATACTACCAGCCCGGCATCTATGCCTTTTCCGGAAACATCGCCTATGGTAATATAAATTTGCTTAGCATTATCGGCAGAAATTTCATCCTGTGCTAAAAAATCATAGTAGTCTCCGCCGATTTCCCTCGATGGCATGTAGAGGCTGGACAAGGAAATACCCGTTGTTTTCGGCGCCTGCTGCGGGAGCAGGTTTTCCTGTATGTGCTTGGCAAGGGCGACCTCCTGGATTAAGCGCTGGCCTTCTATAATGTCATAGTGGTGGAAAGCCGTGTAGAAGGTTCCCGCTGCGTTTAAGGAGAGATTCTGGAGGGCATCTATGTCAAGGCGGGTATATTCTTGCAGATTTTCTTTTTTACCTATGGCAAGCAGGCCTATCAGCTCTTTCTGGAAGATTAGGCCGAAAATAATTATTGTATTTGTATAGCCGAAGAAATTCTTTGCTTCATTTATGATTTGCCGGTAGGCCGGATCAAATTTCAGGAGGTTTTTTTCTACCGGCCTGTCCTCTTCAGTAAAAAAATCAATCAATCCGGAATCGATATTTATGGAGAATTCGCCGGATTGCTTGGTAAAGGCCTTATACTCTTTACCGATATATGAAGATTTTAAATAAAACTTTCCCCTTTTTTTGTCTTTTAGTAACAGGCATATATTTTGAGGATAAAGTGTTTCTTTTATGCCGGCGAGAGTTTTTTGGGAGAGCTCCTCCAGGTCTATAATTCCGCTTGTATTTTTTGCTATTGTGCCTAACATTTCAAGGTAGGCGTATTTTTTCCGCCGGAATAATTTATCAATATAAGGGCGTATTCTATTATAGTAGGCAGTAAAAAATATCAGAAAGAGGGAAAAAAGCAGTATTTCGCTCCAGCGCGGTAGATATAGCCTTGCTTTCTCGTATGCTATTACGCTGAAAATCCCCGCCGGGATGATCGTAGAAAATATGCTTGCCGCCCACAGAAATGTTTTATGAATCACCGTATCTATTTCCATAAAACGGTAGCGAATGACGCTATAGGCGAAAAACCCCACAATTGGAGGAACGACCAGCCAGCCTATATGCAGAGGTATGTTTAGGGCTACGGCCCACTCAATGGTACCCCCGGAGATGATAAAGAAAAATATGGCGAAGTTTCTGAATTGGGCTTTTAGAAATTGCTCCTGTTCTATTTTGGCCTGTTTGTAGAATTTTCTCCCCACAAGAAAGGAGACAGATAAATATTTACTCATGCCGAAAAGCAGAAAATAAGAGAAGACAGGCATTTTTTCCCATACCAGGCCCACATGAAAAAGCGTGTACGCGCCGATTTTTATGTAATCAGTAAGCCATAAAAATAGCAGTTCCGCGATGGCGGCTAAATAAAGAACATATAGCGCTAATTTGCCTTTTTTGAGGCTGGTGACGTATGCCTGATAATACGCGCATGGCATAAACGGCACAAAAGAATAGGCGATTTTGAACCAGTATGCCGCGGCATCGAGGCTATCGTAAGACAGCATGACAAAAGCGTTACCGAAGAACCATCCCCATATCGTGATGGTTAGAAAGAAAAATACGCGATGCAAGCCGGACTTTATATTTTTTAAAAGCGTGAATAAGCCCATGCCCAGCACCATAAAGCTGGCAGTCGCAGAGATAGCGGGATTATTGGAAGGAAATGTTTTTAAAAAGGGTATCAATTCTATCGACATATAATTGTACTTTTACGGCCGATCATTATAAGTTATTATAATCGGTTATGCGTTTAATTGGAATAGATATTTTTTTTCAGTTCGTAATATTTTGTTTTATTTTGACTCGCGCTTAAAGTATAATAATATACAGCCAGTTTTAATTTTTCCCTGGTATAATAGATTGCTATGGCCGTTTTTATAGCTGAGCGGCAACAAGAAAGGTTGTTTTATATGAAAAGGTTTATGCATAGAATTTTAATGGCGATTAGGTTGGATGGGGCGGTATATAAGGAAATCGCGCAGGATAAAAAAGCGCTGCCTCAGGCAATGGCGGTGATTTTGTTCACCACCCTCATTAATATAGCTGTGGGTTCCGGGTTAAAAATAAATATAGCCGAAATATTTGGTACCCTGATTATCGCGTTTCTTGGCTGGTATATCTGGACTTTTATTATTTATTTAACCGGAACGAAGCTTTTCCCCGGGCATGAAACAAGGGTGGAGTTTTCCGGATTACTGCCTGTTATAGGATTCTCTCACGCGGCAGGCATATTTATCTTGATTGGCTTATCGCCGGCATTAAAAGATGCAGCTCTTTTTATTTCCGCGGCCTGGATTTTCGCGGCCATGGTGGTAGCGGTAAAAAATGTTTTTGGATATAAGGGCATATTGCCTGCTTTGGGCATTTGCTTAATAGGGGTGCTTATCCAGGCGGTTGCACTCAAATTCATGCTTTCTTTGAAGGGCTATAAAATGGAAGACCTCATAAAGTTAAATAACCAATTATAATGACATGCCTTTATTCGGAATATCCCCAGAAAAAGAAGCGCAGTTAATGAAGCGCATGCGGCTTTTAGGTATTAAAGAAGAAGAATTTGATGAAAGTTTTATCCGTGCGGGCGGGCCCGGAGGGCAAAAGATTAATAAAACGTCTTCCTGCGTAGTATTGCGGCATGAGCCCACAGGGATAATGGTTAAGTGCCAGGAGGCGCGTTCCCAGAGCCTAAACCGTTTTATCGCCCGCAGAAGGCTATTAGATTTAATAGAAAAAAAACAGAAAGGTTTTGTGGAAGAAGAAAAAAAACGTATTGAAAAAATACGCAGGCAGAAACGCAGGCGAAGCAGGCGCGCTAAAGAAAAAATGCTTAAAGATAAACGCAGGCGTGCAGAGAAAAAACAAAGGCGCGCGGCAGTAACGAGAGAGGAGTAATACCTTAGCCGTGAACATGATTACTTATGACGATTTTAAAAAATTAGAACTAAGGGTCGCGGTGATAAAAGAGGCATCTTTTCACCCTGACGCGGATAAGCTTTATGTGTTGAAGATAGATTCCGGAGGGACGGAAAAACAGCTGGTTGCCGGGATACGCCAGCATTATTTACCCGAAGAACTCATAGGCAAGCAGATAATAATCATAGATAACCTGGAGCCGAAAGCGGTACGCGGGATAATGAGCAATGGCATGCTTTTGGCGGCCTCCGATGAGGACGGCTTAAGCCTGATTTGTCCGGATAAACCGAGAAAGCCGGGAAGCACTGTAAAATAATGGTTAGCGCTAAAGACCAGGAAGAAATTATTTCTAAAAAAATTAAGCAGTTTGTGCCAGAAAGTGCCTGTTTAAAATGTGAGGGCTGCTGCAGGTTTAACGGCAGGGATACTGTCTGGGCGCCATGTGAGAGAAAAGTTGTCCCTTTCCAGGATTATTTTATCTGTAGCCTGTTTAGCCCGTTAACCCGCAGATGCAAAAGCTATGACAGCCGGCTGCTTGATTGCCGCATTTATCCGTTTCTTATACATAAGAAAGAAAAATCGGTATATCTTACCGCGGATTTAAAATGCCCTTATTTGAATGAGCGCCTGCAAAGCAAAGAATATGAAGATTACGCGCGTTATTTATTTAATTTTTTAAATAGCGCGGATGGAGCGAACTTATTAAGCGCCAGGCCCGGCCTTGCGGTTGAATATGATGAAGAACTGAAAATAATAGGTAAAATAGAAAAAGGGAATTTTTTAGGCTCGCCGCTGGCTTTTGAAGATAAAATAATCTTTGATGCTTATATCCAAAAATCAAAACACGAAATTTCCGCCCATTCTTTTGCCAATATATATGTATGGCGGACACTTTTTGACGTGCGTTTTAATATTATAAAAGAACATCTTTGCGTTTTTTTTAAAGACGAGCTTGGATGTTTCATGTACTTGCCTGCCCTGGGCGGACGGGCGGATAAAGATATACTTAATTATTGTTTTGATATTATGGATGGCGTTAATGCGGATAAAGACACCTCCCGTGTAGAAAACATAGAAGAAAAAGATAAGGGTTTCTATGAAGATAACGGCTTTAAGCTGCTTGCCAAAGACCCGGAATATATTTACCATACGCAGGATTTAATTACTCTCTGCGGCGATAAATTTAAGGACAAGAGGGCCTCCTGTAATTATTTTCAAAAAAACTATAAATACAGCTATGAGGATTTATCGCAAGGCGCTGTTTATGAATGCCTGCAGCTTTTAGCCCAGTGGCGGAAAGAACGCTTGAGTAAAGCCGGCAGCAATTCCAAGCTCAGTGATATAAAATTTTACAGCGGTATCTTAGACGATAATTGCCTGGCGCAGGAAGAAGCTTTACTAAATTTTGACAGGCTTAACCTTGAGGGAAAAATAATAAGGGTGGAAGGAAAAGTTGCCGCCTATACTTTCGGCTTTGCCTTAAGCGAAGAAACATTTTGTATATTTTCGGAGGTTGCTGATTTAAACATTAAAGGTATAGCCCAATTTATCTTCAGGCAGTTTTGCTCCGATTTAAAAAAATACAGATATATAAATGTTATGGATGATTCCGGGCTAAAGAATTTAAAGGATGTAAAGGATTCTTATAACCCCGCGCGTAAGGTTTGCCTTTATACGGCAAGAAAAGTTTGACGATATGCGATTAGGAGAAGCTAAGTTTGTTGTTTTTGACGTGGAAACTACCGGCCTTATGCCTGAGGCGGGCGACAGGATAGTGGAAATTGCCGCAATTAAGGTGGAAGGCAATAGCATTGTCGGAGAATTCAACAGCTTGATTAATTGCGGCATACCCGTATCCAGGGAGGCGTTTGCGGTAAATAACATAAGCCGGGACATGCTTAAGAATGCCCCCTTGCCTTCAGAGGTTATCCCTGAATTTTTAGATTTTGTAAAAGACAGCGCTCTTTTTGCCTATAATGCAAATTTTGATGCCGGTTTTCTCAGGCAGGAAGCCGCGCTTATCGGCCGTAAAACGGACGAATTATTGATTATTGATATATTAGCCATGGCAAGGATACTTCTGCCGGGCTTAGGAAAGTATAGCCTGCTTTTTGTGGCAGCGCATTTTGGGCTTACCCATACGCAAAAACACCGCGCCCTGGAAGATGTAAAAATGAGCCTTGATGTGCTTTTTAAGCTATTCAATATATTGCGCCGGAAGCAGCTTGATGATTTTTCCTATCTTCTGAAAATATTCTCCATAAATAAGAACTTAAATAACAGGATGTTATCTGAACGTATGGCTGAAATTCAGGAGGCCTTGGATTTAGGTAAAACTATAGATATAAAATATTTTTCTCTTATCAGGGGGGAAGTTACAGAACGTAAGGTAATCCCCAAAAAAGTACTAAAGCAAGACGGCAGAGACTATCTTGTTGGTTATTGCTATTTGCGTGAAGAAGAACGCTTTTTCAGGATAGACGGCATTTTGCGCCTGGAGATATCCGGGCAGGGAGCTAAAGTTTAACGGCTGCCGGCTTATTGAGCTTTGTGCGGCTAATGGTAAAAATTCCGGAAATATAAGCGAAATATTGGCTACCTTAATGCCATTGGTAAAGTAAAAGTCAATAATGCCGCCTGCCGATAAAAATATCGATAATTAAAATGGATTATCTATACAAGACTTATAAATGGAAAGAAGACGCGTTTGCGGTATTTGATATTGTGAAAGACAGGGATAATATATTTTTTTTAGACAGTAATTTCAATTTCGATAACTTAGGCAGGTATTCTTTTATCGGTTTTGAGCCGTCTTTTACGGTCAAGACCAAAGGCAGAGAAAAACCATTTAGAGAAATTAAGTCGATACTTAATAAATTCCGCCTCCCAAAAGAGTTAAACAAGCTTTCTCCTTTTCTTTGCGGGTTCTGCGGTTATCTTTCCTATGATTTGGGGCTATGTATGGAAAATATAAAAATGACTAAACGCATGGATTTGGATATCCCGACATCTTTTTTCGGATTTTATGATACGGTTATAACCATAGACCATCTTAAAAGAAATCTGACGATTTTTGCGTCGGGATTTCCTGAAAGATCTTCAAGATTAAAGACGCTCAAAGCAAAAGAATCCTTTGATAAAGCAAGCAAGGCGCTTTCTTCGCTGTCCGGAGGCAATTTTAATTACGGCGCTGTTAAATTAGACGCGTTATCTTCAAATTTTAACTGCCGTGATTACATTAAGGCGGTGAAGAAGGCGAAAGAATACATAGCGGAAGGAGAAATTTATCAGATAAACCTGTCACAGCGGTTTAAAGGGGCTTGTAATTATCCCGCACCGTCTTTGTATTACAGGTTAAGGCGGTCTTTTCCCGCGCCCTTCTCCGCTTATTTTAATTGTTCGGATTTTGATATTTTGAGTTGTTCGCCGGAAAGGTTTTTAAAAGTAAACAACACTAAGGTAATAACCCGCCCAATGAAAGGCACGCGCCCGCGCGGCAGAGTAAGCGATGAAGACAATTCTTTAAAAGCCGAATTGCTTAATTCAGAAAAGGATAAGGCGGAGCTTTTAATGATCGTTGATTTAGAAAGAAACGATTTAGGCAGGGTATGCGAATATAAAAGCGTGAAAGTGACGAAGCCGCGCGTACTTGAGGCATATACAACGGTTTTTCAGACGACAGCACAGGTGGAAGGAAGGCTGCATAAAAATAAAGACTGCGTTGATTTAATAACGGCATGCTTTCCCGGGGGTTCTATTACGGGGTGCCCGAAAATAAGAGCGATGCAAATAATAGAGGAGCTTGAGCCTGCCCGGCGTAATATCTATACGGGGTCTTTGGGCTATCTTGGCCTGGGCGGCAATATGGATTTTAATATACTCATCCGGAGCGCGTTATTGAAAGATAAGCAAATCTATTTTCAGGCCGGCGGGGGTATCGTAGCTGATTCGCTTCCGCAGGCAGAATACGATGAAACCTTAGTTAAGGCAAAAGCAATATTCAGAGCGCTGGGGGCTTGCCCCGTTAGAGATTAGGCAAAAGTGAAAATATTCTTAGACGGAAAGTGGGTGGGAAAAAATATGGCAAATACCGCCATATATGAACCAGGTTTTCTTTGCGCGCAGGGATTGTTTGAAACCATGAAGGCATGCAATAATAAAATATTTTTTTTAGAAAGGCATCTGGATAGGCTTCTGGCGGCGTTGCCCGCGATAAAAATAAACCTCGCATATTCAAAAAAACATTTGATTGAGATAGTAAATAAAACAACAGCCTTTAATAATTATTCTTACGGTTATATAAGATTAACCGTCTGGCAGGGGTTTAAAGAAGCGCATATATCAGTTATCGCCAGAGAGTATCGTCCGTATGAGAGCGCGAAATATGCTTGCGGATTTAAGGCGATTATAAGCAGCATAAGGCAGAACGAGCTGTCGCCTCTTTCAAGTATAAAAAGTTCTTCCCGGCTGCACTTCTTATTGGCCCAGTCCGAAGCCGGAGAAAAAGGGGCGGATGAAGCGATTCTCTTGAATTCCAAAAACAAAATTGCCGAAGGGGCATGCACAAATATATTTTTTTTAAAAGGAAATGTTTTGTTTACGCCTAATAAGGAATCGGGATGCTTGCCGGGGATAACGCGGGAAATAGTTTTGGAGATAGCCAAGAAAGAAAACATGGAAATACGCGAAAAAGAGATTGATGCGGCGGAGTTGTTTTCCGCCCAAGAGGCGTTTTTTACTAATTCTCTGATTGGAATTATGCCGCTCGCATTTTTAGATAATAAAATGATTGGCGGAGCAGGAGCCGGCAGGTTTACAGCGCTATTTATCAAGAAATATAACCAGTTATTACAGAAAGGATAACGGCCATGAGGACGAAAAGACTTATCATGTGGTTAGCGGGCATTTTAATAGGCGTATTTTTAGCTTATTTTATAACCCCTCCTGAATATTATGCTAAGCTGGGCAGTGCTTTCAAAAGAATAGCGGTAGAGAAATATAGAAAACAAAAAACAGCATCGAGCCGCCTAAAACTAGCCAAGCTTTATATTGATCTGGGGGAATATGACGCCTCTTATGAAATATTGTCTGCCTTAGATACGCAGGAATCAAAAAGGATTACGGCAATATTATTGTTTAAATCGAGCAAGTTTACCGAAGCGCTTTCTGAGTTTGAGAAGATCGGCGAATACCCAGATGGAGAATATCTTTATTATTACGCGTTGACTTGCGAAAAGCATAACTTATACGATAAGGCGGAACAGCTGTATAATAAAATAACAGACAGCGAATTTAAAAATAAGGCGTTTGAGCGGTTGAGCTCTTTAAGGCATTCTGTTTATGAGAATGCCGATAGCTATATATTGGATATGATCAAAAATTCTCCCGGCCAGGATGAATATCCTGAAGCCGGCGCCTTAATATTGTCTATCAAGGAAGAGCAGGAAATCAGCGAAAATAATACATCGGTATACGCGGTGCATATGATTATAAAGGTTTTAAATGATAGAGGAAAAGAAGATTTTTCCGAGGTGCTTTTGGGCTATGATTCTACTTACGAAAAGGTGGAATTGGAATTCGCCCGTACTATAAAACCTGATGGCACGGCAGTGCAAGTCGGTGATAAAAACATAAGGGACGTTTCCCGCTATTTGAATTTCCCTCTCTATAGCAACGCGCGCGTTAAAATAATCTCTATGCCGGAAGTCGCGCCGGGGGCAATAATAGAATATAAAGCAAAGATATACAGCAGTAAGCTTGTTGCTGAAAGACATTTTTCTACAAATTACTTTTTACAGGAATCCGATCCTGTACTTTTTTCAAGTTTTAAGCTTGTAGTCCCACCAGGCAGAAAGCTAAATTCCAAGATTTTAAACAGCCAGTATAATAGGCAGGGCATAGATATAACTCCGCAAGTTAAAAATGAAGATGGTAAGCTGGTATATTTTCTGCAGGTAGAAAATGTAGAGCAGATTATTCCCGAGCCTCTTATGCCGCCTAAGGCAGAGGTAGATACGGCTTTTTTAATCTCAAGCTTTAACTCCTGGGATGAAATATTCAGCTGGTGGAGCCCGCTTTATAAAGATAAGATTGTTGCTGATGAATACATAAAAGCAAAAGTCGAAGAATTAACAGCCGAAGAAGATTCATCGCTGGATAAGGCGCGGGCCATTTATAATTTCTGCGCACAGGAAATACGCTATGTGGCAGTCGAATACGGACAGGCTGGTTACGAACCGCATAAGGCAAGCGAGGTCTTTTTAAATAAGTACGGGGATTGCAAAGATCAGGCGATACTTCTGGTTACAATGCTGCGCTACGCGGGCCTTGAGGCCTATCCGGTATTAATAGGTACAAAAGGTACTATTGCTTTAATGGAAGATTTTCCCATGATGCCCTTTAATCATGCGATAGCGGTTTTAAAAATAAATGATGAATTCACCCCGCCCTTTCCTGCTACGGAGAAAACTACAGGGCAAGAAAGGGCGGGGTTCATATTTCTGGATCCTACGGCGGAAACGGTGCCCTTGGGTGATTTGCCCTTGTCCGACCAGGGGAGAAAGGTCCTGGTTTTTTTAAACGATGAATACCGGATCATGGAAACACCGGATTTCGGCTCCGAACATAACCGCGTCCAGTTTGATACTTATATCAAAATAAATAATGATGAATCTATATCTGCCAGGCGTTCTGTAAAAAGTTCCGGTGTTTTTGAACAGGGCCAGCGTTATTGGCTTATCTACAGCCTGCCTTCAATAATAGAAGAGGGTATAAGGAATAGAGTGCAGGAATTTTCTCCCAACGGGCGGCTGATAGATTATAAGGTTGAAAACGCAAGGGACCTCAACAAACAGGTTATTTTTAACTATTCTTTTTCCGGAGATGACTTTTTAATTAAAGCGGGAAAAGCAAGGGTTGTGCCGGCTGTCTGGAACAGCGTAGATGTATCCAGCGTTGTTAAAGATGAACGAATTTATCCTTTAGATTTAGCCAGTCTGAATAAAATCATAGATAACCTGGAGCTTGAATTGCCTGAAAGTTACCGGTTTAAATATGTGCCCGAATCGGTAAGAATCGACAACCAATGGTTGACTTATTCTTTGGAGTACGCCTTAGAAGGCAATACGTTAAAATGCACAAGCGAGCAGATAATTAAGAAAGAATACATCTTTAGCCAAGAGTATGCCGAGTATAAAAATTTCTTAGAAAACTTGGCACGACGCCTAAACCAGGCGATAATTATTGAATTAAGATGATGCCGGAGAGCTCAAAAAAATACCACTACATAAAAAATTGGCTTTTTTTGGCCAGCATTTTTTTGTCACTCTTAGGCCTTTATCTGCTTTTGGTTTCGGGATTGTCTATGCAGATAAAAAATTTCATTCTGCGTTTTTTTCACAATAATTTTTTAGTGGTGGGCAGCTATATTCTCATTATCAATATAGGCTATGCGGCCATAGACTTTCCCCTGGCACTTTATGAAGGTTTTGTATTGGAACACAGGTTTAAGCTTTCTAACCAGAAATTTCTTGCCTGGTTTTCAGATTTGTTAAAAAAACATCTTATCGAGTTTGCCGTATTTTTGCCTGCCGCCGAATCATTATATATATTTTTGCGCCGCACACAGGACAGCTGGTGGATATATGCCGCTTTATTTTGGATATTATTGAGTATAATCCTGGCAAAAATTACTCCCGGTATAATTATCCCGCTATTTTTTAAAATATCGCCGTTAAAAGATGAGGCGCTTAGAGAAAAGGTTTTGTCTTTGGTTAAAAATTCGGGCTCGGCAATAAAAAATATTTTTGTTATAGATTTTTCCAAAAAAACAAAAAAATCCAACGCCCTTGTTTGCGGGCTGGGCAAAAACAGGCGGATACTTCTTGCGGATAATTTAATTAATGAGTTTAGTCCCGATGAAATAGCCGTAGTGGTGGCGCATGAGCTTGGGCATGAAGTACATAAGGATACCTTAAGGCTTCTTCTTTCAGGCAGTATATCTTCTTTCCTGGCTTTTTTCTTCTGCAATGTATTTTTGAAATCAGGCCTGGAATTTTTTGGATTTGACAATATCCATGACATAGCGGCTTTTCCGGTGCTGGCACTTTCGCTTTTTTTGATAAGCCTCACGCTTATGCCTCTGCAAAACGCCTATACCAGGAAACGTGAAAGGGCGGCTGATTTAGTAGCTTTGAAGCTGAGCCAAGATAAAGACAGCTTTATTTCAATGATGGAAAAATTAGGCAAAAAAAACCTTGCCGATTTAAATCCCAATAAGATAATTGAATTTTTGCTATATGACCATCCTCCCATATCAAAGCGTATAGCCGCAGCGCGCAAGTTTTACAGTACTTAAATTTTTTATATGATATATGAATAAGAAAAAAAGATTAAATGAAATTTATAAAAGATTATTTTCTTATTTCGGCCGGCAGTATTGGTGGCCCGGTAATAGTAAATTTGAAATAGTCTTGGGGGCAATATTAACCCAAAATACAAATTGGATAAATGTTGAAAAAGCAATTAATAATTTAAAAAAGGGAAAAGCGCTAAGCGCTAAAAAAGTTTTTGATATGCCGATAGATAAGCTCGCTTTAATGATAAAACCCGCCGGGTATTTTAACCTCAAGGCAAAGCGGCTGAAAAATTTTATTAATCTTTTGTTTGCTGAATACGCGGGCAGGCTTTCGGCCTTATTTAATCAGGACTTAACGGCTCTGCGCCAAAGTTTATTATCCGTAAACGGCATAGGCGAAGAGACGGCGGATTCTATAATTCTTTATGCGGCAGGCCTGCCCGTATTTGTTGTGGATGCTTATACAAAAAGGGTGTTTTCCCGGCATAAATTTATCGCCCATAGCGCAAGCTATGCCGAAACGCAGAAATTTTTTATGGAAAATTTATCCGGTAATGTTAGAATGTTTAATGAGTTCCACGCGTTGATAGTCAGGCTAGGTAAAGAATTTTGCCTGAAAAATAAACCGCGTTGCGGCCTTTGCCCTATCAGAAGAAAGGTTTAAATAATGAATGTAATGAAAATAGTCCCCGCAATTTTAACCGATGATGCGCATGACTTTCAGGATAAGTTATCCCAATGCGAGAAATTCTGCGGCCTTGCCCAGGTGGATGTGATGGACGGAAAATTTGTTCCCTCGAAAAGCGTAGGCCTGGAAGTGTTGTCTTCTATTAAAACACGCCTGGAATTGGAATTTCATCTTATGGTTGATAATCCATTGGAATATTTGGATGCGGCGAAGAAATCCGGCATAAAACGGATAATTTTCCATTATGAATCAAAGTTTACCCCGCATGATGAACTCATGGATAAAATTAAAGCTTTGGATATGCAGGCCGGTCTTGCGATCAACCCTCAAACGCAGATAAGTCAAGTTGAGCATTTATTTTCCGGCATAGACCTGCTTTTGTTTATGGCGGTAAATCCCGGATATTACGGCAGCCCTTTTATTCCGGAAGTTCTTGATAAGGTAAAGCGGGTAGCGGAAAAAAAACACGGTTTCATACTTGCTTTAGACGGGGGAGTAAAAGAGAGCAATATTCTGGATATAAAACGTGCCGGCGTTGAGCTTGCCTGTGTAGGAAGCGGCATATTTAAAGGAGATGATATTGCCGAAAATTACCGCAAGCTGGCCAAAAAATTATCTTAGAGAGCTTTGTAGAACTAATGGGAAAAATTCCGCAAATATAAGCGAAATATTGACTGCCTAAATATTATTGTTTAAGCAAAAGTTAATAGAGATTTTATATTTTTGTGTTATTATAAGTTATGAGGTTTTTATTATAGTGAGGTAAAGATAATGAATATAGTGCCGCGTCAGAATGGAGACATAGTAATATTATACCTTAAAGGGGATATTGATATTAATTCCTCAATTTTTATCGAAACAGTCGGCTATCATTTAGAAAACGGCATAGTTGATATTTTATGTGATTTCGCTGAAGTTGATTTGGTGGACTACACCGGCCTTTCCGTTTTAGCCATAGCTTATAAGAATGTATTAAACCACCACGGAAGGATGAAATTTATTAATGTGCCCATACATATAAAGAATATATTTTCCATGGTCTGCCTCGATACCGTTTTTGAGATATACGACGATGAGGCCGTTGCTTTAGGCAGCTTTAAAGAAGACAGGGTTATTGCCGAGATTAAGAAGAAGCAGTTACGCCGCAGATTTAAACGCCTGCCGTTGTCTATCCCCGTAAAATTCAAATTAAAACATGTAAAAGAGGCTAAATTGCAGAAGGGGAAGGCGTTCAATTTAAGCGCGATAGGGGCGTATATCCTTTGTGATAAAGCGCATGCCTTAGGCGATATTTTAGCTCTCCAGATGTCGCTCATGCCTAAACCGGGGCTTATGGAGCTGGATGCCAAAGTGGTGTGGGTGGCCAAGCGCGAACTCATGCCGCAACTATATCCGGGCATGGGAGTAGAATTTTATAACATCAATAGCATGGTTCAATCCACGCTTATCCAGTATGTGGAAAGGAATTTATCTTCACAGGAAGCCAAGGAATAAGGAGGTTGAATGTCTAAGCAGAAACAAAAAGCTAAAAAACAATATTTATGCCAGATTTGCGGAAGGCATATAGATAGCAAGGCAGCGCTCATGCATGTTAAGGCGGAGGAGTATTTAATCAGGCTCATAAAAAATAATCATCCTGATTGGGATGTAAATTCAAACGCGTGCAATAAATGTGTTGATTATTACCGTAAACTTGTTAAAGAAGCTGAAATTTAATTTTAATAACTATGCCGGATTTAGCCCCTAGACTGGATAAGATTATCGAACAAGACAGGCGCTATAAATTGGATGCCTATGACTTTGTATTGGCGGCGCTTTCATATACTCAGAAGAAAATTAAAAAGGGCGGGCATGTCAGCGGGCAGGAGCTTCTTTTGGGGATAAAAGAGTACGCTTTAGAGCAATTCGGCGGCTTAAGCGCTATTGTCTTTGAACACTGGGGCATAAAAAAGACGGAAGATTTTGGGGAAATAGTATTTAATATGGTAGGCGAGAATATTTTGCACCGGACAGCCAATGATACAAAGAAAGATTTTAAGAACGGCTATAAATTTGAAGAAGTTTTTAGGGCAACATACGATATAGAAAGCAGATAAAATCCCGCCTTTTCATAGAATACTCATGGGAAAATCCTTTAATAGGCTGATAGCTGCAATAACCGGTATATTTACGGTATTTATTTCCTGCGTCCTTATTTCTACGAGAGAGAGGGGCTGTGAGATAGGTTATGTTACGGCCGAGTCAGCAATAGTTTTGAAGTTTGCAAATAACAGGGTATTATATTCCAAAAATGTGGATTTTTCTATCCCACCTGCTTCAACTACCAAATTGATGACAGCGGTTATCGTATTAGAAAATACGGATTTGGAAAAATTCGTGCCTGTAAGCAGTAATGCGGCCAATAAGGAAGCAAGCAAGTTGTGGCTTAAGCCGAAAGTCAAATATAAAATAAAAGATTTATTGGCCGCATGCCTTATGTCTTCTGCCAATGATGCCACCGCCGTTTTAGCCGAGGCTATTTCCGGAAGCGAGGAAGAATTTGTCAAACTGATGAATAAAAAGGCTAAAGCGATAGGCATGAAAAATACGTGTTTTGCTAATTCTACCGGTCTGCCCTCTAAAGGATTAAAACAATATTCCAATGTCTATGATTTGTCGCAATTAATGCGCTATGCCCTAGCCAAGCCGTTAATATCCGATTTACTTAAGACAAAAGAAAAATATATAAGCGGAAGCGATGGCAGGAAGCTAAGGCTTCTCAACCACAATAAAATGCTTTGGAGGCGTCCGGGTTATATAATAGGCAAAACAGGTTATACCATAAAATCCAGGCATTGTTTTGTTGGAACTGCTGCCTCCGATGAGGCAAAAATAATTTTTGCGGTATTATCTTCAAAGAAGCCTTGGCAAGATTTAACCATATTGGTAAACTACGGATTGTATCATTTTAGCAGGAAGTTTAAATCCGGATAAAACATCCGGCGCAAGCGCCAGGCCGGAAAACACAGCTACACTGTTGGCAGGGAGGGATAAATGTTATTAGAAGAAAAGATAATGGAAGATTATAAACAGGCGATGAAAAATAAAGAGGCATTGAGGTCTTCGGTCTTAAGTTTTTTACGCGCCGGCCTCAAGAATTTTGCTATAGACAAGAGACAAGATAAGCTTAGCGACGAAGAGGTGATTTCCGTAATTAAAAAACAGATTAAGCAGCGCGCGGATTCAATAGAGCAGTTTAAAAAAGGCAACAGGATGGAGTTGGCAGAAAAGGAAGCAAGAGAACAGGAAATATTAAAATCTTACCTGCCAGAAGCCCTGTCCGAAAGCCAGTTACGCATAATCGTAGATGAAGTAGTGTCTTCGTTGGGAGAGGCCCCTTCCATGAAATTGATGGGAAAGGCCATGAAAGAAGTAATGGCTAGGGCTGGGGCGTCTGCTGATGGCGGGCTTGTAAGCGAGCTGGTTAAAGAACGTTTATCAAGCCATAAGCAGCAATAAACATGATAATAAAAGACAGGCTGGTTGAGCTTACCCGGGATTTGATACGTATAAATTCTGAGAATCCTACCGGTAACGAGGCAATGATTGCTGATTTCGTTGGGCGGCGATTAAGAGATGCCGGGTTAAAAGTCAAAACCCACGAATTTAAAGATAAAAGAGTCAATGTTGTATCCAGGCTTAATGGGCGCCTGAAGAAAACAGTGCTTATTTCGCCGCATTTGGATACGGTTCCCGCGGGGTCAAATTGGAAATACGGGGCTTTTAAGGCGCAGATATTTAATGGTAAAATTTACGGCAGAGGCGCTAGTGATTGTAAATGTAATTTGGCGATAGCCATAGAGGCATTAGTAAGCTTAAAAGAGGATAATATTAAGCCGGGATGCGATGTATTATTGGCCGCGACCGCAGATGAGGAAGCGGGGAGTAAATATGGCCTTATACCATTACTGAAGAGAAAAATAATTAATCCGGATTACGCGGTTATTTTAGATTCTGAAGAATTGAACATAATAACTACTCAAAAAGG
>PCWA01000070.1 GCA_002796125.1 Candidatus Ghiorseimicrobium undicola
GCCGCGCATTCGCCGGAACTTTTAATCGTCGTATCCGTTACCCTCCTAAGCGTTTTCTTTGTAACATCCAGGATACGCTCCAGCAAAAGATACGGCTTTGCCATGCCATATTTCTTCTTAAGCGCATCAAAATTATCGATCCTCGCAACCAGGATAGAAAATACGCTGTCCTTGTCCTGGGATTCCATTATCCCTTCCTTGACATACTCTCTCAATATCTCCTCAAAATTCGCCTTGGGTATGTTAAACAAAAATTTTGAGCCTTTGCCGGGCACGGATTCGGCCCATATAGAGCCGCCATGCAGTTCTACTAAACCTTTTGATATCGCAAGGCCCAGGCCTGTCCCTTTTTCCCCGGGCCCGTATGAACGGTTAAGCTGCGTAAACTTATTAAACAGACTGCCAAGGTTCTGCTTTGATATCCCTATGCCGGTATCACTTACTCCTATCTGTATAAGTCCCGGCCGGTCTTCCGCTAAAATGGTGATCTTTCCCCCGGCCTTGGTAAATTTTATGGCATTCCCGATCAGATTATTCAATACCTGTGTTATCTTGTCGGGATCCATAAAAATGCTTATTCCTTTGTCGGGAAACTTGTATCCCAGGGAAATATTCCTGTCATCCGCGATAGTCTTAAACGGCAGGATAATATTTTTTATAAAAGCCTCCAGATCAATAAGGCTTTTTTTCAACGTCACCTTTCTTGCCTCAATTTTGGAAACATCCAAAAGATCGTTTATTAAATTGGAGAGCCTCTCTATATTCTGGCGTGAGATAGAAAGAAACTGCTTTTGTTTAGGATTGATCTTTCCTGCCACCTCATCCAGCGTAAGATTAATGCCTTCTTTAATGATAGTAAGAGGGGTACGCAGCTCATGGCTCACTACGGAAATAAGCTCATCCTTAACATTGCTAAGCCTGCTAAAATCCCTGCGCATCTTCTCTATCTGTTTTTCTTTTTCTTTCAATTCTTTTTTAAGGTGCGCCGGGTTTTTCCTTGCCATATGAAATTCCTTTCTAATTTTTTAGCAACCCCTCTATCCTGAAAAGCAGCTCCTTGGATTCAAAGGGTTTTGTAATATAATCATTGGCGCCCGCCTCGGAGGCCAGCTTCTCATCATCCTCCCCGGCCCTGGCGGTAAATATTATAATCGGTATATCTTTGTACTTTTCATCTGACTTAAGTAAGCGGCAAACCTCATGCCCGTCAATGCGGGGGATCATAAGGTCCAGAAGTACCAATGAAGGCTTTTCCCTGCGCGCTTTATCCAACCCCTCTTCGCCGTTATCCGCGGTTATTACCTCGTAATTATTCGCCTCCAGCCTGAACTTAACCGTCTCAACCAGGCCCGCCTCATCTTCTATGATCAATATTTTTTTCTTATACATATCGGGCTTAATGTTATATGTAATTAACGCTTTTTTGTTATTATTTTCTCTATCTTATCAAGAAGTTCTTTTTGCTCATATGGCTTTAATATATAATCCTGGGCGCCTACCTCCATGCACTTCTCATGCATCTTATGCTTATCGGATTCTTTGGCGCTAAATAAAATTACCGGCACAGTCCTGGTTTTGGGGTTCGCCTTTAACTCCTTGCACAATTCATATCCGTTTATATCCGGCATCATGACATCCATTAGTATCAAATCCGGCTTTTCTCTTATGGTTATTTCCAGCCCGCGCTTGCTGGTATAGCAGGGGACGACATAATAGTTATGGAACTCAAGCCTTGTCTTCACCAGGGACGTGACATTAACCTCATCGTCTATAACTAATATTTTTTTCTTTTCCATGCCCCCTCCTTTTTTATAAAAAATAACCGGTTTTTATCTTCCTCAAAGACAAGCAACCGGTTCTTTTTACCATTTTAAACAGCCCATCCTGAGACAGGTTAATCTTTTTAATGTGAGTAACCTCTCTTTTCTGGCTCCTTTAGTATAATCTCCATTTAAAGTATATATAATAGCGGATGCTTTGTCAAAACCTTTATGAAATAGCGCTGCGTAATGAGCCTGTAAACTGTACACTGTAAACTGTAAACGAGCACTTTCGTCTATATTATCACATTGTATTACCTGGAAATAATAACGGAAAGGGCATTAGATACTTCGTAAATTGACGCCTCCTCACCCATGGTATGCTTTATAAAATCCCGCGCGGCCTTCACTGTAGGAAACGCCAGAAATGGACAACCTTTGGAATAGGTATACGCCTTTTGCCCTATAAATCCAAGCCGGGCATCTTTAAGGGCCTTTGCGACCATATATGCCCTATGTTCTCCGGCAACACATCCTCCTTGTTTTATTTTATTAATAAAATCCTGGGGTGATTTCATCACTTTCATAGCCCTGCTGAATCTTTTTTCAGCAATACCTCGTCCAAAACCATCCCTCAAGGACGCGCGCACCAAAACAATGCCGCCCTTTTTTACAATAGGTTTCCCTGTATTAAGAACATAGTTAAAGGCCCTTGAGGCCTGATACAGGTTCAC
>PCWA01000096.1 GCA_002796125.1 Candidatus Ghiorseimicrobium undicola
CAAGACGAAAAGACCCCGGAACCTTTACTGTATTCTGGTATTGGATTTTGGTCCCATATGTGTAGCATAGGTGGGAGGCTTTGAAGGTGAGGCGCTAGCTTTGCCAGAGCCGCAATGTGAAATACCACCCTTATTGTACTAAGATTCTAACTGCGTGCCGTGAATCCGGCCGCAAGACAGTGCCAGATGGTCAGTTTGACTGGGGCGGTTCCCTCCTAAAGTGTAACGGCGGGGCCCAAAGGTTCCTTCAGGCTGGTTGGCAATCAGCTGTTGAGTGTAAAAGCATAAAGGAGCTTGACTGCGAGTCCGACAGGACAAGCAGGTACGAAAGTAGGGTTTAGTGATCCGGTGGTTGAAAATGGGATTGCCATCGCTCAACGAATAATAGGTACTCCGGGGATAACAGGCTTATAGGGCTCGAGAGTTCATATCGACAGCCCTGTTTGGCACCTCGATGTCGGCTCATCCTATCCTGGGGCTGGATAAGGTCCCAAGGGTCCGGCTGTTCGCCGGTTAAAAGGGTACGCGAGCTGGGTTCAGAACGTCGTGAGACAGTTAAATGACCGTTAGCTGTCTATAAATCTGGCTATATGCTGGAAAATCTGGGTATCTCATATTACTACTTGACGATAAGTCTCTATAATATAAGATGTCGTTAAGGAGTGAAAATATATGAGTGCAGATAATCAGCAGGAAAGGCCAAGCGGGATAGCATCTTACTATATTACCGGCTTTGTTGATGGAGAAGGTTGCTTTTCCATAACTATTCAGAAAAGCAAAAATGTGAAGTTAGGAATTCAGGTTATTCCGGAATTTCATGTTTCACAACATCAAAATAGAACTGAGGTTATAAAAGCGATTCAGGACAAGTTTGGTTGCGGTTATATTAAACCAAATAATTCACCGAATCCTAAAGATTTAACATCGGTCTATGTTGTGCGTAATTTGAAAGATCTCCAAGATAAAGTTGTGCCATTCTTTCACAGCTATCCTTTGATTTCATCAAAACGTCATGATTTTGCGAAATTTGCTAAAGTGATAGACTTGATGAGTCAGGGAGAGCACTTAAAAAAGAATGGATTAATTACGATATTAAAATTAGCGTTTTCAATGAACGCCGGCGGTAAATATCGTAAATTAAGATTAGAAGATGTGTTGTCTAGTTTGGAATCCTCAGAGACTGTACGCCAGAAACCTGTCTAATGTAGGTAGGTATATGATACAGTCCGAACTGCATAGCGATATGCAGAGGTTAATAGAAATATTAATCCCTCTATAAATTTTAGAGTGTAACAGAATTGTCGGTCTCTATCTGCTGTGGGCGTTAAGATATTTGAAGAGGAGCTCTTCCTAGTACGAGAGGACCGGGAGAGACGAACCTCTGGTGTTCCAGTTGTCCTGCCAAGGGCAAAGGCTGGGTAGCTATGTTCGGAAGGGATAAGCGCTGAAGGCATATAAGCGCCAAGCCCACCTCAAGAATTGATATCTCTTCCGTCGCAAGACGGATGAAGGCTGGTTGTAGACTACGACCTTGATAGGCTCCATGCGTAAGGCCCGTAAGGGTTTTAACTAAGGAGTACTAATTAGCCAATCGGCTTGACCACTATTTTAAAATGTACTAATCTGTCGCAACGCAGGTTTAGTCCGCATTATGACAAAAAGTTGTCCTAAATTTTCCAGTGACTTTGCTGAGAAGGAAACACCCGTTCCCATTCCGAATACGGCAGTTAAGCTTCTCAAGGCCGATGGTACTCTAGTGGCAACGCTACGGGAGAGTAGGTAGTCGCTGGTTTAAATAAAAAAAATCCCCTTGGTTTTTACCTTGGGGATTTTTTTTATTTAAACTCCGAAGCCTACTGGGAAAATATCGAAGAGATTTTCCCGCCTTTTCTTAACTTATTTTTCTCATCTTTTCTATTAATATGTCTTGCCCGTCTATTTTGGGGATGAAGGCGTTGGCGCCGCATTCTTCGGCAAGTTTCTTGTCGCTATCGTGGTCACGCCCGCTGTAGATGATTATCGGTATATGTTTATAATTTTCGCTGAATTTAAGCATCCGGCAGATTTTGTAACCGTCAAGTTTCGGTAGCATGAGATCTGTTATTATCATATCCGGTATCAGCTTTTGTGCTAATTCCAGCCCTTGCTGTCCGTCATATGCGGCAATAACCTCGTATTCGCCGGCTCTTTCTACGTTCTGCGTAAGCCTTTCTACCATGGCTTTTTCGTCATCTATAATTAAGATATATTTTTTACTATTCATGTCCTCATATTCTAAGCTAATATAGATTAATTTGCAATTAGATATTTTCTGGAATAAAGCATAAAATACTTGGGATTTATAGTTTTTGAGTTATAATATAAGCATGGATAAATTTTTATATACCCAAAAACAAGAGGAAGATTTTAAGCGGCATGAAGATCAGTGCTTGAGGTGCGGATCTTGCTGCGGCGCTTATGATGGTGATCCGTGCAGAAATCTCGTAAAAATAAGCGCGGCTCAATATCAGTGTAAGGATTATGAACATAGGATAGGCCAGCAGATGACGGTATCTGGCAAGCATTTTGCCTGTATTCCGATACGGGTTTTCTTAACCTTTAATTCAGGCTATCCAAACTGCGCATATTCAAAAAAAATATAAATTGAGAGATTCTATAGGCGAGTAAAAAAACTTTTAAAAGAAGAGCGATCTAGCTTTTGCTTGATTTGTTTTTTAAGGTATGTATAATGTTTTTAAGGGAGTTAAGACATGTTTGTTATCGCTAATTTTTTAATTTTTTTAGGCAATATTTTTTATATGTTTGCCCCGCGGTTATTGGATTTTTTTGTTTTAATAATAATTATCCGCGTTATCATAAGTTGGGTGCATGCCGATCCGTATAACCCATTGGTACAGTTTATTAATAAAATAACTGAACCTGTTTTATATCCGATAAGGAAGATGCTCCCTTCTGATTTTAGATTCGGCATAGATATTTCTCCTATGATAGCGGTATTCGCTATATATGTATTGCAGTATTTTTTAAGGTCTTTTTTGGCGCCTACCCTGTTTGATCTGGCCGCCCAATTAAAATAGGCGTATCAGTATTTTATATATAAAAAGGAGCTAATTTATGAACATATTTTTATATGCTATTGCGGCCCTTGCGGTAATTTTATTTCTGCTTGTTATCGCATCAATTAAGAGCGTTTCGTCAGAGAAAAAAAATCATGGTGATTTAACGAGGATGCTCGATGAATTGTCGGCTCAGGTAAGAGAAAAGAATGAAGCCCTCAAGATGGAAATTGAAAAATCCAGGGAACTCGAAGATAATTTTAATAAATCAAAAGCGGCCCTTCAAACACAGCTTAAGAAAAATGAAGCAAAGTCTTCCGAAGAAGCGGAGACAAGAAAGGCAATCGAAAAACTAAAATCAGATCTGGAAGCGAGAGATAAACAGCTGAGCGAACAGAAGATGCTTTTTGATAATAATCTTAAAGAAATCAGCGCTCTTAAAGAAAGCCTTAATTCTAAAGAAAAAGAATTATCTTCTCTTAATGAAGCTTATGGCGGGCTTAAAGAGCAATATGATGATTTGGAGAAGCAGTTACTGAATAATAATCGGGATGCCGCCAAAGCATCCTCTGTTATCATTCAGAACGATAAAGAGAAAAATCCGGGAGAAGATAACCCGAAAAAAGAAAAACCCGATTCTTTGACCGATAACAAAGACGGTAACGAGGAAAATGCCGGCATTTCCTAGCTTGTTAAATATGAAAAATAATTCTATGCCTAAAGCCCCCGGTGTTAGCATGCTGGAAGTTATGATTATAGTCGTGGTTTTAGCTATATTAGTTAGCTTTGCTGCTCCCGGATATTTTAAGACATTGGAAAAATCACGTTCAGCAGAGCCGCAGGCAGTATTGCCTTTAATATATCGTGAAATTAAGGCAGCCAGCGAAGACGGCGTTACCTTGCCAGCAAATTTTACCCCCTGCGACGCATCCTGGGCAAACCTTAATATAGATGATCCTAATCTAAGTGCGAGAGCATGGTTTTCTTATTGGATTGATACCAGTACAAGTACAGCTGTCGCAAGGCGCAGGAATAATCCGCGCGCAGCTTGTTCGGCAAATGTAAATGCCGCTCGGTTTTTACAAATAGACCTTCTTACCGGAAACATTACCAAATCCCCGGAATACCAGTAATGCCTTATAATTTTAATACGCATGTCCGTTATTTAAAGGGCGTGGGGCTCAAGCGTGCCGTATTGCTTAAAAAAATAGGCATATACAGCATAGAAGATATTCTTTATTATTTTCCCAGAAGATACGAAGACCACTCTAATTTTGTTTCCTTGCATAAGATAACTAATAGCGGTATTTATACGGTTCGTGCCAAAGTTTTAACTATCAGGCAGCGCCTATCATGGCGGAGAAGGGGCTTTAGCATAACAGAGGCTTTGCTGAGCGATGGTACCGGCAAGATATCCGCCGTATGGTTTAATCAGACATATTTAAAAAATTATTTTAAAACCGGCGTAGAAACTGTTTTATACGGTAAGGTTGAATTACACGAGGGAAAACTGCAAATAAAATCCGCTGAGTTTGAAATTATAGACGGAGATAATAATAAAGATAATACGTTAAATTTAAATAAAATGGTTCCCGTATATGTTTTACCCGAAGGCATCAGCCAGAGGTATTTCCGCAAGATCGTTAAAAAGGTTTTAGAAGAATATATACCGAGAGTGAGGGAGATTTTGCCTTATGATATAAGAAAAAAATACGGTTTTCTTAATTTGGCAAAAAGTATTTTGACCATGCATTTTCCCCGGGATGAAGCATCGAAGAAAGAAGCTTATCGCAGGTTATCTTTTGAGGAGTTTTTTCTATATCAAATACCTATTCTAATGCGAAAAATAAAAAGGGGGAATAAGCGCGGGATTACCCATAAGATAAACGGCGAGATTTTTAATCGTTTTATTTCCAGCCTCCCCTTTGAGCTGACTGGCGCGCAGAAAAGAGCATTGGAGGAGATTAAGCGGGATATGTCAGGGGCTGCCCCCATGCAAAGGCTGCTTCAGGGTGAGGTTGCCTCAGGCAAAACCGTATTGGCTGCGGCGGCTGCATGTATCGCTCTTGACGGCGGCTATCAGGCTGCTTTTATGGTTCCTACCGAAATCTTGGCAAGGCAGCACTATGAAAATATCAGATGTCAGATGTCGGATGACAGATGTCAGTCTAGAAAAATAACAATCGCCCTGCTTGCCAGCAGTATTAATAAAAAAGAGAAAAATAAGCTCTATAAGCAGATAGAAGAAGGCGGCGTTGATTTAGTGATTGGGACGCATAGTCTTTTAGAAGAAAGCTTAAAATTTAATAATTTAGGATTAGTAATAATCGATGAACAGCATAAATTCGGCGTTGGGCAGAGGGCGCTATTGCCGAAAAAAGGCAATAATCCAGATTGCCTGATTATGACTGCCACCCCTATCCCCCGGACGCTTTCATTTACTATCTACGGAGATTTGGATATTTCTTTATTGGATGAGTTACCGAAAAACAGGCTTTCCATAGATACGGTGCTCTACAGCCCTAAGCAGCGTAAAGAAGCATATAGTTTTATAAAGGATAAAATTGAGCAAAAGCAACAGGCATATATTATCTGTCCCAATATAGAAGAATCAGATTTTTTGGGGCTGCGTTCTATAGCGGATATATATGCTGAAATTAAAAATGAGTTTAGCAGCTTTAATATTGGTTTGATTCACGGCAAAATGAATCAAATCGAACAGGATAAAATTATGTCAGATTTTCAGCGCGGAGTGATGCATGTTCTTGTTGCTACTACCGTTTTGGAAGTGGGGGTAGATGTCCCCAATGCTTGCGTTATGCTTATAGAAGAGGCGCAGATGTTCGGTCTTTCCCAGCTGCATCAACTGCGGGGAAGGATTGGCAGGGGGGGATTAAAGTCTTATTGTTTACTTATCGCTGAAGTTAATAGCGCTGATGCGCAATACCGGTTAAAAACGATGCTTAATGTTTCAGACGGTTTTAAAATTGCCGAAGAAGATTTAAGGTTGAGGGGGCCGGGTGAGTTTTTTGGTAAGCGTCAGCATGGTTTAACAGAATTACGAATAGCAGACCCCTTATCCCAGATGCATTTACTGAAGAATGCCCGGGAGGAAGCGGCAGGATTATTAGCTGGTGATCCTGAGCTTGTGCTTAAGCAAAATTTAGATTTGAGAAACATGCTTAAAAAACGCTTCCCTGAATATGAAGAGTTAATAATGGCAGGCTAATATTGACTTTTGTTTTACCGATGCTATTAAGGTAGTCAATATTTCGCTTATGTTTTGCGGAATTTTTACCATTAGTTGTACAAAGCTCAATAGGATCAAAAATGAAATATAAAAAATCAAAAATATCCAAAGGTATCAGGCCTACGGAGAAGAGGGTAAAAGAGGCATTGTTTAATATTCTGGGGGATATTTCAGGGTTGTCATTTTTAGATTTATTCGCTGGAACGGGCTCGGTAGGACTTAAGGCCGCTTCTTGCGGCGCTAAAGAGGTTTTACTGGTAGAATCAGACAGAGGGGCTCTTAAATCACTACAAGAAAGGGTATCTAAAGGGCAGTTTCATAATTCAATCAGGATTTTATCCGCGGATGTTTTTAAGATTTTAGAAAGATTATATTCAGGCGGGGAAAATTTTGATATTATATTTTTAGACCCTCCTTACTATAACGGCTTGGCGAAAAAAACCTTGCAAACCCTTGATCTCTATGATATATTAACACCTTCCGGCTTTATTATAGTTCAACATTACAAAAAAGACATTTTACCGGAATCTCTGAACATTTTAACGCTTTATAGGCAGTATAGATACGGGGATACGGTATTGTCTTTGTATGGGAGAAAGTAGCTAAAAACCCGCAACCGGTAACTAGAAAACTACAAAATTATCTGGTTTCTTCCGAACAAACTGAGGGAATATGTGCCAAAAAGCTATATATCCAGGGACATTTGACCCGGTAACATACGGCCATGTGGATGTTATTGAGAGGGCTCTTGCTATTTTTCCTGATCTTATAGTTGCGATTGCCGATAGCCCGCAGAAAGGCCCTTTGTTTTCAGCTGCGGAACGTTTAGAAATGCTTAAAGAGGCGACTAAGCAATTTACCGGCCTGGAAATTAAAATTTTTGACGGTCTCGCGGTTGATTTTGCCAGAAAAAATAAAGCAAAGGTTATAGTCCGGGGCCTAAGAATGGTGTCTGATTTTGAGTATGAATTTCAGATGGCGCTCACGAATAGAAAGATAGCTGCTGATTTAGAAACTATATTTCTTATGCCTTCGGAAAATTACAGCTATATTTCATCTAAGCTGCTAAAAGAGGCCGCCGGTTTAGGGGCTGACCTTTCAAGTTTTTTGCCCCCCTATATTGAGAATAAGCTTAAGAGGCGCCTTAAAAAATAATCTTGTTAAGTCTGTGAAAGTTGAATAGGTAATACGATAATTTCGTAGAGCTTGTGGTATTCCAAGGAAGGGGAGAGCGGGGTTCACCCCGCCCTTCCTGAAGATTATAAGCAAAGCCAATGGAGGAAGAGCGGGGTGAAAATTGATCTTGTTAAGCTCGCATCCGGAAAGAGCATAGAGCTTAAACAGAGTTATGAGCCGCAATCATTAGACCTAGAGCTGCCCCAGGCAGAATTTAAAGGGCCTGCAGAGGTTAGTATATCCGCTCAAAAAAAGAATAATACGCTGATAGTTAAGGGTGATATCAAATTAGAGCTTTTGCTTGCTTGCTCCCGTTGTTTGAAAAAATTCAGTTCCGGATTAGATCACAAAATTGAATTTGTTTATCAATTAAAAGGCGATGAAACAAGCGTTGATATAACAGATGAGCTTAGAGAAGAAATAATTATCGGTTTTCCAGTTAATCCTCTATGCAGCCCGATCTGTAAAGGCTTATGCGTAAATTGCGGAGAAGATTTGAATGACGGCGATTGCAGATGCAAAGCGCTGTGAGTTTGCGAATAGATGACTAGTTAATTTCCGTAAATCCGCCTCCGGCGGATGCCTCATTTACACCTATTGAAATTGACACCTGGCGCTTATATATCACCCGGCGCTTAAAGGAATTACGCCGCTGTGCCCTTATGGGACAGCCGGCGCTTAAAGGAATTACGCCGCTGTGCCCTTGTGGGACAGCCGGCGCTTAAAGGAATTGCGCCGCTGTGCCCTTGTGGGCAATTGCGTAAGTGTTCACTAACTGTGGAGGAGTAAAACATGCCATTACCAAAGAGAAGGTTTTCGAAAACAAGAAGCAGGAAAAAGCGAACGCATAAAAAAATAAAAGCGACCTTGTTAAGTGTCTGTCCGCAATGTAAGCAGCCTAAATTATCACACCGGATATGCCCGACATGCGGCTATTACAAGGGTAGGCAGGTTATAGAGATTAAAGATAAAAGCGAGAAAAAGGGAGAAAAATAGCCTGTCACGATATTCTAGCCGGCTATTAAACTAATTATGAAAATAGTTGTTGATGCTATGGGCGGTGATTATGCGCCGCAGTTAGTTATTGAGGGTGCAATAAGAGCCGTAAAAGATTATGGGGCAGATATAATTTTAGTCGGAGATGAGGCTAAAATTAAAAACGAGCTCCTGAAACATAAGGCGTCAAGGCTGAATATCGATATACAACCCGCTAGTGAAATTATAGAGATGCACGAACCGGCGGCTGTTAGTGTGCGGAAAAAACGCGATTCTTCCATAGTAAAAGGCATAAATTTAATTAAAGAAAAGAAAGCAGATGCCTTTGTCAGCGCAGGCAATACCGGTGCTGTTGTATGCGCGGCCACTATAGCGTTGAGGCTCTTGCCCGGCATAGAGCGGCCGGGTATTTCTATTATTGTTCCTACGCCTAAGGGCGCGTCCTTTCTTATAGACGTAGGCGCAAATATAAATGCTAAGCCCATACATTTAATGCATTATGCCATAATGAGCAATTCCTATTGCCATTATATTCTTAATAAAGAAAATCCCACCATAGGCCTTTTAAATGTTGGAGAAGAGGAGACTAAAGGCACCGATTTTATTAGAGATACATTTAAACTGCTGGAGGGCAGCGGCCTTAATTTTATCGGGAATGTTGAAGGCAGGGATATTTTTTCCGGCTCTTGCGACATTATTATCTGCGATGGGTTTGTTGGTAATGTAGTTTTAAAGGTGGCGGAGAGCCTTGCTGAAACAATAGGCACATTTCTCTACCGCGAATTAAAACGTAATATCATAACCAAGGCCGGCGTGCTTCTTTTAAAAAGCGGGTTAAAACGTTTTAAAAAATCTTTGGATTATTCCGAATACGGCGGAGCGCCTCTTTTAGGCGTAGATGGCGTAGTTATCATAGGGCACGGGCGCTCTAACGCCAACGCTATAAAAAATGCTATACGTGTCGCTAAAGAAGAAGTAGAGCGGAAAGTAAATGATAATATTATCGAATCTGTTTCCCACGCCATTTCTTCCATCAGCGAAGAGCCAGCCATCAAGGCCGATTAACAATGTCCAGCGCTAAAAAAATAGGCATTATTGGTTTGGGGAGTTATCTGCCTAAAAAGATTCTTGCAAATTGCGACTTAGAGAAAATGGTGGATACTTCCGACGAATGGATTACTACGCGTACCGGCATAAAACAAAGGCGTATCGCATCTAAAGATGAAGCGACAAGTGATTTAGCGATTAAGGCGGCAAGAGCGGCTTTGAAAGACGCGGGTTTAACAGCAAAAGATCTGGATTTGATAATAGTGGCTACTATTACACCGGATATGCAGTTTCCCGCGACCGCATGCTTAGTGCAAAAAAATCTGGGTGCTGATAAGGCGATATGTTTTGATATTAGCGCTGCCTGTTCTGGATTTGTTTATGCTTTAGTTACAGCGGAGCAGTTTATTATTTCAGGTGTATGCAAGAATGCCCTGATTATAGGCGCGGAAAAACTCTCCTCTATTACCGATTGGACCGACAGGAATACATGCGTTTTATTCGGCGATGGGGCAGGGGCATGCGTTTTAGCTAAAGTTAATAGCGGAGGAATAGTCTCTCGTTACCTTGGCTCTGACGGCATGAATTCCGACCTTTTACTTTTACCTGCCGGCGGCTCTAGAATGCCGGCCAGCAGTGAAACAGTCAAAAAACACCTACATTTTATTAAAATGCAGGGGAACGAGCTGTTTAAATTGGCAGTTAGGATTATGAGTAAGGCTGCCGAGGTCGCTTTATCTAAAATAGGCTTAAGCTGTAAAGATATAGATATTCTTATACCTCATCAGGCGAACATCAGGATACTTTTAGCGGTGGCAAAAAAAATGGGCCTGCCGGAGAAGAAAATATATTTTAATATAGAAAAGTACGGGAATATGTCGTCCGCTGCTACCGTGATTGCGCTTTGCGAGGCGGTAAGATCAAAACGCATTAAGAAGGGCGATATAGTAGTGTTGGATGCTTTTGGCGCCGGCCTTACCTGGGGAGCGGTAGTAATAAAATGGTAGCTTACATTTTTCCCGGACAAGGCGCCCAGTATGTAGGCATGGGTAAGGATTTTTACGATAATTCCTCCGCCGCAAGAAAGGTTTTTAATAAAGCGGATGCACTCCTGGGTTTTGCCATATCTAAATTATGTTTTGAAGGGCCGCAGGATTTGCTTGCCCGGACTGATAAAGCCCAGCTGGCAATTTTAGTAACTAGCGTGGCGTCACTAGAAGCTTTTCGGCAAAAAAATTCAGATATCAAGGCCGATTTTACTGCTGGGTTAAGTTTAGGCGAGTATTCGGCATTGGTTGCGGCCGGCGCGCTGAGTTTTGAAGACTCTTTGAACTTAGTGAAAAAGCGTGCTGGGATTATGCGCGGTGTTTCAGAAAAGAATCCAGGGAAGATGCTTGCGGTTATCGGTCTGGATGCGGCAATTATAGATAAATTATGCGGGGAGGCCGGTATTGAAGTCGCCAATAGAAATTGCCCTGGGCAGCTAGTGGTAACCGGTAGAAAAGAAGATATTGATAAATTTTATGCCTTGGCTTCTAAAGAAGGCGCTAAACGCTTGATAGAATTGGAGGTTAGCGGGGCTTTTCATTCCAGGCTTATGGAAGAAGCCAGATTAAGGCTGGCCGAAGAGCTAAAAGATATCCATTTTAAATTACCTTCTACTATAAGCGTGGTTAGCAATGTTACGGCCAGGCCATTTTCTTCAACAGATGAAATCCGCAATAATTTAGCTTTACAGGTAAGATCTAGCGTTCTCTGGGAGGATTCAATGCGGTATATGTTGTCCTTCGGAGTAAAATCGTTTTTTGAAATAGGCCCGGGGAAGGTATTGAAAGGGTTGGCGAGAAAAATTGATTCTGGATTACAAGTGGTTAGCATAGAAAAGATGGAAGATATAAATTTAGTAGCCGGTAACCATTAACTAGAAAAACAAGCTTTAATATCTGGCCATTGGTTATTGGTTTCGGGTTACTCCCGAACGGAGAGAGGGGAATATGCGATTAAAAGATAAAGTTGCTTTAATTACTGGTGGAGGACGCGGCATTGGCAGAGAAATAGCCTTATTTTTTGCTAAAGAAGGGGCAGATATAGCCATTTGTGATGTTAATATTGAATCTGCCGAAGATACGGCAAGAGAGGTTGAAAAAACCGGCAGAAAAGCGGCAGGTTTTAAGGCGGACGTAACAAGTTTTGCATCAGCCGAAGATTTGGTAAACAAAACTCTTGACAAATTTAACAAGATTGATATATTAGTTAACAATGCTGGCATAACCCGTGATGGTTTAATGCTTAGAATGTCTGAAGCAGATTGGGATGCGGTAATTAATGTGAACCTAAAAGGCACATTTAACGCCTCCAAAGTTGTTTCGAAAATAATGGTTAAGCAGAGGCAGGGTAAGATAGTAAATATTGCTTCTATCATCGGCTTAATCGGTAATATTGGGCAGGCTAATTATGCTGCTTCAAAAGCAGGTATTATCGGTCTTACCAAGTCAATGGCTAAAGAGCTTGCTTTGAGAAATATCTGTGTTAATGCGGTAGCGCCCGGTTTTATTCAAACAGATATGACGGCAAAACTTCCGGAGGATGTAAAAGAGCGGATGTTAAAAAGCATTCCTTTGGGTAAGTTTGGTACCGCCTTAGATGTAGCCAAGACATGCTTGTTTTTAGCAAGCGGTGAATCAGATTATATCACAGGGCAGGTTATTGTTGTTGACGGCGGTATGGTTATGTAAGTTATAGGTGCGAATTTACTCCGGAGCTTGACCTATAGGTTATTTAAGCCAGGAGTAGAGGTATGATTTATCCCGCTTCTGGCGGTTTATCCAAGGAGGAAAACAGATGGCAGTAGAAGATAAAGTAAAATCAATTATCGCAGAACAGCTGGGTGTCAAGGTGGAGGAGGTAACACCACAGGCATCATTTATTGATGATTTAGGCGCTGATTCTCTGGATACGGTAGAGTTGGTAATGGCTTTAGAGGAGGAGTTTGGCATTGAAATTCCTGATGAAGATGCCGAAAAAATGAGCACAGTAGGAGACGCGATTAAATACATAGAAGAAAAAGCCGCCAGTAAGTAAGCGCTATTGAAATAGAATTTTAATTAAGTTTAATGCTTCATTAGCGGCTAAATATAACCCCCGATGATTTCTGCCTGCTCGCCTCGCGGTGAAGCCGAGGGCCGACAGGTAGCTTCGGGGGTAAATATTCTTAACATTAATCATGAAAAAAAGAGTAGTTATTACCGGCCTGGGGACCATATGTCCTTTAGGTAATGATGTTAAAACATTTTGGGACGGGATTATTTCCGGCAAAAGCGGTATATCTTACACTAAGACTTTTGATATCTCGAAATTTGATTCGCGCATATCGGGCGAAGTCAAGAACTTTAACCCCTCGGCCCATTTTTCATCCAAGGAATTAAAAAGAGTAGATAAATTTGTACAGTATGCTGTATTTTCCGCCTTTGAAGCATGTAAAGACGCCGGCTTAGACCTTGAAAAATTAAATAGAGACCGCATAGGTGTTTTTGTGGGCTCTGGCATCGGCAGCCTCCATACCATAGAGGAGCAGCACAAGATATACTTGGAAAAAGGGCCTTCCCGTCTTTCACCATTTCTTATCCCGATGTTGATTGTTAATGAGGCCGCAGGGCATATTTCAATACAATTAGGGCTTAAGGGGCCGAATTCCTGCGTAGCGACCGCTTGCGCTTCCGGAAGCCATGCTATAGGAGACGCTTTTAAGATAATTCAACGCGGCGATGCCGATATAATGTTTACTGGCGGCACAGAAAGCGCAATCACGCCTTTAGGCGTAGGGGGTTTTTGTGCTTTAAAAGCTCTTTCGAAAAGAAATGATGAGCCGGAGCGTGCCAGCCGTCCGTTTGAGCGCGACCGTGACGGGTTTGTTATAGCCGAAGGGGCTGGGGTTTTGGTTTTAGAAGAACTGGAACACGCTCTTAAACGCGGAGTTGAGATATACGCGGAGGTTATAGGATACGGTATGAGTGCTGATGCCTATCATATAACAGCTCCGGATCCCACGGCAGACGGAGCAGTAAGAGCAATGTCGGCAGCTTTAAAAGATGCCGGCTTAAAACCGGAAAATGTATCGTATATAAACGCTCATGGGACATCAACCATACTCAACGACAAAGTTGAGACTTTGGCCATAAAGAAACTATTCGGAGAGTACGCAAAAAAAATAGCAGTAAGTTCCACTAAATCAATGACAGGACATTTGTTAGGAGCTGCCGGAGGAGTTGAGTTTATCGCCTGTGCCCTAGCCGTAAAAAATAATATTATTCCTCCCACTATAAACTACGAAAATCCCGACCCGGACTGTGATTTAGACTATGTGCCTAATCAAGCAAGAGGCGTAAAGTTGGAAGTAGCGATGTCTAATTCGTTAGGTTTTGGCGGGCATAACGCAACTCTTGTTTTAAAAAAATTTAAATAATAAAGATTAGTTTATAGAGTTTATTGAGTTCATAGAGTTTAAACTCAAACAACTCAACGAACTCAACGAACTCAAGAACTCAAAATGTCTTATACGATTACAGAAAAAATATTGCTGGCGCATACGGATAAAAAAGAACTATCGGCCGGCGAATTTATTTTAGCCGCTGTTGATTTGGCCTTAGGCAATGATATCACCGCCCCTATTGCGATAGAGCAGTTTGAGAGATTATGCATAAAACCCGCGATTGCCGATAAGATAGTGTTGGTTCCCGACCATTTTGTCCCTGCGAAGGACAAAAAGAGCGCAAATCAGGCGAAGGTTCTTAAAAGCTTTGCGCATAAATATGGGATAGAAAAATATTTTGAAGTCGGGCGCATGGGTATAGAACATGCGCTATTGCCCGAACAAGGGTTAGTCGGCCCGGGAGATTTGATAATTGGGGCTGATTCACATACTTGTACATATGGTGCGCTGGGGGCCTTTTCAACCGGGGTAGGCTCTACGGATTTGGCTGCCAGCTGGGCTACGGGAAAAGTTTGGCTAAGGGTTCCCGAGACGATAAAATTTGTATACAGCGGTAAATTAGATAAGTGGGTTACAGGGAAAGATTTAATACTTTATACTATAGGGGATATTGGGGTTGACGGCGCGCTATACAGAGCTATGGAGTTTACAGGGGAGGCGATTAGAAAACTGGATATGGATAGCCGTTTTGCCATGTCTAATATGGCAATCGAAGCCGGAGGCAAAAGCGGTATAATTGAGCCGGATGATGTTAGCTTTGATTATATTAAAAAGCGCATGCCTACCTCAAAGATGAAGCTTTATAAAGATAAGATAAAAAATCTCAAATCAGATAAAGACGCCCATTATATAATGATAAAAGAATATGATGTTTCTAAATTAGAGCCTATGGTTGCCTGTCCGCACCTGCCAAGCAACGTTCATCCCGTTAGAAGTCCGTTAGCAAGCGGCGGCAGCCGCCTGCGGCGGCTTACTTCTAACGGGGTTAAGCCGGCAAGTTCATTGGCGAACATAGGGCTGGATCAGGTAGTAATCGGATCTTGTACAAACGGAAGGATTTCAGACTTAAGGATGGCGGCTAAAATATTAAAAGGCAATACTGTTTATCCTCATACGCGCTGTATTGTTATCCCCGCAACCCAGGCCATTTATTTACAGGCGATTAAAGAAGGCCTTATGGAAATATTTGTTGAAGCGGGGGCGGTTGTGACGACACCTACCTGCGGCCCATGCCTCGGCGGGCACGCAGGAATTTTAACTGAAGGCGAGCGTTCGCTTGCCACGACTAATAGGAATTTTGTAGGCAGGATGGGAGATTTAAAGAGTGAAGTATATTTATCTTCTCCCGCGGTAGCTGCGGCAAGCGCTATAAAGGGAAGAATTGCGCATCCTGAAGAGATCGTTTAACGGAATACGTTTGCGTAACTGGAAACGTTTATCGTTATTCGTAAAACGTAAAACCGATAAACGAAAAACGGATGACGATTCAAGCCGCGCAACCGAAACCTTTTAACACGATGATTATAAAAGGCAAAGTTCATAAATTCGGCGATGATATAAATACGGATGAGATAATCCCGGCTAAATTTTTGGTTTCTACCGACCCTAAGGAATTAGGTAAAAACTGCATGGACGGGATTGAGCCGGGATTTAGCAAGAATATAAGTGTAGGCGATATAATTGCCGCCGGTAAGAATTTTGGCTGCGGATCATCGCGTGAACATGCGCCTATTTCTATAAAAGGGGCGCAGATCTCATGCGTAATCGCTAAAAGCTTTGCACGGATATTCTATCGTAATTCCATAAATATCGGCCTGCCTATATTGGAATGCGAAAAGGCAGATGAGTTTAATAACGGCGATGAATTAGAAATAGACTTGGAAAAAGGCGAAATCAAAAATATAACACAGGATAAGGTTTATAAAACTGAAAAGTATGCCCGGTTCATGCAGGAGCTTATAAATGCCGGAGGCTTAATCAACTGGGTCAAGCAAAACCTGCCAACTGGTGTTTAGATTTTGCTTGATGCCGTAAATACTGTTGCGGCGCAGATATAAAATTAAATGCGAAAGGTTAAAAAATGTACAAAATAGCAGTAATCGCAGGTGATGGGACTGGACCGGAGGTGGTAAGAGAAGGCCTAAAAGTACTTAAAGCGGCTAGTTCGAAATTCGGCTTTGAATACGAAACAAAAGAGTTTGATTTCGGAGGCGAGCGTTATTTAAAGACGGCTAAGACACTTGAAGATAAGGACATAGAAGAGCTCAAGAAATATTCAGCGATTTATTTAGGCGCTATTGGACATCCGGATGTAAAACCGGGTATTTTAGAGCAGGGGATATTGCTTAAGGCGCGTTTCGGGCTTGATCAATATATAAATCTTCGGCCGGTAAAATTATATAATGCTGATTTTTGTCCTTTGAAAGACAAGAAAGAAACGGATGTAGATTTTGTAGTGGTACGCGAGAATTCCGAAGGCCTGTATAAAGGGATGGGGGAGTTTCAAAAAAAAGGCACAAAAGATGAAGTGGCCATACAGATCTCTTATAATACGAGAAAAGGTGTTGAGCGCTGCATAAGATATGCCTTTGAATATACCAGAAAGCGCAACAAGAGAAAAACTCTTACACTCTGCGGCAAAACCAATGTTTTGACTTACGCCTGGGATCTCTGGCAGAGGACTTTTAATGAAGTGGCTAGTGAATATCCTGATATAAAAACTGATTACGCGCATGTGGATGCTACTACCATGTGGTTTGTGAAAAATCCTGAGTGGTTTGACGTAATAGTTACTGATAATATGTTCGGAGACATTATTACCGATTTGGGGGCTATGGTTCAAGGCGGTATGGGTATTGCCGCTGGCGGCAACCTTAATCCTGAAGGCGTATCTATGTTTGAGCCAATCGGTGGAAGCGCCCCGAAATATACCGGCAAGAACGTAATTAATCCGCTTGCGGCAATTTGCGCAGCAGGAATGATGCTGGAAAATTTAGGCGAAGAAAAAGCCGCCAGCGCGATTGAAAATGCGGTTATAGGTATTGCTAAGAATAAATTGAAAAGCTTGGGTGCGGCTAAGATGGGTTATTCGACAAGTGAGGTTGGTGATTTGGTGGCGGAGAATTTATAAAAGAAGTAGCGAGTTGTTGGAGTTAATTATATGATAAGGAAACCAAAATACAACGTTGCGGTGGTAGGGGTCGGGGCGGTAGGCGAGGAAATGCTGCGCGTGCTTAAGCAGCGTCATTTTCCGCTTGGCGAGCTTCGCGTGTTTGCAAGGAGTGAGCGCGATATAAAGGTGGATAACGATAGTTATCATGTTTTAGGCATATCGCCGGAAGGATTTGAGGGAATAGATTTTGCCCTTTTCGCCGGTACGGAAGGAGAAAAAGGGGCGGCAGTTACTTTCGCTCCCGAAGCTGTAAAACATGGCGCTGTCGTCATCGATAACGGCGCTGATTTCAGAATGGATAAAGACGTCCCGTTAGTTGTTCCGGAAGTAAACGCGAAAGACGCAAAAAAACACAAAGGAATAATCGCAAATCCGAATTGCTCGACAATACAGATGGCGGTGGCTTTAAACCCCATACATAAGTTGTCAAAAATAAAACGAATTATAGTTTCTACCTATCAGGCGGTTTCCGGGGCCGGACGCTCTGCTATTAGGCAGCTTGAGAGCGAATCAGAGAAGATATGCGGGGTTCAGACAAACGCGCCGGCCGAAAAGGTGTTTGCCTATAATATAGCCCATAATTTGATACCGCAGATAGGCGCTTTTGCCGATGCCGGATACACCAGCGAGGAATGGAAGATGGTACGGGAAACCCATAAAATCTTTCACACTGATAAGATAAAAATATCAGCCACCACTGTCCGGGTACCGGTAAAAACCGGCCATAGCGAATCCATATATATAGAAACACAGAAATCCCTGGATATAGACGCTGTGAAAGCAGCGCTTTCAAAGAGTGGTTCAATAATCGTAAAAGACGATATCGCCAATTCTATTTATCCCCTGCCTGCTGATTGTGAAGGAAAAGATGAAGTATTCGTAGGTAGAATCCGCAAGGATCCCTTTGTGGATAAAGGCCTTTGGCTATGGGTCGTAGCGGATAATCTAAGAAAAGGTGCTGCCACCAATGCCATTCAGATAGCGGAATACCTTATATCTTAGTTTAGCAGCCCGCTGTTTTCATGCGAAACATTAAATTTACCATTGAGTATGACGGTACCAATTACTGCGGATGGCAGGTTCAAAACAGGCCAAAGGCCGAAGGCCGAAGGCCGAAGACTATTCAAGAGACGATAGAGAACGTATTAAAAAAAATCTTTCAGCATAAGCTAGAGCTTATTGCTTCGGGAAGAACAGATTCTGGAGTACATGCGATAGGGCAGGTTGCAAACTTTAAGACAGGTTCGAAAATTCCCGTCTTAAATATACAAAGAGCGGTGAATAGTCTATTGCCGCAAGACATAAGCATAAAAGAAGCAAGGGATGCCCCTTTAGATTTCCATTCCAGGTTTTCTGCTAAAAGTAAAACATACCGCTATTTAATCTTAAACCAGCCTGTTCGCTGCGTTTTTTTACACAAAAGGGCATATTTTACGCCTTTTACTTTAAATATATCCCGTATGCGCAGTGCGGCAAAACTATTTTTAGGCCGGCATGATTTTAAGGCATTTTGCGCCTCCAGTTCTTCGGCTAAAAATACCGTTCGTACCATTAAAAAAATAATTATAAGGAAAACATTCAATTGTCCGCCATTTACTATGCGCTCTCCGTTGATTTCTATTGACATCACCGCAGATGGTTTTCTTTATAATATGGCCCGTTCTATAGTAGGTACATTAATTGAAGTAGCAAGGGGTAAAATAGAAAAGGGAGTTATCCGCGTAATTTTAACTTCGCCTGATAGAAGCCTTATCGGCCCTACCGCGCCTGCCAATGGTTTATACCTGCTAAACGTTCAATATTAAATTTGAGCCTCAAAAATCAATTTTTACTGCATTTATTTTGTATAACTAATTGACATATCTTATTATATAATATATAATTAACATCTATGGATATATCAGAAATTTATAATCAAAGATTAGAAAAATTAGCAAGATTAAGAGCTGAAAAAATCGCCCCCTACGGCGAAAAATTTTCCGCCACAAGCACCATTTATAAGCTCAAAAATAGCTTTAAAGAAGGAGAAAAGGTTATTATTTGCGGCAGGGTTATGGCTTTGCGTTCTCATGGGAAAACAAGCTTTATCGATTTAAGAGGCGAAAAAGATAAAATACAGGTATATGTACGTAAAGATAATCTTTCTGATTCGGCGGTTATATTTGAAAATTTGGATATCGGTGATATAGTCGGCATAGAAGGAGAGACTTTTCTTACCAAAACCAAAGAACCTACGGTCAAGGCCGATAGGTTGACTTTGCTGTCAAAATCATTGAAACCGCTTCCGGAAAAGTGGCATGGCTTGAAGGATGTAGAAATACGTTACCGCCAGCGTTACCTGGATTTGATATCTAATCCGCAGATTAAGGAAGTTTTTTTAATTAGGAACCGTATAATTACGGCTGTCCGCAGTTTTCTTGATTCGCGTAATTTTCTGGAAGTAGAAACACCTATGCTGCAGTTTATACCCGGAGGCGCTGCCGGCAAACCTTTTAAGACTTATCACGAGGAGTTTAAGGCGGATATGTACCTTAGGATTGCCCCCGAGCTTTATCTTAAGAAACTGCTTGTAGCCGGATTTGATAATGTTTATGAGATAAACCGCAGTTTTAGAAATGAAGGCGTATCTACCCGGCATAATCCAGAATTCACCATGCTGGAGGTTTATTCAGCGTATTCGGATTGCAAAGGGATGATGGATTTGGTCGCTCAAATTATCAGGCACATTGCTAAAGAAGTGCTTGGCAGGGATAAGATAAATTATCAGGGGAAAATGATAGATCTGGCCTTGCCCTGGAAGGAAAAGTCTTTTGCGCAGGCTGTCAAAGATAGATTCGGCATCGCTCCAGGAGACAGCGCGGGCGAGATGGTTGAGAAGCTGCGTAAATCAGGGAGAAAAGTCGAAGCAGGCTTAAGCCGTTCTCAAATTGTGCGCATAGTAGAGGATTTATTGAGCGAAGACGATGTAAGCTCGCCGGTATTTGTTACTGATTATTTTAGCCTGTTGTGCCCTTTGGCGAAGAACAAAACCGATAATCCGGAGATATCAGAACGCTTTGAATTATTTATTGCCGGGATGGAAGTCGCCAACGCCTATTCCGAGTTAAATGACCCCATAGAACAACGTAAAAGATTTGAGGAAGACCTCAAGGATGGCGCGCAAGAAAAAATAGACGATGATTTCATCAATGCTTTGGAATACGGGATGCCTCCGGCTGGAGGATTAGGCATAGGCATAGATAGATTAGTTATGCTTTTTGCTGACCAGCCGTCTATAAGGGATGTGATATTATTTCCTCATCTTCGCCCGGAGAAGGATTAGTTAAGTGCATAAAAGTGAATTCTGGATAAGCTGGCGTTATTTTTTAGGAAGGAACAGGGAAAGATTCGTATCGATTATAAGTATCATTTCCATATTGGGCGTTACGGTAGGAGTAGCTGCCTTAATTATCGTTCTTTCTGTAATGACGGGTTTTGACAATGACCTTAGGGATAGAATTGTTGGCACTAACGCGCATATCGTAGTCAGCGATAATTTCGGTATTATGTTTTATAGGGATATGCAGAAAGAGATAGAGCGTATCCCGGGAGTAGCGTCAACCGCCCCGCATATAAACACCCAGGCATTTTTACGTACAGATACTTCTGTGTTAAGCCTTTATTTAAGAGGGATAAACCCCGAAGAAGAATTAAAAGTTACGAATATAAAAAAATACCTTATTGACGGATCCCTTGAAACGCTCAACAGCCGCCCTGATTCAATAATAATAGGCGAAGAATTAGCCGATATATTGGGTTTACAAATAGGTGATAAATTAGAGCTTATAGCGGCTAATCTGAGCAGTAAATTGATATTCGAAATATCCGGAATATTTAAATCGGGAATGCATAATTATGATTTAAACCTGGCTTTTATAAGCCTGGCTAAAGCGCAGGATATTTCAGGAGTTTTTAATGTTGCCGGAGGCATAGGCATAAAATTGGATGATTTGTTTTCGGCATCCCGCATCAAAAGGGATATTTTATTCAATATTGGCACTTCTTATGACGTAGCGACCTGGTCCGAGTTGAATAAGACGTTTTTTGACGCTTTAAAGCTGGAAAAAATAACCATGTTTATAATATTAAGCCTTATTGTCCTGGTTGCCAGTTTCGGTATTGCCAGCACTTTAATCGTTACGGTAACTCAGAAAACCAAAGATATCGGCATACTCAAGTCGGTAGGTATTACCAAAAACGGAATAAGGAATATTTTTACTTTTCAGGGTTTGTTTATCGGTATCTTCGGTGTGGGGCTAGGGGTGCTGCTTGGAGTTTCCGGCAGCCTATTACTTAAAAAATATCAATTTGTAAAACTTCCTTCGGATATATATTACCTGGATAAGATTCCCGTATATCTTTCCTGGCACGATATTTCTTACGTGGCATTTTGCGCGTTTTTAATTACATTGCTTGCTACTGTATATCCGGCAGGCAAAGCAGCTAATTTGAATATTGTAGAGGCTTTAAGATACGAATAGCATAAACCGTAGATTTTGCAATGATTGAAGCAAAAAATTTACATAAAACGTACAATCACGATTTAAAAGAGCTGCAGGTTTTGAAGGGCATAAATTTAAACATAAAAAACAACGAAATAGTCTGCATCGCCGGGCCCTCAGGCGCCGGAAAATCAACATTGCTGCATTTGTTGGGCGGTTTAGATTATCCTACCAGCGGGAGCGTTTTATTTGACGGCGACGATATTTATAAAATGCCGTTTAATTCTCTGGCGGCATTAAGGAATAAAGACATAGGTTTTGTTTTTCAGTTCTATCATTTATTCAGCGAATTCAATGCCCTGGAGAATGTCTTGCTTCCTGCGGTAGTGAGCGCTAGGTTTAAGCGTAAGGACGCTGAAAATAGGGCCCGCCAATTATTATCTATGGTAGGCCTGGCTAAAAGGCTGACTCACAGGCCGAGTGAGCTTTCCGGAGGAGAACAGCAAAGAGTAGCTATCGCCCGCGCGCTTATAAATAATCCCCGGGCTCTTCTCTGCGATGAGCCAACCGGCAATCTTGATTCAAAAACCGGCACGCAGATATTAGATATTTTGTTTTCTTTAAACAAAGAAAAGAGCGTGACTCAGGTATTGGTGACTCATAATGAAGAAATAGCTAAATTCTGTACAAGGACGATTTATTTAAAAGATGGCCAGATATCAAAAAATTAAAAAAATATCCAAACAGCGTTTTAACTCAGCGAGGGAGACAGGCATGAAGATTTATCTTAACGGCAGGCTGCTTGATAAAAGTGACGCGAAAATATCGGTTTTTGACCACGGCCTTTTATATGGTGATGGAGTTTTTGAGGGTATTAGAAGCTATAATTGCTTAATTTTTCGCCTAAAGGATCATATTGAACGGTTGTATAATTCTGCCGCCGCCATAATGCTTGAATCGCCCTTATCCAAAGAGGGGATGGTAGAGGCAATTGTTAAAACACTAAAAGCCAATAAATTAAAAGATGCTTATATTAGGGTTGTAATAACGCGCGGCGAGGGCGATTTAGGGCTTGACCCCCGTAAATGCAAGAATCCCTCAATTTTTATCATTGCCGATAAAATAGCGCTATATCCGGAAGAATTTTATAAAAAGGGCCTTGAAATTAATACTGTTCCGACGCGCCGTAATATCAACGAAGCTCTTTCTCCGCAAATAAAGTCGTTAAATTACTTGAATAATATAATGGCAAAGCTTGAGGCGATAAATTGTAAGGTCGAGGAGGCGCTTATGCTTACGCAGGACGGTTATCTTTGCGAATGCAGCGGCGACAATATATTCCTAGTTAAGGGTTCCAAGTTATTGACGCCTCAGACATCCATGGGCATTTTGGCCGGCATTACCAGGGCGGCGATAATGGACATCGCGGTTAAGCGCAACATGGCTGTTTCCGAGGCTATGTTGACGCGCTACGATTTATTCAGCGCTGATGAAGTATTTTTAACGGGAACCGCGGCTGAAATTATACCTGTGGTTAAGATAGACGGAAGGCGTATCAATAACGGCAAGCCCGGGAATATTACCTTGGTTCTTAAAGAAGAATTCAGTAAATTAACAAAGATTGACGGATATCGTTATAGTTTATAAAATATATAAAATGGCGGATCCCGGGAATAGTTGGTGGTGTTATTCTGCTAGGCAAAACTAATGGTTCCATTAGTTTTGCCTAGGAGAACAATCTCTATCTTTGGCGGAGGAGTTTATGCTGTGTGATATATGCAATAAAAATGTAGCTACGGTGCATTTGACGGAAATTATAGATGACCAAATGGCGGAACTTCATTTATGTGAAAATTGTGCCAGGCAGAAAAGCATGGAAATGGAGCAGCAATTCGGCTTGGCAGACCTTTTGGCCGGGTTGTCTAATTTTGGTGAACAGGTTGAGCCGCAGGTAACAATGAAACAAAAATGTAATCTTTGCGGTATGACTTATGAAAATTTTAAAAAAATAGGCCGTCTTGGCTGCAGCGAATGTTACAAGAGTTTTGAGTCATATTTGAAGCCTTTGGTGAAAAAAATACACGGTTCTATACAGCATATCGGTAAGGCTCCGGGTAAAAGAAAGCCGCTTGCCGCCGTTAAGACGCCTAAGCAGAAAGAAAAAGTTGTTTCATTGGAAGAATTAAAGAAACAATTACAGTCGGCAGTGCAAAATGAAGAATTTGAAGAGGCTGCGAAGATTCGTGATAAAATAAGGGAACTGGAAAAAAGCGGAGAAAATAAGTGAAAATAGACGATTTGCTCAATCAAACAAGCGAATGGCTTAAAGGTACGGGCCCTAATTCAGATATTGTGATTTCCAGCCGCGTGCGCCTTGCCCGTAATCTAGAGGGGGTAGTTTTTCCTCATTTGGCGGCTAAAAAGCAGGGACAGGAGACGCTTGAAAAAATAAAAGACGCGCTTTTAGAAAATGACTATTTGAAAAACAGCGTATTTTTGCGCCTGGTAGATTTAAATACAATAGATAAACAGTTTCTTATAGAGCGGCACCTGATGAGCAGGGAGTTAGCGATGAAGCCGGAAAATAAGGGCATGCTTATCAGCCAGGAAGAAATAATATCTATAATGATAAATGAAGAAGATCATTTAAGAATCCAGATAATGAAATCCGGGTTTGATCTTACTGAGGCATGGAACATAATAAATAATATTGATAACGCGCTTTCGGAGAAGCTTACATTCGCTTTTTCTGATGATTTGGGGTATTTAACCGCTTGTCCGACAAACGTCGGTACCGGTATGCGCGGCTCTGTGATGCTGCATTTGCCGGCGTTAGTTATGACTAAGCAAATAAACAAAGTCCTGGCGGCGATCGCTAAGCTTTCTTTTACTACCCGCGGCCTATATGGGGAAGGAACACAGGCGGCAGGAAACTTTTTCCAGATTTCTAACCAGGTTTCACTAGGGCAAAATGAAGCCGAGATAATCGAAAATATTAAAGGTATAATCAGGCAGATAATAGAACAAGAAAATATGGCAAGGAACGCGCTTCTACAGAATAACCGTCAGATATTAGAGGATAGAATTTTCCGTTCTTTTGGCGTACTTAAGAGCGCTTATATTATAAATAGCGCAGAAACCATAGAGATGCTTTCCATGTTAAGGCTGGGCCAGGATTTAGGCATAATCAAGAATATTGACAGGCGCATGATAAATGAATTATTCATACTAACGCAGCCGGCGCATCTGCAGAAAATTGAGGGGAAAAAATTAACCCCGCAAGAAAGAGATGTAAGGCGTGCTGCTTTAATCAGGGAAAAAATAGGGCAATAAATAATAAGTTATGAGTTGCGGGTTTTGAGTTATGAGTTTAAAAATTAAAAACATGCTTATGGTTTGAAATTTTGGACTTATAAGTATTTTTAGGAGGTTTTATAATGGCGATGTTTAACCGATTTACGGAAAGAGCAAGAAAGGTAATAATTTTAGCAAAAGAAGAAGCTCGGCGCTTCAATCATGATTATATTGGGACAGAACATATACTGCTTGGGCTTATCCATGAAGGGGAGGGAGTTGCTGCCGCGGTATTACAGAAGATGAGCCTGAATCTTGAGACGATAAGGATCGAAGTTGAAAAACTTGTTCAGCCTGGTCCAGCTACCCAGATATTAGGAGACATCCCTTTTACGCCGCGCGCGAAAAAGGTTTTGGAGCTGGCGGCTGAGGAAGCCAGATCTTTAGGGCATAATTATATAGGCACAGAACATATATTGCTGGGGCTCATTCGCGATGGCGAAGGAGTGGCTTATCAGGTATTGATTAATCTGGGACTTGATTTAAACCGCCTAAGGCAGGAAGTCATGGAAATATTAGGTTCGGCTATCCCTGGATACGGCGCCGGTACCGCCAGCGTAAAAACTAAGACACCTGCTTTAGATGCTTTTGGTAGGGATTTAACGGCTCTGGCCAAAGAAGGAAACTTGGATCCCGTGGTTGACCGGAAAAATGAAATTGAGCGCGTTATTCAAATACTAAGCAGGCGCAAGAAAAATAATCCTGTCCTTTTGGGGGAGGCGGGTGTTGGAAAAACCGCTATTGTGGAAGGCCTGGCGCAAGAGATAGTTTCCGGCAATGTCCCGGAAGTATTGCATAATAAGCGATTGATTGTCCTGGATTTGGCTCTTATGGTTGCCGGTACCAAATATAGGGGGCAATTTGAAGAAAGAATAAAAGCGGTAATGGATGAAATTAAGCGTTCCAAAGAGGTTATAATGTTTGTTGATGAGTTGCATACTTTGGTAGGTGCGGGTGCCGCCGAAGGCGCAATTGACGCCTCCAACATATTAAAACCGGCATTATCCCGGGGTGAAATACAATGTATAGGCGCGACTACTTTGGATGAGTACAGGAAATATATTGAAAAAGACGCCGCGCTCGAGAGGAGATTTCAGACTATATTCGTAGAGCCGCCAAGCGTTGAACAGACTGTTGAGATTCTTAAAGGCCTCCGGGATAAATACGAAGCTCATCACAAAGTAGAGTTTTTAGACGAGTCCCTTGAGGCGGCGGCAAAACTTTCTGACCGCTACATTACCGGAAGATTTCTCCCGGATAAGGCCATTGATTTAATCGATGAGGCCGGTTCGCACTCCCGGCTTAAGGTTTTGGTTTCGCCTAAGGAAATTAAAGAGTTAGAGCAAAAAATAGAGCAGTTTAAAAAAGAAAAAGAAGGTTTCATAAAAAGCCAGGATTTTGAAAAGGCGGCCAGCTTGCGCGATCAGGAAAGGCAGGCCAGGGCAGAGCTGGATAATTTAAAGCATGAATGGATAAAAAAACGGGATCAGATGCGTCCGCAGGTTAATGCGGAGAATATCGCCAACATCGTTTCTCAGTGGACAGGCATACCTATTATTCGTCTGGAAGAGAAAGAATCTGAAAGGTTGATGAAAATAGAGGCGAAGATTCAAGAGAGAGTAGTTGGCCAGGATGAAGTAATAAAATCTATCGCGAGAGCGATTAGGCGTTCCCGCGCCGGGATTAAAGATCCGCGCAGGCCGATAGGGTCTTTTATATTTTTGGGCCCTACAGGGGTGGGAAAGACGCTTCTGGCCAGGACTATTGCTGAATTTATGTTCGGAGATGAAAATGCCCTGATACAGCTTGATATGTCTGAATACATGGAAAAGTTTAATGTATCGCGCTTGATCGGCGCCCCTCCCGGATATGTGGGGTATGAAGAAGGCGGGCAATTAACAGAAAAAGTAAGGCGCAGGCCATATGCCGTAATATTGCTTGATGAGATAGAAAAGGCTCATCCCGATGTTTTTAATTTATTGTTACAGGTGTTTGAAGACGGCCGTCTTACCGACAGCTTTGGAAGAAAAGTTGATTTCAGGAATACGATTATAATCATGACTTCAAACGTCGGTACCGAAATTTTGCGTAAGCAGGGGTCGTTGGGTTTTAAATCTCAAGGCGAAGAGGTGACTTATCAGGATATGAAGCATAAACTTCTTGATGAGGTAAAGAAAACCTTTAAACCGGAGTTTTTAAACAGGATAGACGACATAATAGTGTTCAGGTCGTTAGCGCGCCAAGACCTGACCAGGATAATCGGTATAGAGCTTGCTGAGGTCTCTGAGCGTTTAGGGGAACATAAGATTAAAATAGAGCTGACCGAAGAAGCCAAAGAGCTTTTAATTGAGAAGGGATTTGATTCTGCATACGGAGCCCGTCCTTTAAAAAGAACCATACAAAGATATCTTGAAGATCCGTTGGCAGAAGAGATTATTTCCGGCAGGATTAAGGGCGAAAGGAATATAAAGGTTTCGCGTAAAAATGACGAGCTTGTATTTCAATAAGGGCTGCAGGTTATAAATTTTTTGAAAAACATAGTTCACAACTCATAATTTATATATGCGCTATTTTTTTGAATTACTAGGTGAAAAATCTGCCGTTTTATTTGATTATATAGGTGGTGTATTCCGGCTTTTTACCGATACGCTTCTATATTCTTTCAAGCCTCCTTTTAAAGGAGATAGAATTTTGCAGCAATCGCAGCGAATAGGCGTGGATAGCTTATTTATCGTTTCGATAGTTGCTGTATTTACCGGTATAATATTGGCTTTGCAGACCGCCTATCAGATGCAAATGCTTTCTTCGGAAATATATATCGCTAATATCGTTGCTCTTTCTTTGGTACGTGAATTAGGGCCGGTTTTGACAGCTTTAATTGTTGCGGGCCGTTCAGGCGCGGGAATTACCGCTGAAATAGGCACGATGACAGTAACCGAGCAGGTAGACGCCCTTTATACACTGGGCAGTAATCCGGTAAAATACCTGGTGGTTCCGAAATTTTTAAGCTTAATTACCATGCTTCCCATACTTACGCTCTATGCCGATTTGGTCGGTATATTCGGCGGTTATTTCATCGGCGTTCACCGCCTAGGTATAACTTCCAATATGTATCTGACGCTTACATTTGAGGCATTGGCATTTAAAGATTTATTTAGCGGCTTACTCAAGGCTTTTGTTTTTGGGATAATTATTTCCATTGTTGGCTGTTTTGAAGGGTTAAGAAGCAGCGGAGGAGCCGAAGGCGTGGGCAAGGCAACCACGACATCGGTGGTTATTTCTTTTGTTTCTATTATTGCTGCCGACTGCCTCTTAACATTTATATTTTATGTATTAGGGCAGTAATCTTTAGCGGGATATTATGATTGAGATAATAGGTGTACATAAATCTTTTAATGACCACAAGGTTTTGGATAGCATAGACCTTAAAATAGAAAAGGGCAAGACCAAGGTTATCATCGGAAGGTCGGGCTGCGGAAAATCTGTTTTACTTAAACATATGGTCGGGATTCTCGAACCCGACGAAGGCACGGTAAAGATTGAAGGCGTTGTAATCAATAAGCTTAAAGAAAAAGAATTAAATAAAATGCGCATGAAAATCGGCATGCTTTTTCAAGGCGGGGCATTGTTTGATTCTTTGACGGTGGCGCAAAATGTGGGTTTTGTTTTGGAGGAGCATACCGATACTGATAAGGATGCGGTAAGAGAGCGCGTTAAGGAAGCGTTGAGCCTTGTGGGTTTGCAGGCGATTGAAGATCTTATGCCTTCAGAGCTTTCAGGAGGGATGAAAAAACGCGTAGCCCTTGCGCGCGCTATATGTATGCGCCCGGAAATCATACTTTACGATGAGCCTACAACGGGAGTAGACCCTATTACAGCGGATGCGATAAATGACCTTATTCGTGAGATGCAGAATAAATTACGCATAACTTCTGTTGTGGTTACTCATGATATGACCAGCGCCTATAAAGTAGCAGATCAGATAGCCATGCTTTATCAGGGGAAAATTATTGCCGAGGGGACGCCCGAAGAGATTAAAAATAGCAATAATCAGATTGTCAAACAATTTGTGACGGGGGCGGCTTACGGCCCCATAACAGAAACAGAGCATTTGGTATTTGGACATTTGAAATAACGAATACAGATATTAATTGGTAATTATAATATTGAAGGTTTTTGAGTATTTGTACCGAAAGCTAAACGCTTCAAAAATTTGTTCCAAATTTTTATCGCAGCTTTCGGTATCAATTCCGGCATATAAGTTATATCACCCTAACGGGCTCTATAACTTATGCCGTCATTGAGGGGGTGGGTAGTGACTCATAAAGCAAAGATAGAAGCAAGGGTAGGAATATTTGTATTTGTCGGTTTAATTATTTTGGTCTATTTTGTTATTCACATAGGCGATCTTAAGCTTTTAGCCAGCGGGTATAACCTTAAGGTGTATTTTGGATTTGCAAACGGTATTAAAATAAATGCTCCTGTGCGCGTTGCCGGAGTTGATGCCGGAGAGGTGAGAGATATAAAGGTGTTTTTTGACCCGGGGCTGGAGAAAACAAGGGTAGAAGTTTCTTTCTGGGTTAAGAATGATACTAAGATTCCGAAGGATTCTCAGGTAATGATTAATACTCTGGGTATCTTAGGAGAGAAATATTTGGAAATATTGCCGGGCAGTGATTATTCCAATCTTTTTAAGGACGGAGATATTTTGCCTGGAGAAGATCCTGTTTCCATGGAGGAAATAGGAAATTTAGGCAGGAGAATAGCCTTAAAGCTCGAAGAAGGAATAGGTTCTTTAAACGGTTTGCTGGGGGATAAGGAATTGAAAGATTCTTTGAGGGGGACAATAGCGAATTTAAACGAAATGAGCGAGAAAATAAACATAACCCTGGATAAAATAAATAAAGGGGAGGGTACTGTTGGAGGCTTTATCCATAGCGATAATATATATCAAAATTTAGAAGCCCTTTCGGCGGATCTAAAAGCCAATCCCTGGAAATTATTATACAGGCCGAAAGAATAGAGGATAGGAGATGTGCTTATTTCTCTCGCCTAAGCGCTTGTAAATTTCTGCCGAAATTTACTGCGCAGGCTTCGGGATAATTCGGCCATACAACTTACGTAGGCTTCGCCTCCGTAAGTTGTGGCCTCATTAAATGAAGACTAAAGCTATATTTACCTGTCAGCAATGCGGCTGCCAATCTCCTAAGTGGATGGGCAAGTGCCCGGAGTGCAACAATTGGAATTCTTTTATTGAAGAAGATTATGGCGAGGCTTCCCTTAAGACAGGAGAAAACCGTTCTTTTCCCAAGGAAGATGCGGTTTTAATCAATAGCGTCGAGTCCATAGAGACAAAACGTATTATTACAAAAATCGATGAATTAGACAGAACGCTTGGGGGAGGCATTGTGCCGGGCTCTGTCGTATTGCTTGCCGGAGATCCGGGCATAGGCAAGTCGACTTTATCTCTGCAAATAGCTTGCCGGCTTTGCGATAGCGGCCACAGGGTTTTATATATAAGCGGCGAAGAATCTCTAACGCAGGTTAAATTAAGAGCAGAGCGTTTATTGGCAGAAAACGTTGATAATCTCTATCTGCTTAATCAGGGAGATTTAAATTTAATATGCGATGCGATAAAAAAAATTTCTCCGGTTTTTGTAATTATTGATTCTATACAGGTGGTAAACAGTCAGGATATAGCTTCCAGCTGCGGCAGTGTATCGCAAGTGCGCGAATGTGCTGGCAGGCTTACCAATTTGGCTAAAACTTTAAATATCGCCATCTTTATTATCGGCCATGTGACTAAAGACGGGGCGATAGCGGGGCCGCGGGTTCTTGAGCATATTGTAGATACTGTTTTATATTTTGAAGGAGAGAGGTACTCCAATTATAGAATATTGCGTTCGGTAAAAAATAGGTTTGGCTCAACTAATGAAATCGGCGTTTTTGAGATGGATATGAAGGGTTTAAGAGAAATAAAAAATCCATCCCAGCTTTTTATGGCCCAGCGGCCTCATGATGCTTCGGGCTCTGTGGTAGTCGCGGCCATGGAAGGCAGGCGGCCGATACTTGCTGAAGTGCAGGCCTTAGTTTCACGCTGTAATTTTGGTTTTCCGCAACGTAAGACCAAAGGCATAGACGCAAGCCGCCTGTCAATGCTGACAGCCGTATTGGAAAAAAGGTCGGGTTTGAATCTGGGCACAGAAGATATTTTTATAAATGTTATTGGAGGCATAACCTTGGATGATCCGGCTTGTGATTTAGGTGTTGCCGTTTCTATCGCCTCAAGTTTTAGGAATAAGGCGGTTTTTTACGATTGGATAGCTATGGGAGAGGTGGGTTTGGCAGGAGAGATCCGCCGCGTATCTTATGCTAACGCGCGGATAAAAGAAGCGGAAAAATTAGGTTTTAAGAAATGTATTTTACCCATTGCCAATATTAAGGATAAAAATTTCGAGCAGAAAAACTACAAGATTGAATGCGCTGGCGTTGCTAATATAAAAGAAGCCTTTGATATGTATTTTAGTTGATTAATCTATTTTTTGCCTTTGTAGAATAATAATAGGAGATATGTCATGACGATGCTTTTTATACGTATATTTTTTGCAGTAGGTAGTATTGCTGTAGGCTATCAAACAGGTCAGTTGGTAGATGCCGGTATAGTTGGTAGCATTACCGGTGGGGTAGTCGCCGGTTTAATCATAATATTGGAAAGAGGAATGCGTACAGTTTCAACAAGGGGGCTTTCCAGCGTTGTTTTCGGTTTGATCCTGGGATTGATTATGTCAAAACTGGTTTCCGACGCTTTGCAGCTTATGATAGCAGAAGCGGATGTCCTTTTGTCTACAAGGCTGGTTGTGACTTTAGTCCTTTGTTATCTGGGTATGGCTTTAGCGCTTCGCGGCAGAGAAGAATTTAATATTATAATCCCTTATGTGCGGCTTAAACGCCATGACCAGGGCGAAGATATAATTATTTTAGATACGAGCGCGATTATTGACGGCAGGATTATTGATATATGTAAGGCAAAATTCATAAGCGCCCGTTTAGTTGTGCCGCGTTTTGTATTAAAAGAACTGCAGCAGATCGCCGATTCTTCAGATTATGTTAAACGCCAGCGCGGCAGGCGCGGACTGGACATTCTGCATTCTTTACAGAAAACCGCCAATTTAAGTGTTACCGTGCATGAAGAAAGCTTTCCTGATATCAAGGAAGTCGATGCTAAGATCGTGCAATTGGCCAAGCTTTTGGATGCCAAAATATTAACTTTAGATTTTAATTTGAATAAGGTTGCTGAGATTCAGGGCGCGACTGTTTTAAATATTAATGAACTTGCCAACGCCTTAAAGCCGGTTGTTTATCCCGGAGAGATAATGGAAGTGAAGCTGCTTAAGGAAGGCAAGGAGCACGATCAGGCAATAGGTTATTTAGATGACGGCACAATGATAGTGGTTGAAGATGGCAGGCGCCTGATAGGCAAGACTGTAAAATCTGTAGTTACCTCTGTCCTTCAGACGCAGGCCGGCAGGATGATTTTTACAAAAACCGAGCGAAGATAGGTATTTTTTTAATGCCTGAGCATTTAAAAATAGAGGCTGTTGTTCCGGCTGCTGGATTAGGCCTTAGGTTAAAGAGCAGAATTTCAAAATCTCTTGTTTTAATTGAGCGCATCCCGATAGTAATACATACGCTTATGAAATTAAGCCGGCATAACCGTATTTCCGGTATAATCGTTCTTTCTAATAAAAAAAATTTAAAAAAACTAAAAGATTTAATTTCCGCCTATGGCGTTAAAAAAGTGAAATCTGTCAGCTTGGGCGGCCAAACCCGTAAGCAATCCGTTGCGCGGGGTTTGGCATATCTGGACCGTAATACTGAACTGGTATTAATTCATGATGGCGCAAGGCCATTTATAGACGCGGCTACGATATCTGCGGTAATTTCGCATGCCGAGAAATACGGGGCCGCGGTTTCCGGGGTGCCGCTTAAGCCTACAGTAAAGCTGGCAGGCCGCAAAGGCGCAAAAAATGCGCTATTTGTAAATAAGACGCTGGATAGAAGCGGCCTATGGGAGATCCAAACGCCGCAGGTGTTTAAAAAAGATTTAATTGTTAGGGCCCATAAAAAATTTAAAAAAATAGAGGCAACTGACGATGCTTATCTGGTTGAGAAATTAGGCCATCGGGTGGCTATTGTGGATGGATCCTATTATAATATAAAAATTACGACCTCTGAAGATCTGGTATTTGCCAAAGCCATTGCAAAAAAAATTGGTAAAGGTTAGGGTAAAAGATAAAAAGGCCAACTACTTAACCCAACTACGAAACTGGCCACCTAACCTTAACCCTTACCATAACCGAAAGAGTTGTTTCGTGAAATATAGGATCGGTATCGGCTACGATATGCACAGGCTGGTTAGTAATCGCAAGCTGATTATTGGCGGGGTGCATATCCCGAGCTCCAAGGGGCTTTCCGGGCATTCTGATGCCGATGTCCTGCTTCATGCGATAACAGACGCTATTTTGGGCGCGGCGGGTGAGCCGGACATAGGCGAATTATTCCCCGATACGGATGCGCGTTTTAAGGGTGTATCCAGCCTGCAGTTATTAAAAAGCGCTTATTCAAAGGCCAAAAGTAAATCGGTATCAATTATCAATGTAGATGCGGTTATTATTATAGAAAAACCGAAGATAGCTAAATACAAGAATTTAATGCGTAAAAAAGTCTCAACCGTTTTAGGCATAGGTGTTGATTGCGTTAATATTAAAGCCAAGACAAGGGAAGGCTTAAGCAATAAGGCAGTTGAAGCATATGCGGTTACTCTTATAAAAAAAATCTAAAAAAACAAGATGTAAAATATAGAATTAAATTTTATATTTTTCATTCTTAATTTTAAATTCCTAAAATGTTCTGGATAATAATTATAATATTAGTATTAATAGCAACCGTTAAAATATTCATAATTTCTTTGCTTTTTAAGGATGAGATCGATGCTGCTTTAGAGAGGGATCCGGCAGCAAAGAGCAGGCTTGAAATAATTATCCTTTATTCCGGGCTGCATGCTTTAATCGGCCACAGAATTGCCGGATTTTTTTTACGCATGAGAATGTTTTTTATGGCACGTTTTATTTCACAATCTTTCCGCCATCTGACGGGGATAGAAATACATCCGGGGGCAAAAATAGGCAAGAGGCTTTTTATTGACCACGGCGCGGGAGTAGTGATAGGAGAGACTAGCGTAATTGGAGATAATGTTACCCTTTACCAGGGGGTAACGCTTGGCGGCACCGGGAAGGAAAAAGGCAAGCGCCATCCGACACTGGGCAATAACGTAGTAGTAGGCACGGGGGCAAAGATACTTGGTGATATTACCATAGGCAATAATTCTTATATTGGAGCTAACGCTGTGGTAATAAAAGATGTTCCGGATAATTCAACTATTGTAGGAGTCCCCGGGCGCATTACTAAGCAAGACGGCAAAAAAATAGATAGTTATTTAGACCATATCCATATAATAGACCCCATTCTCCAGCAAATCGAAGACCTAGAGAAAAGAATCAGCAAACTGGAAAAAGATAAATAAAATTCTTTAAGCCCCATCAGATGTCCATAAAAATCTACAACTCGTTGACGCGTAAAAAAGAAGATTTTGTTTCTATTGAACCTAAGAAGGTGAAAATATATGCCTGCGGCGTAACTGTATATGATGATTGCCATATAGGCCATGCCCGCAGTTTGTTGATATTTGAAATTATCAGGCGGTATTTTAAATATAAAGGTTATGAAGTGACTTTTGTGAGGAATATTACCGATATCGAAGACAAAATAATAGCAAAGGCGGATAAGCTCGGTGTTTCGGCCAAGGAACTATCGGAAAAATACATTTCTTCTTATTATAATGATTTGGAATATTTGGGAATTCCCAAAGCCGATCTAGAGCCGAAAGCCACAGAGCATATCGCGGAGATGATAGAGGCAATAGGTATTCTTATTAAAAACGGCTATGCATATGCCGCTGGCAGTGATGTATATTTTAATATAGAAAAATTTAAAAATTACGGTAGGCTTTCAAATCAGAATTTGGACCAGATGAGATCCTCCGTACGCATTGAACAAGACAGGCGTAAAAAAAATCCTTTGGATTTTGCTTTGTGGAAAACCGCAAAAATAAACGAGCCTAAATGGCCTTCTCCCTGGGGCCAGGGCAGGCCGGGTTGGCACATAGAATGTTCAGTGATGAGCGCCAAGTATCTAGGCGAAACTTTTGATATACACGGGGGCGGCCGCGATCTTATTTTTCCACATCATGAAAATGAGATTGCTCAATCCGAAGCCTTAAATGGGAAGGCGTTTGTCAAATACTGGATGCATCACGGTTTGGTAACGATAAATTCGCAAAAAATGGCGAAATCCTTAGGGAATTCTTTAACCATAAAAGACGCGTTTTCCCGTTATCATCCGAACGCGCTTAAATTATTATTTCTCTCCAGCCATTATTCTAGTTCCGTTGATTTCACGGAAGACAAAATCCAGGAATTTGATAAGGCAAGAAAAAAAATTGACATGTTTTACGATAGGCTTGCTTTCTACCTCCCTTCTTTAAATAGTACCGACAGGGGTAATTTGACTTCATGGGCAAAAGAAATACGCCGGGAGATTAAAAAAACGCGCCAGGCATTTGAAGACGCCATGGATGATGATTTTAACACCGCGAATGCTTTAGCCGTTTTATTCGGCTTTTTGGATAAAACGAGCGAATTTTTGAGCCTCAATGATGATCAGCGGCGTACGGCATTCGGGCTTTCCGCTTTTCTGGTGGCTGAATTGTGCAATTGCCTGTGTTTATCAGTTAATAATACCCGCGCGGATATTGATGAAGGCTATATATCAAAAAAAATCGAAGAAAGAAATAAGGCCAAGGAGGCAGGGGATTTCAAAAAAGCGGATAAAATAAGGGGTGAGCTGGAAGAAGAGGGCATTATATTAGAAGATACAAAAGATAAAAAAACTATTTATAGAAGAAAATGAAATTTTCCGGAAAATTTATCACTTTTGAAGGCCCTGAGGGGGCAGGGAAGAGCACGCATACGAAACTGCTTTGTGAATACCTGCGTAAAAAAGGCAGGGATATCGTCTATGTGCGCGAGCCGGGATCAACCAGGATAGGCGAAAAGATTAGAGGTATCCTTCTCGATGACAAGAATAAAGAAATTTCCGATATCACAGAGATGTGCCTTTATATGGCTTCCCGCGCTCAACTGGTCAAGGAAATCATTTTGCCGGCTTTGGGAAAAGGGAAAATCGTTATATCAGACAGGTTTCAGGATGCGACCATAGCTTATCAGGGATATGGCGGAGGGATAGATGTTAAATTAATTAAAGGCCTTGGAAAAGCTGTGACATACGGATTGGTGCCAGACTTGACTGTGCTTTTGGATAATGATTTGGATAAAGGTTTAAACCAGCAGGGCAAAGTTAAGGACCGTATTGAAAATAAGCCGCTGGCTTATCACAAGAAGGTGCATTTTGGATATATGCAACTTGCTCAAGCCGAACCTAAGAGGATTAAAATTGTAAGGCAGGATGATGATGTTGCCTTAACCCAGGATAAGATAAGAAAACTCGTAGATAAAATTCTATAACAAACTATAGTTATATTTATGGCATTTAGTGGCGTAAAAGGGCATCTACCGCAAATAAATTCTTTATCTAGCTGTGTTTTGGAAGATAGGCTGAGTAATGCCTATTTATTTTTGGGGCCAGCCGGCGTGGGCAAAAAACTTGTAGCGCTTAATTTCGCCAAGCTTATTAATTGTCAAAGTGAAAATGCCGCCAGCGGTAATCCATGCGATGAGTGCCCGTCTTGCAAAAAAATAAACAGCTTCCAGCATCCGGACATATTTTTTATTTCGCCGGATTCTAACGGCACAATAAAAATAGATTCAATACGGGAATGCATAAAAAGAAGCTTTCTGCGTCCTTATGAGGCAAGATATAAAATAATTATCATCGATGAGGCAGAGAGTATGCATGATGAGGCGGCGAATGCATTACTTAAGACGCTGGAAGAGCCGCAAAAAAATAACATTTTTATTCTAATTAGCGCTAATGAAAAAAGATTGCTGCCTACGGTAATATCGCGCTGCCGCAGGATAAAATTTTACGCCCAAGGCGCAGAACTTATAAAAAAAGTGCTCATTGATGATTATAAAATGGATGAGCAAAAGGCACATTTTATCAGTCATTTTTCAGAAGGCAGGTTTGGGCCCGCCTTAGCTGTTAAGGATACGGATGTTTTAAGGGCGAAGAATGCTTTGCTGGATAGTTTCATAGCCAAGAGAGCTAAATTTAAAGATAAAAAAGAAGCCAAATATGCGTTGAACTTATTTTCCGGATGGCTGAGAGACCTGCTGCTGTTGAAAATCGTAGGCAGCAAGGCAGCCATTATAAATATAGACAGAAGGCAGGAGCTATTCAGCCAAAAAGACAAATATACCATATCTCAGCTTAAACGGGCTATAATATTTATAAAAGATGCCGTATTTTATTTAGACAGGAATATAAATATGCGCCTGTTTAATAACCTAGTAAGGATTAAATTATGCAGCGATTAATTCAGGTACGTTTACGGGAATCAGGGCAGGCCTTATATTTTGTCCTGGATAAAGTTATACCGAAAGTCGGTGATTATGTTATCGTGGAAGCTGAACGCGGCCTTGATTATGGCCAGGTTACGGCAGGCCCGGAAGGATTGGAGGCGCCGGATAAAAACGATGAGCCTCTGAAGAGAGTATTGCGCCATCTAAGCCCTTCTGATATCAAGCAGATTCAGCAAAACAGGCTTAAAGCCAAAGAAGCGTTTCATTCCTGTGTTAAGAAAATTGCTGAACATAAGCTGGATATGAAACTGGTGGATGCCGAATACTCTTTTGATAAAAGCAAGCTTATTTTTTATTTTACCGCGGATGGCAGGATAGACTTTAGAAACCTAGTGAAGGATCTGGCTAAAATATTCCGTTCCAGAATTGAGCTGCGCCAGATTGGCGTGCGCGATGAGGCGAAATTTTTTGGGGGGTTTGGCCCTTGCGGAAGGCAGCTTTGTTGCGCGAAATTTTTAAGAGAGTTTGAACCGGTCACCATAAAAATGGCCAAGGAGCAAAACCTGCCTTTAAATCCCACGAAAATCTCAGGCCTTTGCGGCAGATTGATGTGCTGCCTTTCTTATGAGCATCAGACTTATAAACACCTCTGCAAAGGCTTGCCTTGCGAAGGCGCTAAAGTTACCATTCCCGAAGGCAAGGGGAGAGTTGTATCCGTTAATCCGCTTAAAAGGTCTGCGGTTGTTGAGACCGAAGACGGCCGGCACATAACAGTAATCTATAAGTAGAAATGGCTAAATTTTATCTTACCACTCCATTATATTATGTAAACGCGCCACCCCACATAGGCCATTCTTATACAAACATAGCCGCTGATTCTCTCGCTAGATATAAACGTGCTAAAGGGTTTGAAGTATTGTTTCTTACGGGCACCGATGAGCATGGGCAGAAGGTAGAGCGTTCTGCCGCTGATTCCGGGCTGACACCTTTGGAATTTGCCGATAATACCGTAGGTAAATTCAGGGAGCTTTGGGAAAGAATCGATGTTTCTTATGATGATTTTATCAGGACTACGGAACTTAGGCATATAAATACGGTACAAAAAGTCTTGGATATACTTTATAAAAAAGGCGATATATACCAGGCAAAATATGAAGGCTGGTATTGTACGCCTTGTGAAACATTCTGGACCGATGTTGATGAGTACGAGGCCCTTTGCCCTGATTGTAGGCGCGCTTTGGAGAAGATCAGTGAGACAAACTTTTTCTTTAAGCTTTCCAAATATCAGGACTGGTTGATAGGATATTTTAAAGCTAATCCGGATTTTGTCCTGCCCCATTTTAGATATAATGAGGCATTTAGTTTTATTACTCAAAATAAACTACAAGATTTATGTATTTCCAGGCCGAAATCGCGCCTTTCCTGGGGCATAGAGACACCTTTTAGCAAAGATCACATAACTTATGTATGGTTTGATGCCCTTGTTAATTATATAAGCGCTGTTGGTTTTACGGGTGATAAAGCTAAATTTAGCAAATTTTGGCCTGCTGATATACATTTTATCGGAAAAGATATTTTAAGACAGCATGCGGTATATTGGCCGATAATGTTAAAAGCGCTTGATATTGATTTGCCCCGATCTATAGTCGCTCATGGCTGGTGGCTGGTGGGGGAAGGCGAAAAAATGTCTAAATCTTTGGGCAATATAGTTGATCCGAATGAAATGGTCAATGAATTCGGTTTAGATGCTTACCGTTATTTTCTTCTGCGTGATGTGCCTTTTGGGTTAGACGGCAATTTCTCAAGAGACCTGATTATCAAGCGTTATAATTCCGACCTCGCCAATGATTTGGGTAATTTAATTTACCGTACGCTTACAATGGTAGAGAAGTATTATTCCGGGAAAATACCCGTATCCTTAAACCTGGAATTTAATTCCGTAATTAGAAATAAGATTCGCGGGCTTTCCGGCGCGCTGGATAAGTTTATGGATAAATGCCAGTTTTCTTCTGCCTTGGAAGAAATATGGGGATTGATAAATATGGCAAATAAGCATGTGGAAGAGACAAAGCCATGGAATTTAAGCAAAGAGAACAAAAAGGAAGAGCTTGCAGATTTTATCGCTTTGCTTGTAGAAGTGATTAAAAAAGTATCTGCTGAGATATCATATTTTATGCCCCGGGCGTCGGCAAAGATAAATGAGCAGTTTCTTGAAGATAAGGTTATAAAAGGAAAGCCGCTATTTCCCAGAATAGATAAAACCAAAATTTAAAATTTTAAATTACGATTTTGAATTTTGCATTTTAAATTTTGAATTATGTTGATAGACACGCATTGCCATCTTGATTTCGCGGAATTTTCCGCAGATAGAGACGAGGTATTAAAACGCGCGCAGGCCGCAGGCGTAGAATATATTATTAACGTCGCATCAAGCCTTGAAAACAGCCGTGCCGCGGTTTCGCTTTCCAATAATTATATTTCAATATTTTCTTCGGCCGGTATACACCCGCATGATGCCAAAGATTTTTCCAAAGAGGCGCTGGCGGAAATTTCAGAATTAGCCGATAATAAAAGAGTAGTCGCTATAGGCGAGGTGGGGCTTGATTTTTACCGTAATCTTTCTGAAAGTTATGTTCAGGAAGAAGTTTTCAGGAAATTCATAAATTTAGCCGAAGACAAAAACCTCCCTTTGATTATTCATTCGCGCGCGGCCGATGAGGATACTTTACGCGTTATAAAAGAAGAGCGCTTTAAAAATATGCGCGCGGTAGTGCATTGTTTTTCAGGCAGCGGGCAATTCTTGGAAAGCTGCCTTGAATTAGGTTTTTATATTTCTTATACCTGCAATATCACTTATAAAAAAGCGCATGACCTGTGCGAACTTGTCAAATCAACCCCCCTTGATAAACTTATGCTTGAGACAGATGCCCCTTATTTATCTCCCGAAGGATTCCGCGGCAGGCGTAATGAGCCCATGCATATAAAACTGCTTGCTGAAAAAATTGCCGAAATCAAAGAAATAACTTTTAAAGAAGTCGCGGATAAAACAAGCGAGAATGCCAAGGCCTTATTTAAATTAAAAATATAGGCTATTTCCAGCCCAGATTTTTCTAAATAAATAAAAATTTTTGAAACTTTTTCCGACCTTGTGCGTTAAACAAGTGGAGGAAGGGAAGGGCAAAAAAGATGCAGGATTTAACCGATAAAGAGTTGATGCTGAAATATCAACAAGGAGATACGGCAGTGATGAATGAGCTTCTCAGGCGCTATAAAAATCCGGTTTACCACTTTGTTTTGCGCTTAAGCCAGGATGCAGCTTTTGCTCAGGATATAGCCCAGGAGGTATTTGTGCGCATACATACGCATCGCGCTTATTATAAGCCATGCGGTAAATTCTCTACCTGGTTATTCAGCATTGCTCATAATTTATGCATAAGCCACTTGCGTAAAAAGAAGTGGCATGTTTTATGGCCAAGAAGCAAAGAGGATCCGGACAAATTAGTTGAGTTCGAAAGTTCTGAACTTTCTCCAAAGGATGTAGCCGAAAATAACGATTTTTCGGCTGTTTTAAAAAGATGCATACAAGGCCTTCCTTTCCTCCAGAAAGAGGCCTTGATTTTAAGGGAGTATCAAAATCTTGATTATGGTGAAATTTCAAAAATATTAAAGAAGTCCTTGGGCGCAGTTAAGACTTTAATACATAGAGCAAGGTTAAATTTAAAGCAAAAACTTCTTCCCCATTTTAAAGAAATAGCGGGAGGTTATGATGAATAAAGGCCATGTTTTAAAATTACTAAGCAGCTATTTGGATAATCAGCTTTCGGATAAACAAAGACAAGGGGTGGCAGAACACCTCAAGGCCTGCGGTATTTGCCGAGAGGAGTTTATGCGTCTAAAGCAGCTTTCTGATAAGTTTAAAGCATGGCATACGGATGAGCTTGGATTTGATTTTGACTCTAGAGTGATAAAAGAAATTGTGCGCAGGGGCCTCGAAGGAGGTCGAGTTAAAATGAAAAAGAAAACTTTAGCGGTTTTAATTCCTACGGGTGCGTTGGTTAGTATCCTGGCGATGGTTTTTTGCTTGGGCGTGGTCCGTAACTTAAAAGAAAATATTCACGGCGGATTATATGAGGGCGCGGATGGTATCGGCGACCAATCTATCCCGCGGGCAAAGGTGAAACCAGCCGAGGAAGGAAACTTATCGCTGCCTCATAAGACAAAGTTTATGATTGGGGCATCTGGCGGTGAACTTAGAGATCAGGTAATTACGAAAGCAGATACACTAAATGGTATGGGAATGCCAGCTCAGTATGTTGATTATGCTGCTCCGCGCTTGGAGAGCAGCCTTTTATTAAAGGATGAATATGCTAAAAATGCAGAAGCAGAAGGGGCCTTTGATTATAAGGGAAATGAGGGTAAAAGTTATGATGATGAGTCGGAGGGGTCGGTAATTGTAATCCAGCCAAGCCTGCCGGCAACGGCTGAAGGTGAAAAAATTATCCGCGTAGGCTATATTGGCGTGGAAGTAGAAGATGGTACGGGGGCTTATAAAAAAGCGCAGGAAATCTGCAAGGAATTAGGCGGATATATTTCCTCTTCTAATTTCTACAAAGACGATAAGGGCAGGGAGTCCGGTACGATAACTATGCGCGTGCCGAAAGATAATTTTCTTGCTATTCTGGATAGGCTTTCGGTCTTAGGCAAGGTGGAACAGACGACGACAAACAGCCAGGACGTGACTCAGGAATACGCAAATATCAAGGCACAGCTTGAGGCGGCAATGGTAGTTTATGAGAAAACGCTTGAGGCGTTAAAGGGGAGAAAAGTTACGATTCCTGAAGCAATGCGGCTTGAATCGGAATTAACCCCGATACTTAAACGCGTTCAGGAATTAAAAAATAAATTGGAGAAACTGGATAATGCCGTATCGTTTACCACGGTTACTTTGCAGTTCCATGAAGCGGAAATTTCGGAAAAAGTCCTGGAAGAGACAAGACAGACGATTAAAGACAGCATGTTAAAGGCCAGAATTGATTCCATAAGGTTTTTTGCCGGTAATTTTACGGTAGTGGTTACCGTAGGCGCCTTAATATTTTTCGTGCTGATTGCAGTTTTATTAATCGAACGCGCTATAAGAAAGCACCTTAAAAAATAAGGGGCAGCTGGTAAAAAGGCTAAGGGTTTTATTATAATTTCTTCCCTTAGCCTTGTTTTTTTTGGTGCCGAGAGGGGGAGTTGAACCCCCAAGGGCTTACGCCCACAACGCCCTGAACGTTGCGTGTTTGCCAATTTCACCATCTCGGCATGCATAAAAGTATATCTTATTCTCTTTGCCGAGTCAATATGGTATAATAAAAATATGAAAAAAATATTTATTTATAGCGCGATATTTTTGTTTCTATGGGGTTTTAATGCCTGTGCTGATAAGGCGCCGGATAATAATATAATAAAGGCGGAAATAGATAAGAGTGAGCTTACTACCGATGATTTGCTGAATTATAAAGTGATTATAAATAGCATGGGTAAAAATATTTCCCTGCCGGATTTTCCGGAATTTGACGGTTTTGAAACAGTTTCGCAGGCCCATTCATCTAACATATCTTTTTCAAAGGGCGAAGTTAGAAGAACAACAACCTATCTATTTGTGCTGTTGCCGGATAAAGTAGGCAAGGTTACGATCGGCCCGGCTTCCATAAGTATAGGAAATGATATTTACGCTACGGAAAGCTTTGAGATTGAGGTAACTCAAGGGAAAAGGGCCCCGGAACAAGAGTTTAAAAATCAGCGGCGGATTCCGAAAAAACCATACCCTCCAGATATTGATTCCGGCGCTTCGAAACCGGAAATTACTCTTTAATCAAGACGCAGACGCCACTGGTTTTCAAATTGGGGCGTCTGCGGCGAAGATTATCCCGTAGAGCGAAGCGGGATTATTCAGGGAAGAAACCGCGGGCTTTTCCGCCGGATTCTCTGCTTGAATCCCGGCTTATTTATTGGTATAATAACCCCTGCCTCCCGAAAGATAATCTGGGGCACTTTAATTTTCTGATAACATGTTTAATATTTTCATAACTTCTTTTAGGAGTACGACTTTTGCCGTTCTTGAAATACTTCTTTTGGGGCTGTGCGGTTTTATGCTTATCAGGAGAAGGATTATTTCTCACGAGGGCTTAGACGCTTTGAGTAAGCTGGTAGTGGAAATTACGATGCCGCTTTTTGTTTTGACTCAGCTTATCTTGCGTTTTAATTTTTCTTTATATCCCAAGTGGTATATTTTGCCGTTCGTTAGCGCCTTAATTACATTAGGCGGCTTTGTGCTCGGCTGGATTATGCTTAAGTTTTCTTCCGGGAAACCGGATAAAAATAAGGCTTTCATTTCGCTTATAGGCTTTCAAAATTCCGGGTATCTCGTATTCCCTTTGATAATAACGCTCCTGCCAAAAGACGCGGCAGACAGCATGCTCATATACCTGTTCTTATTCTTGCTGGGTTTTAATTTGACGGTTTGGTCCGTGGGGGCTTATCTTTTGTCCAGCGGAAGAAGTAAAAGATTTGAAATGGGCAGTTTATTTACGCCCGTCGTAGGCGCTATTTTGGCCGGATTATTGATTGTTATCTTGCGCGTTGACCGGATTATCCCGGATGTAATAATCAGGCCCTTTAAATTAATAGGGGAGTGCACCATTCCTCTGGCGATGATCGTTGTCGGGGGGAATCTTGCCTTAATAGATTTTTCCGCCAGCACCGATAGAAAATTACTGTTTAATGTTGTCCTGGCAAAATTAATACTCTTGCCGGTTTTGGCTTTGGCGGTTATTTTTCTGGCAAATCCGGCATACCTTATCGGCCTTCTTATAATAATAGAGGCCGCGGTTCCTTCGGCGACATCGCTGTCGGTTATAAGCCGGCACTATAAGTCGGAGAATATTGATTTTATCGGGCAGGGTATTTTCTGGACACACATACTGAGCATTTTTACGATACCGGTGTTTATAAGCTTATTTTCGGTAATCAGCAGGATATGACGATGAAAACACCGGTTATTTCTAATAGGCGCGCTTATCATGATTACCATATATTTGAGAAATTTGAGTGCGGAATAGCCCTTTCCGGCTCTGAAGTTAAATCCTTAAGGGAGGCAAGAGCCGCGCTGGGCGATAGCTTTGCCCGTATAGATAACGGAGAAATATTTTTGCACAATGTCCACATCGATACATTTGACAAGACCGGTTCTTTTAAGGAAGACACGCGCAGGGTGAGAAAGTTATTGCTGCATAAGAAAGAAATAGGCAAGTTGTTTAATCAGGTTACGCAGAAAGCGCTTTTGCTTATCCCGCTCAGGATGTATTTTAATAATCGTGGTATTGTTAAAGTTGAGCTTGGTCTTTCCAAAGGCAAAAAACTTTATGATAAAAGAGAAACGATAAAGAGGCGGGATTCGGAATTGGAAATGAAGCGCGCGATGCGGAGAAAGTAATTGGCGTTAGCTTAGCCGCTTAACTTGTGAAAATAGAAAATGGAGCAATAGACCGCAATAGAAAATTTTTCTATTTTCTATTGTTAATTTTCTATTGCTCTATTTTTGCGAAGCAAAAATGGGGGTGAAAGGTATCGACTTAGGCCTAGGGATATTGGTGGCATGTCGAGGTGGCAAGGAGGCCTCGTAAAACACCTTGCACAATACAAATGCTGACAAAGTACAAAAGCCAGCAGACACATTGACATTCAATAAGCTAATGGCCTCTATGCAGGTTGTTAGCCCTGTAATGCCAATGGTCCCAGTGTTACGCTAATATAGCGTAACCCGTTTTCCGGTTTTTGCCTGCGGGGCCGGCAAGACGTTATCAGCAGGATAGTTCCGGCTAGTTTGCCTTTGCGGCCGGAGCAAAATTCTCAAAGGCTGGCCTTTGGTTAATTTTGTTTACCGAAGTAACCTTTGGCGAGATTTAAAAAGGTAAGCTAAACATGTAGAGGCTAATATCGCGAAGTTTAAGGACGCGGGTTCGACTCCCGCCACCTCCACCAATCTTTTTGCCGAAGGCAAAAAGATAGAGCAATTGAGCAATAGAAAATAGAACAATAGATAAAATACCAGAATTTTTTAAAGTTTATATGCCTAAACGCGGCTATATTTTCAAAGGCAGGGTAATCAGCTTATTTACAAAGGCCGTAAAACTGCCGAATGGGCATAAGAGCCGGATAGAGATCATAGAACATCCCGGGGCGGTTTTGATTGTTCCTTTTTTAGCTGAGAATAAACTAATATTATTGAGGCAGTTCAGGCCGGTTATCGGAAAATATATTTATGAATTTCCGGCCGGTACATTAAATAAAGGCGAAGGCCCGTTAAAATGCGCGCGCAGGGAACTTGAAGAAGAGACGGGTTTTACTGCTAAAAAGATTAAAAAAATCGCGCATATTTATCCTGTTCCCGGGTATTCTACGGAGACGATTCATATATTTAAAGCCCATGGTTTATCCAAAAAATCTGCCGTACCAGACAAAGACGAGGTAATAAAAACTTTCGTTATGACTAAAGAGATTTTGCGCGGCATGTTCAGGCAGGCAAAGATAACAGACGCAAAGACAATCTGTGCCGCGGCGCTTTGCGGCTTATTACGATAGAAGTTACGCTTCCGGAATGAGAGTTTTCTATGGCTAAAGAGCTTATTATGGTGGGCGATCGCGTGTTGATCTTGCCTGATGAAGGCGAGGATAAGACATCGTCCGGATTATATCTGCCGCAGGGCGTAAAAGAAAAAGAAGACGTGCAGTCCGGTAAAATAATTAAAATCGGCCCCGGATATCCCCTGCCGGACTATAGCGGCATTGATGAAGAGCCATGGCAGGTACACAAATCGGAAAGAAAATACCTCCCTTTGCAGGCGCAAGAGGGCGATTATTGTATTTATCTTAGGAAATCAGCCGTGGAAATCGAATTCGAGGGTAAAAAATACATGGTTGTGCCGCACGCGGCAATACTTATGCTTTTGCGTAATCAAAATGAATTACCGGCTGTTTAGTTAAAAGGAATTTGTATGCAAAATGGCAAAGGGAATGGTTGATTTTTTCTCTTATATTTGCTATAAAGGTAAGAGCGCGGATCTGATAATCGAGTTCATTAATTATGTATAAAAGGAATAGAACAAAGGTAATTTTATCGCTTTTTTTGCTATTTGCTGTTTTCTTGCCCGGTTGCGCATCTTCAAGGCCGCTTCCTTTAGATAACTATTCCGTAAATATTTTGAACTTAGACGGCCGGCAATACCTGCCCCTTTTAGATATATGCCGCAAGGAATCCATTTCTTGGGCTTATGATCATATCGCGGGAGTTTTTACATTGGCAAAGGATGGCGCGGAAGCGAAATTAATGCTGGATAGCTCTGCCGTTTTAGTAGGCGCGGATACCCGGAATTTGAAGTTTCCGTTTAAGATGCATAAAGGCGAGCCTGTAATTTCTAATGATTTCACCAGTATCATTTTGAATAAATTTTCTTCATCTGTCGTGCCGCTTTCAAAAAAAAGGCCATCTTATTATAATATAAAAAGAATCTGTCTTGATGCCGGGCATGGGGGAAAAGATCCCGGAGCAGTAGGCGCTAAATTTTGCCTCAAAGAGAAAGATGTAAATCTGGATATCGCAAAGAGAATGAAGAAAGAACTGGAGCGCCAAGGCATAGAAGTGATTATGACTCGCAGTGATGATACTTTTATCCCGTTGGATGGGCGTTGCCGCATTGCCAATGAAGGCGAGGCAGACTTATTCATCAGCGTGCATTCTAATGCCAATAAGCGCAGAAGCATGTCGGGTTTCGAAGTTTATTACATATCAGATAGTGCCGATGATTCTTCGCGCGCTTTAGCCTTAGCTTCCGACAGAAACTCTTTATCGGTGCAGCAGGCAGGGCTTTATTTTGACAAGAAATCCGCTTACGGAATTTCTAAATCTATGCAGGCTATAATATGGGATTTAATTCTTGCCCAGAACCGCCCCGAATCGGTTGAGCTTGCCCATCATATATGCAAACTTTGCTCTGATGATATCGGCGTAAAAGTTTTAGGGGTTAAAGGCGCTAATTTTTTAGTTTTGAAAAATACTCATATGCCGGCTATTTTAGTGGAGGTGGGTTTTATTTCCAACGCCAGGGAAGAAAAATTTTTAAAAAATTCTTTTTATCGCCAGCAGATTGCCGAAAGCTTAGCCGCCGGAATTTTATCCTACAAGCGGCATGTTGAAAACACATATTAGACAATGGCTGATAATCGCGCTATAGGTATTTTTGATTCCGGCATAGGGGGGCTGACAGTTGTCAGCGAGCTTAAAAAGTCTTTACCCGGAGAAAGTATTGTATATTTTGGAGATACGGCCCGCGTCCCTTACGGGACAAAATCCAAAGATACGGTGTTGCGTTTTTCCATAGAGAATGTTTTGTTTTTGCTTAAAAAAGATGTTAAATTTATCGTTGTTGCCTGCAATACTGCCTCAAGTATCGCGCTTTCAGAGATTAAAAATAGTTTTCGGGTGCCTATAATCGGAGTTATATCCGCGGGCGCGAAAGAGGCGGCAGCGGTTACAAAAAATAAAAAAGTGGGGGTTGTGGGCACGCGCGCGACAATCGCAAGCCGCGCTTATGATAAAGAAATAAAGCAATTTAATAAACAAATAAAGGTTTTTGGCGCGCCCTGTCCGTTATTTGTTTCGCTGGTGGAAGAGGGCTGGCTGGCGCATCCTGTAACCAGAGAGATAGCCAGGATTTATCTTGCCCCCTTGGCGGAAAAGAATATCGATACCCTTATTTTAGGCTGCACGCATTATCCTTTGCTTAAATCCGTTATCGCGCGAGTGTTAAATAAAAAAGTCAATATTGTAGATTCGGCCAGGCAGGTTGCGCGCCAGACAAAAGCGTTTTTATCGGAAAACGCCTTAAGCTGCGCGCCGAAACACAGCCGCCGCGAATATTATTACGTATCTGATGATGCCGCGAGTTTTAAAAGGGTAGCCAGAATGTTTTTAGGGTATAATCTGGATACCGTGGAGAGAGTAAATGTTTGAAGTTAAAGTAATATCTGATTTTAGCGCAGCACACAGCTTAAGGGAATATAAGGGCCAGTGCGAAGAACTGCATGGGCACAACTGGAAAGTAGAAGTCAGTGTTTCTTCTTTAGGCTTGGATAAGCTTGGGTTGGTTATTGATTTTAGAAAGTTAAAGCGCCAGCTAAAACCAATATTGAACCTGCTGGACCATAAGCATATTAATAAATTGTCATATTTTAAGAAAACAAATCCTTCTTCAGAAAATATAGCGAAGTTTATTTATGAAAAATTAGCAAGCAGAATCGGCACTGAATTTATAATGCTTAAGGTAACGGTTTGGGAGAATGAACGAAGCAGCGCGACCTATTACAATGAAATCTAAAATTTCCGCCGAAGGCGGAAAAAATGAAAAATTAAAAATAAAAACCAGAGATGCCAAGAAAGCAATAGTATTGTTGTCGGGAGGGCTTGATTCTGCGACAACATTATATTGGGTAAAAAACAAAGGTTATAAACCTTATTGCATTATTTTTGATTATGGACAGCGGCACAGGCGTGAGATTGATTCTGCGCTAAAACTGGTTAAGCGCGCTCATGCCGTATATACAATAGTTAAAATCTCGCTGCCCTGGAAGGGATCAAGTCTTCTGGATAAAAAAGTTAAGATACCGGGTTATTCCCAGCAAGCTCTGGGGCGGGATTATTGCGCGATACCGAATACTTACGTGCCTGCCAGGAATACTATTTTTTTAAGCTTTGCTTTATCTTATGCGGAAGCTGAGGGGATAGAATTTATTTTTATAGGAGCAAATGCGGTAGATTTTTCTGGTTATCCCGATTGCCGGCCGCGCTATTATAAAGTTTTTAACAGGCTTACGCAACTTGCTACAAAAGCAGGATGCGTCGGCCGTAAAATAAAAATTTGCACGCCGCTTATCAGTAAAGCGAAAAAGGATATTATTAAGGAGGCTTTGAAGTTAAAAGTGCCTTTAAAGCTTACCTGGTCTTGCTATGAAGGCGGCAGGCGGCCATGCGGCGGATGTGATAGTTGTGTTTTAAGAAAAAAGGGCTTTCTGGCTCTTAAGATGGAGGATCCGGCTTATGATTAGACCATCAATTACAGGAAAGGTTTCTGAAGTATTTTCCAGCATTCAGGGCGAAGGCCTTTATACCGGGGCACGGCAGATATTTATCAGGCTCTATGGTTGTAATTTGAAATGCGCCTTTTGCGATACAAATATGCCCGGCTATGAAAAATATACGCCTGAGGAGCTTTGTGATATGATTCTGAAGTTTGAAAGAAACTATCATTCCGTAAGTATTACCGGCGGGGAGCCGCTTATGCAAAAAGATTTCGTGAAAGAGGCGCTTAAATTATTAAAAAAGGAAGGAATAAAAACCTATCTTGAAACTAACGGCATACTTTATAAGGAGCTTTCAGAAGTTATCGATTATCTGGATATAATTGCCATGGATTTTAAGCTGCCGACTTCCGGCAAGCATGACGAATACTGGGATGAGCACCGTGAATTTTTAAAGATAGCTTCCAAAAAAGAAGTTTTTGTTAAGTGTATTGTGTGTTTATCTACTCATCATGAAGATATGGAAGAAGTGATAACTCTGATAAAAGATTCCGGCAAGGATATACCGCTGATAATACAGCCAAATACATTTGAATTGAGCCAGCGCCTTATAGATAAGGCCAAGGCATGCCAGGACAGCTTATTTAACGTCTCAAGCGATGTACGTATAATACCGCAGGTGCACAAATATTTATTGGTGCATTAGAATTATGAAAAAAAATAAGAAATCCTCATATGAAGGCCTGCAGAAAAACATCAGGAATCTAAGAACGCCCAGGATAGAAATTTTTAAAAATCAGTATCCTGATAAGGATTATGTTGTCTCTCTGGATATTCCCGAGTTTACGTGCATTTGCCCTAAAACCGGCCTGCCGGATTTTGCGCAGATTAAAGTCGATTATTCTCCGGATAAGTATTGCATAGAGCTAAAATCATTTAAGATGTATGTAGTATCGTTTCGTAACTTAGGTATATTTCACGAGAATGTGGTTAACAAAATGATGGATGATTTTGCTTTAGCCCTGCGCCCAAAATGGATAAAGATCACCGCCTGCTTTAATCCGCGCGGCGGCATAACTACGACTGTTACCAGAGAGTATGGCAAAATATAAAAGATATGGTTAAGAATATCAGCGCAAAATTAATAACCCAAACAGTCGCGGATTTGTCTATTAAGGCAAATACGGTTTTACGCGGGGATATTTTGCGGGCACTGGAAGATGCCTGTAAAAAAGAAGACGATAAGCGGGCAAAAAAAATATTTAAGGAATTACTGGAAAATGCCAGGATTGCTAACGATAAACAAATAGCAATTTGTCAGGATACGGGCATGCCGCTTGTTTTTGTCGAACTTGGCCAAGAGGCGCGGATTGGCGGCGGAGGGCTCAAAGATGCTATTAATAAAGGTATCGCCTTAGGCTATAAAAAAGGCCGCTTGCGCGCATCCGTCGTCAGCGACCCGTTAGGGCGTTCCACCCCGGGTTATTCACCGGCGATTATACATATTGATATTACCGGAGGCAATAAATTAAAATTGACTGTTTCTCCCAAGGGTTTCGGTTGCGAGAATAAGTCGCAGTTGAAAATGTTTAATCCGACAGGGGGGATAGATGAAATTATAAAATTTATCGTGGAAGCGGTTGCTTCCGCCGGCCCGGATGCCTGTCCGCCTTATGTGCTCGGAATTGGAATAGGCGGGACAGCGGATTTTGCCTGTTTTCTGGCAAAAAAAGCCCTCTTAAGAAATATCTCAATACACAATACTCAATACGCAATACGTAAATTAGAACACGATTTATTGTACCGGATAAACAATTTGAATATCGGCCCTATGGGTCTAGGGGGAAGAACAACCGCATTGGGAGTAAGTATTGAAGCCTATCCCACTCATATAGCCGGCCTGCCGGTTTGCGTTAACATCAGTTGTCATGCTTTACGTATGGCTAGTGCGCTGTTAATATAATTCTTATTAGACAGCGCACAGAGCAATTGAGCAATAGATAATAGAACAATAGACAAGCAAAAGCTCAATTGCGGTCTA
>PCWA01000010.1 GCA_002796125.1 Candidatus Ghiorseimicrobium undicola
AAGCGGCAACCACGATCATGCTATTTGCGTATGCCAACTTAAAAATATCTACCGCCTTAAAAGCAACAGCGATAATCATGGCAAAAACTACCAGCCGTATCATGTCAAAAGAACCTTTAATGCCGGGCGCGTCCTTAAATCTTTTGTAAAAAATCGTAAATAGCGCTATAAACAATACCGGCGCCAGAATATTACCCAGATTCGCCAAAATTACTCCGGGTATGCCGGCTATTTTATATCCGGTATATGTGGCAAACTTAATGGAAATCGCTCCGGGAAACACCTGGGTCGCGCCTAAAACTTCCAGAAATTCACTATCTGTAAGCCAATGGTACTTATCTACAACTTCCTTTTCTATCAGGGGTAAAAACGAATATGCCCCTCCAATAGCAAAAAAACCAATCCTCAAAAAAACTAAAAATAAACTGATTAAAAGCATATTAAATTAGGGACACATCCCATTTTTTACCTAACTCGTCTTTACTGCGGTAAACAACGTAAGCGCTGTCAGGATAAACATGGAAGTTTAAATCAGGCTTAAGAAATTTTAGGACCGAAGTCCCTTCAATTACTATCCCGGGGCATTTAGAAAATTGCGCCAGGGCTTTTTTTAATCCCTTCCTTAACCCTTGCGGTCTTGCCCGAAGCCAAATCACTTCTTTTGCTCCGGCAGCTTTAAGCCGGGCAGTGTCTTTTTTACTTTGCTTAATTACCCGCTCATCTCTTATAATCTCAAACGGGTCTTTAACCGTGCGGCAAAGCCCGCAATTTTTCACACTTTGGCATGCGCCGGCTCTGGCAACGGTTACCTTAAGCGCCGACCAGCCGCGTAGGTTCTTTAGCAGGCGCTCGGCAAGATAAGTCTTGCCGATACCGCTTCTTTCGCCGGAAACAACTATTGTCTTCATCCCTCAACCCCGAGCCGGCGCGCCTCTCGATACGAAAATACCGGGCCGTCGGTGCAGACGTATTTACCGCCCACGTAACAGTGGCCGCATTTGCCTACGCCGCATTTCATGTAACGCTCAAGGGAAACAAAAATATTCTCATTTGTCGCTCCAAGCTTTAGCAGTCCGCCTGCGGCAAAACGCACCATAAGCGGCGAGCCGCACATAAAAATCTTTTTATTTTCTAGGTTACGCAGCCTATCAAAAAGCGCCGTAACCACCCCGATTGTAAAATCGCCGGGCGCCGGGCCTTTTTCCAGAGAGATATAAACTTTTATGCCGGGTAATTTTTTCCAGGAGTCGATCTCTTTTTTAAAAATTATTTCTTTTTCCGTGCGCGCGCCGTAAAGAATGGTTATATCGCCGTATTTATCTCTTTTATCAAGGCAATAACGTATCAGCGAACGCAGCGGAGCGAGCCCGCAACCTCCGCTTAAAAATATGATTTCCTTTCCTTGCGCCTCCTCAAGCGGAAAATTATTACCGTACGGCCCGCGTATGCCTATTTTATCTCCCTTCTTAAGAGCATGAATAGCAGAAGTAACCTTACCCACCTTACGCACCAGAAATTCAAGGCATCCTTTTTGTGTTGGGCTTGAGGCGATGGATATGGGAACCTCGCCTACTCCGAGAACCGAAAGCTGGGCAAACTGTCCGGGCTGATATTCGCTTTTTGATATGAGTATCCGGAACAATTTCATATCAGGCGCAAGGCTTTCAACCTTCTCAATAACAAACATTTTCGGATTATATAAATCACGGTTAAACATATTTATCTATTCTTTTAATGCTCTCAAGCCAGTTAACATTGCCCGGGCATATTTCGTTGCATCTTCCGCATCCGGTGCATCCGGCCTGATTAAATTCATCTAACTGCTGAACCAGCTTGTGATAAAATTTTCGCCGCATCATTAGCGACCGCGTCGCGACAGGATTATATCCGCCGGCCATGCGGCTGAAACCTTCATAATAACAGGCATCAAGGCTGCGCATGCGCGCTATTTTTTTTGCGCTTATCTTTTTATCTGTAACATAAAAACATGAGCAGGCCGGACAAATCAACAGGCATCCTCCGCAGCTCTGGCACCTCTGAGCCAAGTCCTTCCAGAACGCGTCCGGCGCCTTCTCTTCCCCTATATTTTTATAAACATTTTCCAGGCTAAACCGCGCCTCCTCCGGCTGTTTTATGTTTTTTATGTTGTCCTCTTTAAGTTTCTTTTGGGCGGCGCCGGTGTTTTTTATCAAGCCGGAATACCTCTTTATAAAACCTTCCGCCTTTTTAGACGCTGCCTCAAGAAAATACCCTTCGCCGATATCCGTCAGCTGTATATCAAAGCCATCGGTCAAATACGGGCCGCCATCTACAGAGCCGCAAAAACAATTCCTGCCGTAGTTTTCACAGGCAAGCGTAATAATCAGGATACTATCGCGCTTTTTAAAATATGCCGGGTCTTTAAAGGTTCTTGCAAAAAACTTATCCAATAGGCCGATTGCCTTTGTGTCGCAGGCCCGGGCGCCAAATATAACGAGAGGTTTTTTTTGCGGCGAAGCCGTTTCCAGCAGGTCCTCATCATTAAGCAATACCCAGTCCTTCGGGCTATTAAGCGCGTTCTCAAAATCAAAAACAATGCTATCGGCGAATTTAACATCCTCAAAAAGCACTTCGCCGTAAGGGCGCACCGGCGCCACAAGAGTGGAGTTCTTAATAACGCGTCCGAGTAATTTTTTAAGGTTTTGTTTTGAAATATATTTTTCTAACATTTTTCTACCCTCGCGGCGCAGGCTTTATATTCGCCGGTTCTGGCGATAGGGCAAAAAGCGTCTTTCGTAAGGAGATTCGCCGGGGCCTCGGTAAAATGAAACGGCATCCAGATTACGCCTTCTTTTATCTTATCCGTTACATCCGCGCGCACTTTAAGTCCGCCTCTTCTGGTCGCGACGCGGCAGGCAGCGTTATTGGTAATGCCCAGGCGCGCGGCGTCATTAAAATTAATCTGTACAAAATTATCAGGGTATTCGCGGTTTAAGGCGGGCGTTCGCCTTGTCATCGTGCCGACATTATAATGAAAAAGCATCCGCCCGGTAGTCAGTATAAAAGGATATTCGCTGTCGCATTCTTCAGCCGGCGGACGGTGCTTGATGGCATGAAATTTCGCCAGGCCGCAGGTAAATTTTCCGTTTTCATGCAGATATTTTGTGCCGGGATGCTCTTTATCCGGGCACGGCCACTGCAGGCCGTCTTCTTCTAGGCGCTCAAAGGAAACCCCGCCGTAAATAGGCGCAAGAGAAGCCACCTCATCCATAATTTCAGAAATATTCTTATATTTCATCGCGTAGCCAAGGCGGTTGGAAATATCGCAAACTATCTTCCAGTCAGGCCGGGCCTTACCTAAAGGCCCAATTGCCTTCCTTATTCTCTGAATCCTTCGCTCTGAGTTGGTAAAAGTGCCGTCTTTTTCGGCAAAGCTTGCCCCGGGAAGTATAACATCGGCAAACTCCGCTGTCTTATTCATGAAAATTTCCTGCACTACCAAAAATTCAAGATTTTCCAGCGCTTTCTTAACATGGTTTATATTGGGGTCGCTTCTCATCGGGTCTTCGCCAATAATATACAACGCTTTTATTTTACCGGCGCTTGCCTGAATAATCATATCGGTTACGGTAAGGCCGGGGTTTGGCGAAAGCGGCACCCCCCATGCCGCCTCAAATTTTCTCCTGATCTCATCGTTATCCACGCGCTGATAGCCCGGATAAACATCCGGCAAGGCCGCCATATCACAGGCCCCCTGCACGTTATTCTGCCCGCGCAAAGGATTAACGCCTGAACTTCTTTTACCGACATTTCCGGTGAGGATCGCAAGATTAGCCACGGACATCACGTTCTCCGTGCCGGTGGTATGCTCTGTTATGCCCAAGGTATAGATATTGGAAAGCGGTTTTAATCCGGCATAAAGAAAGGCCGCTTCTTTTATTAAGCCTGCCGGGACACCGGTAATACTTTCGGCGTATTCTGGAGTGTATTTTTCAATTACTCTGGTTAATTTTTCAAAATCAAGGCTGCAGCGCGCGATGAAAGATTTATCGTGTAAATCCGCTTTTACTATCACGTGCATCAGGGCGTTTAAAAGTGCGATGTCCGTTCCGGGGTAATGTTGCAAGTGGATATCGGCAATCTCTGCCAGTTTCGTTTTTCTGGGGTCGGCGACAATAATTTTAGCTCCATTGTCTTTAGCCGTGCGTATCCTCCACCAGATTATCGGATGCGCTTCTGGAGCGTTTGAGCCAATAGCGAATATACCGGCTGCCTGGGGTATTTCATCGTAAGAATTAGTCATCGCCCCGCTTCCGAACGATCTTACCAGCCCGGCAACAGTCGGCGAATGACAGGTGCGGGCGCAGTGATCAACGTTATTCGTGCCGAATACCGCGCGCGCCAGCTTTTGCGCCAGGTAATTCATCTCATTGGTGCACCTTGCCGAACCCCAGATACCGAGGCTGTCCGGGCCATATTTTTTCTTTATTTTTTTAAAATTACGCGCGACGATATCCAGCGCATCATCCCATCCTGCCTCTTTGAATTTACCCCTTATTTTTATCAGCGGGCTTTTTAAGCGGTCGGAGTGGTGGATAAATTCCCAGGCATTCCAGCCTTTTACGCAAAGATGCCCGCGGTTTGCCGAGCGCGAAACACTGGGTATAACCCCAACCACGCGCTTATCCGCGACCTTCAGATATAAATTGCAACCCGTGCCGCAATACGGGCATGCGGTTAAAACAAGTTTCATGCTGATTATCTATCCTTAATTTTTTCGATGTATTCGTTTTTTCCTACGATGACCATTACCGTGTCAGGCTCAATCTTATAATTCCCCCCGGGCACGATAGTAAATTTGTCGCTTAGGACATTTTTTATCGCGATTACCTCTACGCGGTATTTGTTGCGCAGCTGTAATTCCATCAGCGTCTTCCCTATAAAGTCGTCGGGAACACAAAGTTCAACAATGCCGTATTCCTCCGCCATAGGAATGTAATCAATCAAATTCGGTTTTACAAGCCTCCTGGCAAGCTTATTGGCGATCTCCCGCTCAGGAAAAATCACCTCATTCGCGCCGACCGCCTGCAGGATAGTCCCGTGATCTTCGTTTGAAGCCTTCGCGATTATTCTGGCAACCTTGAGTTCTTTTAGATAGACGGTTGCTAAAATACTCGCTTCCAGCCTGTTGCCTAATGAGATAATCGCGGCGTCTATTTTATTAGCGGAAACAAGTTCCGCAAGCGCTTTTCTGTCACGTATATCCGCGGTAACCGCTTTTCTCACTTTATCGCTTATTTCTTCCGCTTTTTTACTGTTTACATCTACAGCAATAACCTGTTTGCCGGCTTCTGATAAAGCGCTGGCAACGTTAAAACCAAAGTTTCCAAGGCCTATAACCATAAATTGTTCCATATATTTCCTCCTGATTAACCAACCAATATTTCTGCCTCTGGATAAATAAAATTAACCTGCCTGGGTTTGCCTATAAGTGAATACCCTACCGCGATAGGACCCAAGCGCCCTAATAACATCGTAAAGATGATAACAATTCTACCGCCTACGCTCAAAGAAGAGGTAACTCCCGTGGATAACCCGACCGTGCCAAATGCTGAAGTTATCTCGAATAAAATCGACTGAAATGATAACCCCTTATCGGTAACGAGCAATATACCCATAGCCGCCGCTATCCAAACCATGGCGATTACAGCTATGGAGTAGGCCCTAATAATCATTCCCTGTGGAGCGCTCCTGTGAAAAACATTAACGTTTTTCCTGCCTGTCAATACGGAACGCGCCGATAAGATAATTAACCCGAATGTCGTTGTTTTAATACCGCCTGCCGTACCGCCCGGACAGCCGCCGATAAACATCAGTAAGATGATCAGCCATAGTAAAGGATTAGTCAGCGTCCCGATATTAACGGTATTAAAACCTGTTGTAGTAGAGGCGGAGACTATCTGAAACACCGAATGCAAGGCTCGCTCTTTTGCCTGCGCGGCAATTGTCTGTCCCGGGGCAAAATACATAATAATTATCCCCGCCATAACAAGAAAGGCCATAATTAAAACCGCCAATTTCGTATGCGCCGAGAACCTGCGGGGATATTTCTTGTGAACAATTTGTTTTCCGAAATGGTAAATATCGTTTAAAACAAAAAATCCCGCGCTTCCGGCAAAACAGAGTAATATTATCGACCCGTTGAAAAAGATACTATCGCGGTATATCGTGAAACTATCCGGATATAAACTAAACCCCGCGGTACAAAAAGCGGATATGGAATGGAATATGCCCGTATAAATAGCGTCTGGCAAAGAAAAGAATTTACGCCAATAACAAGTCAACAGGGCAATTCCTATTGCCTCAAAAAATATAGTGAAAATGACTATCTTCTTCGAAAACTTCAGCAGATCTTCGGAAGAAGGGCGGGCAATTGATTCATGCAATAAATCCACGTTGCCAAAGGACAGCCTTTTCCCCAGCCCAACCATAAGCAAGGCTATGAAAATCATATACCCCAAGCCGCCAACCTGAAATAAAATAAGAATGACGGCCTGCCCGAATCTCGAGAAAAAGCTTCCAGTATCCACGACAATCAATCCGGTTGTCGTAATCGCGCTTGTGGCGGTAAAAAAGGCATCGATAAAAGAAATCTTTTCACTGCCGGATATAGAAAAAGGCTGCATCAGCAAAAACGCGCCGATTAATGTTATGAACACAAAACCCAGCACAAGCAACTGTATCGTCGTAAACCCTATATTTCTTTTCATATACAAAACCCCGCTTTAAAATTAGGGACACATCCCATTTATTTTCTTGGGTCTTCCCCTTGCTTTTTTAAAAATCCGAAACCCGAAATTTTTTATAATATCCTTAATAAAATTTTCTCCGCCTACCGGCATCCCCCGAATAGTTGATTGTTTAATCTCCTCTATTTGCTTTTCTTCTTCATGCCGATTTAAAAAATTTATATACTCATCTTTATCGAAATAATCTTTCCAAATCGGCTCAACAATGCCATCATGACAATCCCCTGACGTATTTGCTTTTACGCTCGACCATGAATAATCAATCGGCCGCTTAACTTTTCCTGCACGGACAGGATTTCTTTCAATATACCTGCAAACTGTCCAAAGGTAAGCTTCTGTATCCACGACAGACGAATGAAAACGACATTCCCATAAGCGGCCGGTTCGCCTATGCTTCTTATTGATATATTGCGTGAATGTAAGGCTTAATTTCTGCATTGTTTTAGCGAGAGAATCATTGCGGCCAGGAACCAGAAGAAAATGAACATGATTATCCATTAGGCAATAAGCTTTAATTTTACAATCGCATTCTTTTGAATATTTTCTAAGCAAGGCTAAATAAAAACTCCTGTCGGCTTCATCAAAAAATATAGCTTGCCGATTATTGCCTCTTTGTAATACATGATGAGGATGCCCAGCCAAAACTATTCGTGCAATGCGCGGCATAATAACTAATATATACTAAAAATTCGTAGATGGCAATAAATAGGATGTGTCCCTATTTTTTATATTAACTGCACTTCTACCTTTTGGCCTTTTCTTAACCTGCTTATCCCTTCAGGAACAATCATAAGCGCCTCAGCCAGCACCAGGGATTTTAATATCCCCGAGCCCTGCGGGCCGGTCAGAGAAGCGTAAAGCGCGCCTTTTTTATTGGAGATTTTTACCCTAACGAAATATTTAAAACATTTTCTTTTCCTAAAATCTCCCGTAAAAATCGCATTCACCGCCGGCCGGCCAATCTTTTCTGCGCCGCACATCTTTAAAATTGCCGGACGCGCCAGTTGTTCAAAGACGACCATGCTTGATACGGGATTTCCCGGCAGGCCGAATACCGGAATACCGTTAATCTGTCCAAAGGCGGAAGGCTTGCCGGGGCGTATGGCGATCTTCCAAATTCTCATATTAGCGCCCAGCTCAATTAAAACATCCTTTACGAAATCATAATCTCCCACGGATACGCCTCCGGAAATTAAAAGCATATCCAGATTTCTGTCTATTCCCTTTCGAATTTTCTCCCGTATCTGAACGGGATTATCCTTGGCGATACCGAGATTAACCGGCACAGCTCCCAAAGCGGAAATCTCAGACAAGAGGCAATATGTATTACTATTTCTAATTTTACCAAAAGAAAGCTTCCGGCCCATCCCGGCTAATTCATCCCCAGTTACCAATACGCCTATCCTCGGCATCTTGTAAACCTTTACTCTTCTTGCGCCCATCGAGGCAAGCATGCCGATCTCCTGAGGACGGATAATCACACCTTTGCGCAGCACGGTTTCACTCTTTCTTACGTCTTCGCCGGCTCTGCGTATATTTTCACCTTTTCGCGTGCTGATAAAAACTTTTACGAAATTCGCGTTAACCGCTTTTTCGGTAAACTCGACCATTACTACGGAATCAGCGCGCGCGGGCAATGGCGCGCCGGTCATGATCCTGATAGCGGTATCCTTCAACAGCTTTTTCTTTGAATAACTGCCTGCCCGCACATCGTCAATAATCTTTAAAACCGCCGGCGAAGCAGCGCTAGCACCTTTTAAATCAACTGACCTGACGGCGTAACCATCCATGGCGGAATTTGTAAAAGGCGGTATGTCGTAATCTGAACGGATATTTTCGGCGAGCACCCTGCCTAAAGCGGCAAGTATATCAACGCCCTCGGATTTGAGCGGCTTGATTGTTTTAAGGATTATATTGAGGGCTTTTTCAAATTTAATCATCTCTTAGCTTTATTTCATTATCGCATAGATTCTTTTTAGGTCTATATTTTTTCTTACTAAATCCGCCAATTTATCGTATTCTTTCTCTTTCGCTTCCAAAAAACTTAAGCCTGATACCCTATTCTTGGCACGGCCATTACCCAGAAAATCCAGAAACCTCTTTCGAAAGGCGTCATTATCAAATATCCCGTGGATATACGTCCCCCAAACCTTTTTGTCGCCGGCACTAAGGCCGTCTTTTATCCTAACCCTCCTGCCTGAGCGACGCGATATCTCAAAAACCGGCTTCAGGAATGACGCGGGCGCGCTTCTTCCCATATGTATTTCATAGCCGCGCACGCTTCCACTATTAAAAATCATATCCTTTGCCTCCACCTGATGCGCCAGCTTATCTTTCAGGATTTCCGTAGTCAACGGAAGCATCCCTAATCCGCTTATAACCTTACGCCTGCTCTCTACAGCATAAACATCTTTTATGGAGCGGCCGAGCATTTGGTATCCGCCGCAAATACCCACTATCACAGCCCCGCGCTTATGTCTATCCATAATAGCAGGCGCCAAACCGGATTTTTTTAAATATAGCAAGTCATCAATGGTATTTTTGCTTCCCGGTATAATAATGCAATCCGCCTCGCCAAGTTCAGCGCCCGGAACGATATAGCGTAAATTTACGCCCGCCTCTTTTTCCAGCGGGTCAAAATCGGTAAAATTGGAAATATGCGGCAGGTATATGACTTCTATATTAATCCTTCCAGCTTTGCGCTTTTGATTAAATAAATCATATCTCTCTTTAGCGATAGAATCCTCTTCAGGGATATTGATATCATGAAAATACGGGATTACCCCCAATACCGGCCGTTTGATTTTTTTCTCCAGGAAATCAAGCCCCGGCTTTAGAATTTTAATATCCCCCCGGAACTTATTAATCAGCACGCCTTTTATGCGCCTGCGCTCTGTCTTTGTTAAAAGTTCCAGCGTCCCCACCAGCCAGGCAAAAACACCGCCTACGTTTATGTCTCCTACCAAAATAACCGAGCAATCCGCGATCTGTGCCATCTTCATATTCACTAAATCGTTCCTGCGCAGATTAACTTCCGCCGGGCTTCCCGCGCCCTCTATTACAACGATATCATAATTATCCCGCAGGCGGCGGAATGAGCCGCTTACAACCTTAAGCAATTTTGCACGATGTTTATAGTAATCCCTGCCGCTCATATTCCCCACGGGATGCCCTTTTACTATAACCTGCGCCTTTACATCGCCTGAAGGCTTAAGCAAAATAGGGTTCATATCCACGTTCGGCTCGATTCCCGCGGCTTCCGCCTGCGTTACCTGCGCCCTGCCCATTTCATCGCCTTCCCTGGTAACAAACGAATTAAGCGCCATGTTTTGCGCCTTAAAGGGAGCGACAGAAAAACCATCCTGTTTAAAAATCCTGCAGAGAGCGCTTACGATTACGCTCTTTCCCACGTATGATCCGGTGCCCTGAACCATTATTACTTTAGCTTTTTTTATTTTCACCTATTGAATCGCCCTTAAAATCCTTTTTTAAATTTTATTAATACCTTGTCGTTTTCCTGGCTGGTATTTTCTTTATTCTCACCCTCGCTGCTTTGCTTGATTTCTCTTTCCGCGCCCAAAGAAATATTATCCGTTACTTTATATTCACCCGATATTTTATGAGTAGTATCTTTATTGCCATTTTGATTACCTGACTGCTCAACGCCGTAACCTGCTTCTATATTTTTAAAAATGTCTTTTTTAATTTCAACTCCTGTCCTGCCGCGCTCAAGAGTAAAGGCGACGTCGCTTATGCCGTATCTTTCGGCTATCTTACTTCCGGTGCCCGAAAAAATAAAGTAATCCACGAAGTCGGCGGCAATATCAGTGGGTATCTTTCCCTCTGCCGGCGGCGCATCCAGCCCTTTCCATGACTTTCCGGTAGCAAGCATAATCAGAAGACGCTCTTCTGAAATAGCCGGCTCTGAAGTAAGCTTCAACTGCGGCTTTTCTATTGTGCCGGTAAGCAATATGTTAATTTTTACATCGGAGACTCTTGAATCAGCCCTCAGGTCAAAAACCGGCATCCGGGGATCGCCGGTAAAAATTATTTTGCCGTTATTGAGATTAATACGGGCGGTTTTATCGCCAAAAGCAGTGCCTCCTGAAAAAATGATATTTCCGGATAAATTCACGCCTGAGAGGCCGCGGCGTATGCCTAAATCAATAGTACCATTAGAATCCAGCAAAAAAAAGCCATTTTGTGAAAGCTTCTTAACATAAAAAGTTCCTGTGATGCGCGGAGAAAAGATGTTTCCTCTGATGTTTATGTCTAAGCCGTCCAATTCCCCGCTAATTTTCTTAAGCGAACCATCCCTGATAAATAAATCTAAAATATGCCGGATATGTATTTTTGCGCAGTAGAAATTAAAATCAGAGCCGGCATTGCGATATGTGCCTCCAAAAAGCAGGTTATCCGAACCAGGAATTATTAGCCTGCCGTTAAAAATATCCGCGTATATACCGCTTAAGCTTAAGCTGTTAAAACCGGCTTGCAGTTTCTGTATCCTTATAACGCTGCCCTTTGGCAGCTGTTTAACATCCGTAAGTTTGACGTCGTCTAATACAAGCCCTCTAAAAAGCGCGCCTTTTGCTTTATCTACTTCAACTTTGCCGGCATTGGCATATCCTTTAAGTAGAATTTTTATAAACATACGCGAACCGCCTGCGGTAAAAAAAAGATAATAAGTTGCCGCGGGAATGGCGATAACCATAAAAAAGAAAAGCATCAATAAGTTATTTACTTTTTTCCTGTCCATTATTTTATTATAACAGAAAGATTGATGAAAATGGCGAGAATTTTCTATTGTAAGCAGGAAGTACTTTAAGATTTAGCGCGCGAATAATTCGGATATATCGATATAAATTCTATAATCAGAAATTAATTCGTTCTTCATACGGAAAATGTTGGTAAAGGCAAGGGCGAGTTTTGTATTATCAAGGCGCGTGTAGGTAACTTTGCCTTTGCAAATTATCATGTCTTCCTTATGCCAATAGCTGTTAATATCATGCTGGAGGGCCTTTATGCCTGAAAAAAATCCCGAAACTGAATCGCGAATATTGTTCCTTGTACTTACAGGCGCGGCATTGCCAAAAGTAAATCTGGCATCTTCGGTGAGAAAAGAGATAAACTTATCCGCGTCCTTATTGTCTATTGCCGAAAATAAATTATGAATCCGTTCTTTCATGCTCTACCTAACTTTACATTTTAGTCAATGACTAAAATGTAAAGTTATCTATTTAAGCTCTTCAAGGCGGTGTTTTACTACTTTTCCTTCCACCATGTAAATTACGTCTTCGGCGATATTGGTAGTGTGGTCGCAAATACGCTCCAGATGGCG
>PCWA01000055.1 GCA_002796125.1 Candidatus Ghiorseimicrobium undicola
TTATTAAAGGGGCTAAAACCGGAAAGATCGGCGACGGAAAGATTTTTGTACTGAATATGGCCGACTGTATCAGGATAAGGACTGGCGAGCGCGGTAAAGAGGCGATTGGATAAGAAGATTGGGCTTAAAATTAAAATACTAATTTTAAGTACCCCGGCAAAACCGTTTAAATCTTGGCAGATTTAAACAGCCGGCCCTGCGGGCAATTTTTCTATAAATAGAAAAATTGGGTAGTTACCAAAAGAAGGATTTGTTTACTTATATTATAAGGGGAAGTTTATTGTGTTGATTTTTGGAAGTTAGTGTAGTAATATATGTTGCATTGATTGATAAACAGTTATCCCTTGCTTAAGCAAGGAGATCAATTCGTCCAGAAAATTGGGACTCATTGAGGAGAAAAAAATGGGTATCAGACAAGAGCTTTTATTTAAGATTAGGAGTACGGAATTGGTGAAAAATGATTTACCAAAGAAGGCTTCAAGCTATTTCGGGGAAAATACCTTTAGTATCCCTACGATGAAAAAACATATAAGTAAAAAGACCTTTGACGCTTTTACTGCCTGGCTTGAAGAAGGCAAGCAGATCAGTTTATCTCAGGCCAATGAAATAGCCGAAGCGATGAAAGAATGGGCTATCGCCAAGGGCGCCACTTATTATACGCATTGGTTCCAGCCGATGACAGGGCTGACTGCCGAAAAGCATGATAGTTTTGTTTCGCCCACCGGACCGGGTAAGGCTATGGAGGAATTTTCCGGTAATAAGCTTATACAGGGTGAGCCTGACGCCAGCAGTTTTCCTTCCGGAGGCATTCGCGCGACATTTGAGGCCCGCGGCTATACCGCCTGGGATCCTTCCAGCCCGGCGTTTATCATTGAAAGCAAGCTTGGAAAAACGCTTTGTATCCCCACAATTTTTATTTCCTATCACGGAGAAGCATTGGATAAAAAACTTCCGCTTTTGCGTTCCGATGAGGCGTTAAATAAAGCGGCATCCGGCTTGCTCATGTTGTTCGGCCATAAAAAAGTAAAGAAAGTTTTTTCCACCTGCGGGCCGGAACAGGAATATTTTCTTATTGATAGAAATTACTATAATCTCAGGCAGGATTTGTTGATGTGCGGGCGTACGCTAGTTGGCGCTCCTTCGCCGAAAGGGCAGCAGTTGGAAGACCAGTATTTCGGTACGATTAAAGAACGTGTACTTAATTTTATGTTTGAGGTGGCGGAAGAAGCTTATAAATTGGGCATACCGCTTAAGACCCGCCATAATGAGGTGGCTCCCCATCAGTATGAGTTTGCGCCTGTGTTTGAAGAATCAAATATCGCCGCCGACCATAATCAGCTTTTGATGGAGTTGATGAAAAAAATAGCCCTGCGCCATAATCTGGTATGTTTGTTGCATGAAAAACCTTTTGCCGGCATAAACGGCAGCGGTAAGCATCTTAATTGGTCTCTGGCTGATGATAAGGGGAATAATTTATTAAATCCCGGAGAGACGCCCGAGGATAACCTGCAATTTTTGGCAGTATTGGTAGCTGTGCTGCGTGCCGTATATTTGCATTCCGATGTTTTGCGCGCCAGTGTCGCTTTGGCTGGTAACGAGCACCGCCTGGGAGCAAACGAAGCGCCTCCCGCCATAATCAGCGTTTTTCTGGGAGAACAGTTGAATGGCATATTGGATAAGATAGAGAAGGGAGATAAGACAAATGTTTCCAAGCGCGATATCATTGATTTAGGCATCGCGCGCCTTCCTAAATTCAATAAGGATACTACAGATCGTAACCGTACGTCTCCTTTTGCTTTTACCGGGACGAAGTTTGAGTTTCGCGCGCTTGGCTCTTCTCAGAATATATCCACGCCCATAACGGTTGTTAATACTATAATCGCGGATTCGCTCACCTACGTTACGGAAGAAATAAAGAAAAATTCAAAAGGCAAGGATTTGAATACCGCTGCCTTAAAAGTAATAGCTAGGATAATCAAGGAAACAAAAAATATCCGTTTTGAGGGCAATAATTATTCCGAAGAATGGGTAAAAGAAGCTAAAAAAAGAGGCCTGCCGAATTTTGCCTCAACGGTTGAATCGCTGGAGGCATTAAGCAAGGAAAAAAATATAATCTTGTTTGAAAAATATAAAGTTTTTTCGAAAGAGGAATTGATCGCGCGCCACCATATTTGGATTCACCTTTATAATCTAACTTTAGAAATAGAGGCGAATACTTTGAATGAGATGGTTAACGCGAGTATTGTTCCGGCAGGATATGAATATCAAAACCTATTGGCTAATAATCTAAACAAGCTTACGCGGCTTAAAAAAGAAGCGGGATTAGAGCTGGAAGAAAAGGCATACGATGATCTTAAAAAACACCTGACAGAGGTAACGGCAAAGATTTACTATGTCAGGCATAATACGGCATCGATGGCTGAATTACTAAGAAAAGCCGAAAGCGTTAATGCTGAAGAACGCGCTAAATTATATTTTGACGAATTAAAGCCCTTAATGGAGCATATAAGAAGGCACGCGGACGCTTTAGAATGCGTGGTTTCTGATGAGCATTGGGATTTGCCTAAGTACCGCGAGATGTTGTTTGTCAAATAAAACCTAAACGCCAGTTGGCAGGTTTTATTTGATGCCGCGCATACTTGCGCGGCGCAAAGACAGGAAACCTGTGGATAACATAAGCATTATCAATAGGTTTTGAACAAGTTACCAATACAAAAAATCCCTTCCGGCTGGAATAGAATTTTTCAGTGGAGGGGATTTTTTTTAGGCTTGACAGATAAGTGATGTGGTGGTATAAAGTTAGGACTGTTGACAAAGGCGTCCACAGACGTGAGGGCGCCTTTGTCTTAATATATATATAATGAAACCTAATCATTTTCCCCAACAGCAAGGCCTATATGACCCGCGATATGAGCACGATTCCTGCGGTGTCGGATTTGTCTGCGATATAAAGGGGAGAAAGTCCAATAAGATTATTCTTCAGGGCCTTGAGGTATTAAAACGCCTCGCGCACAGAGGCGCCACCGGTTCAGACCCTAAGACAGGAGACGGCGCGGGCATATTAATACAAATACCGCATGAATTTTTCCTGAAAGCCGCAGATAGCGCTAAAATTAAACTCCCCGCTTTAGGCCAATACGCCACAGGTTTGGTTTTTCTTCCGCAGGATAAAAAAGAATACGTATTCTGCAAAGATGCCTTTTTAAAGTTTATCAAAGAAGAGGGCCAGTCTCTTCTTGGCTGGCGCAAGGTGCCTTTGGACAATTCAGGCATCGGTAAAACAGCCAAAGAATGCGAGCCGGTAATTGAGCAGGTGTTTATCAAGAGTTCGGATAATATAAAAGATCCGATTGATTTTGAAAGAAAGGTTTACCTGATACGAAAACAGGTTGAAAATACTATACGCGCATCAAACATAAAACAGAAATCATTTTTCTATATTACCAATTTATCCTCCCGCACCTTTTCCTATAAAGGCCTGCTTATGCCTGACCAGCTGGATAAGTTTTTCCTGGATTTAAGCGATGAAAGCGTAAAATCAGCGCTTTGCCTGGTACATTCAAGATACAGCACCAATACTTTTCCCACCTGGGACTTGGCGCAGCCGTTCAGGTTCCTGGCTCATAACGGTGAAATTAATACATTAAGAGGCAATATAAACTGGCTTACCGCCCGTGAGAGCTTATTGGAGAGCGAGGCCTTTGGCAAAAATGATATTGCCAAGATTAGGCCGATAATTGTGCCCGCGGGAAGCGATTCCGCCACTCTGGATAATGCCTTTGAACTTTATACATTGTCTGGAAGGCGTCTTTCGCATACGATGATGATGCTTATTCCGGGAGCCTGGGAAAATAATAAATTTTTATCAAGCCAGTTGCGCGCGTTTTATCAGTATCATGCCTGCCTTAGCGAGCCATGGGACGGCCCCGCGGCGATTGCCTTTACCGATGGCACGCAGATCGGGGCAGTGCTTGATAGAAACGGCCTGCGCCCGGCGCGTTTTATCGTTACCAAGGATGATTTGGTGGTTATGGCAAGCGAGGTAGGAGTTTTGGATATTGCTCCTTCTAATATACGCCTATCAGGAAGGCTTGAGCCGGGAAAGATTTTCTTTATTGACACGCAGAAGGGCGCTATTGTTGATGATGAAGCGATAAAAAACGAAATGGCCAAGTCGCGGGATTATAAGAAATGGCTTGATGATAACCTGGTTGAGCTTGATTCTTTGCCATATCAGCTTCCGCGGTTGGCGGCGGGCGGTAATGAGCCTGATATCATAGCTCAGTTAAAGGCGTTTGGCTACAGCCGCGAGGATTTAAAGGTGATTATGAAGCCGATGACAGAGGAAGCTTATGAGCCTACCGGTTCAATGGGCAATGATACGCCGCACGCCGTGCTTTCCCTGCGGCCGCAGACTTTATTTAATTATTTTAAGCAGCTCTTTGCCCAGGTTACCAATCCGGCGATTGACCCGATACGCGAAGACATTGTAATGAGCCTGGAGTCGTGTATCGGCCCGGAGCGTAATGTCTTAATCCAGACGCCGGAACATGCCCGGCGCCTGAAAATCAGGAACCCCATTTTGACAAACGCGGAGCTTGCCAAAATTAAAAATATAAACGTAAAAGGCTTTAAGAGCAAAACGGTCTCTATTTTATTTAAGGCCTCAGATAGCGGTGATTTTAAAAAGGCGATTAAACGCGTATCCGGGGAAGTAGAAGAAGCGATCAGAGACGGCTATACTTTTGTGATTTTAAGCGATAGGGGCGTGGATAAGAATAATGCTCCGCTTCCGTCTCTTTTGGCGGCAGGAGCCGTGCATCATCATTTGGTCCGGCGCGCGCTCCGCACGCAGATCGGCATAATCGTCGAGACTGCCGAACCGCGCGAGGTACATCATTTCGCGCTTCTTTTCGGATACGGGGCGGATTGCATAAATCCCTATCTTGCTTATGGCGCCATAGAGCATTTAATAAACGAGAAAGAAATAGAGCTGGATTTGGATGCCGCTTTAAAGAATTACATTAAAGCGGTCGGCAAAGGAATCTTAAAAATACTTTCTAAGATGGGGATATCAACCCTGCAGAGTTACCGCGGCGCACAGATTTTTGAGGCATTGGGCATAGCAACTGATGTGATAGACGAATGTTTTTGCGGCACTCCTTCGCGGATAGGAGGCGCGGGTTTTGACGAGCTTGCCTCTGAAGCGATAGCAAAGCATAAGTCCGCGTTTGCCGATACGGCAGCGGAATTTCCTTATCTTGCGGCCGGGGGAGTTTATCAGTGGAAAAAAGACGGAGAATACCATCTCTGGAATCCTGAAAGCATTGCCGCTCTGCAGGAAGCCGCGAGAAGTAACGATTATAAAAAGTACCGGGAATTTTCAACGCTTATAAACGACCAGTCAAAAACCCCCGCGACCCTAAGAAGCCTGCTTAAGTTTAAGAAAACTAAGCCGATTTCTATAGACAGGGTGGAATCTAAAGAAGAAATATTCAAGCGTTTTGCCACGGGCGCGATGAGCTTTGGCTCCATATCGCGCGGCGCCCATGAAAGTTTAGCGCTTGCCATGAATAGAATCGGCGGCCGTTCCAATACGGGCGAGGGTGGAGAAGATCCGGCAAGGTTTATTCCTTTACCTAACGGCGATTCAAAGAGAAGCGCGATAAAACAGGTGGCAAGCGGCAGGTTTGGCGTAACCACAAATTATCTGGTTAATGCCGATGAACTGCAGATTAAAATCGCGCAGGGGGCAAAACCCGGCGAAGGAGGCCAGCTTCCCGGCCACAAGGTAAGTGTAACGATTGCCAAGACGCGCTATACTACCCCCGGAGTGACGCTTATTTCACCGCCTCCGCACCATGATATTTATTCCATAGAGGATTTGGCTCAGCTTATCTTTGATTTAAAAAATACTAATCCGCGCGCGCGTATAAGCGTTAAGCTTGTTTCCGAAATCGGGGTTGGCACTATTGCCGCGGGCGTTGCCAAGGGGCATGCGGATATGATTTTGATTTCCGGCGGAGACGGCGGTACCGGCGCCTCGCCCCGCAGTTCAATCAGGCATGCCGGCCTTCCCTGGGAGCTGGGGATTTCCGAGACCCACCAGACGCTTGTATTGAATGATTTACGGAGCCGCGTAAGGCTGCAGACTGACGGCCAGATGCGCACGGGGCGCGATGTCGCCATTGCCGCGATTTTAGGCGCGGAAGAATACGGTTTTTGTACCGCGTGTTTAATTGTCTTGGGTTGTGTTATGCTCAGGCACTGCCATCTGAATAACTGTTCCGTAGGCGTTGCCACGCAGGATGATATCCTGCAGGGGCGTTTTCACGGCAGGCCGGAGCATGTGGTAAATTACATGAATTTTGTAGCGGAGGAACTGCGCGCGATAATGGCTGAGCTTGGTGTGCGCACGGTAAACGAATTGATCGGCAGGACTGATCTTTTGGAGTTGAATAGCGGCGTTCTTCCGCCAAAAGCGAGAAAAATAGACTTCTCAAAGATTCTTTATAAACCAAGCGTCGCTAAACATATTGGGACTCATTGCAAAATAGCCCAAAACCACGCCATAGATACGGTGCTGGACAGAAAACTAATCGTGCTTTCCAAACCGGCGCTGGAAAAGCGCGAAGCTGTAAACATAGATTTAGAGATTAAAAATAAAGACAGGACTTGCGGCGCCATGCTCAGCGGCGAAGTTTGTAAGCGCTATGGCGATGATGGGCTGCTTGCTGATACCATATATTGTAAATTTCGCGGAGAGGCCGGGCAGAGCTTTGGCGCCTGGCTTGCTAAAGGAGTAACTTTTGAATTAGAAGGCCTTGCCAATGACTATATCGGCAAAGGTATCTCAGGCGGTAAAATCATCGTCTATCCCGGTAAAGGCGCGGATTATGAGCCTACAGAAAATATCATTATCGGAAATACTACTTTTTACGGCGCGATAAGAGGCGAGGCGTATATCAGGGGATTGGCAGGGGAGCGTTTCTGTATCAGAAACTCAGGGCTTAACGCGGTAGTTGAAGGAGTGGGCGATCACGGATGCGAATATATGACCGGAGGACGGGTGGTAATATTGGGCAAAACCGGCAGGAATTTCGGCGCGGGAATGAGCGGCGGCATTGCCTATGCCTACGACATAGAGGGCAATTTCCGCGATAAATGCAATATGAGCATGGTGGAATTGGAAGAATTAAGCGAAGAAGACAGAGCTACCATAATGAACCTGCTTGCCAACCACAAGAAATACACGCAAAGCCAAAGAGCGGCGGACGTCTTGGATAATTTTAATCATGAGGCAAAAAAATTCATCAAAGTCATGCCTATAGAATATAAGCGGATACTTGAACAGGAAGGATTGGAAGAAAAGCTGGGGCTGGCAGGAGTATCTGACGGTTAAAAATAGGGACACATCCTATTTTTAAATTTTGTGGTTTTGAGGCTTTCAGCCCGGCGCGCGGGAGAATGAAGGATAATTTTGAGAAAGCGGTGTAAAAAGAATAAATTTAAAAAATCCTTGATATATATGTATAACAATGTTATACTTATAATACAAGGAGGATAAAAATATGACTATTTTGAAAGCGTTTCGTCTGCCAGTAGTAATTGCTAAAAGGCTGTCTACTTTGGCAAAGATAACGCATCGCAGCGAAAAATTTTATGTAACAGAGGCGCTTAAGCATTATCTTGAAGATTATGCTGACGCGCAAATCGCCAAGGATCGCTTTAATGAGCCGTCTGCAAGAATAATTTCCGGCAAGCAGTTAAGGGAAAAGCTCGGTGTATAAAGTCGTCTATCTTGAACAGGTAGAAGCAGACCTAAAGAAGCTTGATAAGCCGGTTATCCGAAAGATTCTTGACAGGGTTGAGAAGTATTTGGCTCAGGATCCCAAGGGCATAGGAAAGCCGCTTAAAGGAGAATTTCAAGGATATTGGCGCTACCGCTGGGGCGATTATCGCGTTATTTATAAGATTTCGGAAAAAGAAATTTTGATTGCGGTTTTACGTATCGCGCACAGAAAATCTGTATATGAGCAATAGGAAATTATGGTAAAGATCAAATTAATCAGAGAAGAGCGCGATACGCAAATCGCTAAGGATCGTTTTGGTGCATCAGAGGTAAACTTGATTTCCAGCCGCATAGACTATTGAAAATAGATTAACTAAAGAAAGGAATCTTAAAATATGCACAAGGTAGTTAAATACGGAAATATAAAAGTTAGTTATCTTTCTTGTCTTGAAGGCGGAGGCCGAAATTTCGGGCAGGAATTTATCCGTGTGGTTAAAGATAGATTTGGAAAAGTTAGTCATATTTTTGAATATTGCGCCGGACCAGGATTCATAGGGTTTTCTTTATTAGCGCATGGCCTTTGTAATCGCTTGACCGTTGCCGATATTAATCCTGATGCTGTAGAATGTTGCAAAAAAACAATCAAGGATAATAATCTGGAAAATAAGGCAGTTGTTTATTTGTCTGATTGTTTAGATTCTATTCCGCAAACGGAACGCTGGGATTTAGTAGTTAGCAATCCTCCGCACTGGCCGTCAGATGAAAATAAATACCGGGATAATATTAGGAATTTCGATCCTTGTCTCATTATCCATAAGAAATTTTATAGAGATGTTAAAAAGTTTCTTAAGCTCGGTGGTCAAATTTTATTCCAGGAATGTGAATTAGCCACAACCATTAAAGATTTTCAGCCCATGATTGAAGATAATGGGTTGGAAATTAGAGAAGTTTTTAAGGCAAAGCCGCTTTCTTTTTTGCAGTGTATTTTAAAATTCAAGAAAATCAGCAAATATACTAAGCCATCCGCGTTTTATTTTATCTGTATGCAGCAGATTAGCAATAAGCAATAAATAGGGACACATCCTATTTTTAAATTTTGTGGTTTTGAGGCTTTCAGCCCGGCGCGTGGGAGAATGAAGGATAATTTTGAGAAAGCGGTGTAATATACTGCACCTATCGGTGTAAAAAGAATAAATTTTTAAAAGTCATTAAATTCAGTAAAATAGGCAACCAAAATCCCGCTCTAGGGATGGGAAACGGATAAATAGGAATTTTATGAGGAATAAGGCGGTATATATTATCGCGGGGCCTAATGGGTCGGGTAAAACAACTTTTGCCAAAAAATTTTTGCCTGAATACGTAAAGTGCCCGAATTTTGTTAACGCCGACCTTATAGCCCAAGGGTTGGCTCCATTCAAGCCGCGCGCGGCAGCTATTAAAGCCGGCAAGCTTGTTTTACAGCAGATACATGATTATACCAGGCGTGGCCTTGATTTCGCTTTTGAGACAACTCTGTCGGGTAAATCTTATATAAATTTATTCACCGGGTTAAAAGCAAAAGGTTATTCACTATACCTTTTTTTTCTTTGGATTCCCAGCCCGGAATTAGCCATAGCCCGTATTAAAGACAGGGTCGCCGATGGCGGGCATTTTGTGCCAGCCGAGGATGTACGCAGAAGGTTCATTCGGGGAATTGATAATTTCTTTAAGCTCTATAAGCCATTACTTGACTCTTGGATGTTATTTGATAACTCAAAGGCAAAGCCTATATTGATAGCCAAGAGGAGAAACAGCTACAAGGAAGTGTTTAATGACGATTTGTTTACGAGGATTCAAGGGGAGCGAGGCAGAAAATGAAAAAAAGAATGTCATTGCAGGATAAAGCTGAAGCGGCGCTGAAAAAAGCGGTACGGGAAGTTGTGGAGCACCATAAAAAAACAGGCCGCCCGCTTGCGGTGTGGCAAAATGGAAAAACCGTGCATATTTCGCCAAATTCGGTGAAGTAATAAATAGGGACACATCCTATTTTTTGAAGTTTTAAATTTTAAATTGTAGTTTTGAATTTTTCATTTTTGATTTTACTCAATACTTAATACGTAATACTCAATACTAATCTTATGAAAGACGTAAAAGCATTTCTTAAAATCAAGAGGCAAAAATCCGAATACCGCCCGGTATGTGAGAGGGTGAAGGATTATCAAGAGGTGGCGGTAGTCCGCCCTGATGAGCGCTCGCAGGAGCAGGCTTCGCGTTGTATGGATTGCGGCACGCCTTTTTGCCATTGGGCATGCCCTGTGGGAAATTATATTCCGGAGTGGAATGATCTGTCGAGCCGCGGGCATTGGCAGCGCGCGCTTGAGCTTTTGCATGCTTGCAATAATTTTCCGGAATTTACCGGCAGGCTTTGCCCGGCATTATGCGAATATTCCTGCGTTTTGGGGCTAAATGACGATCCGGTAACGATCCGGGAAAATGAGCTTTCTATTATTGAACACGCGTTTAAAACCGGCTTAATTAAAGCCAATCCGCCAAAAAAGAGAACCGGAAAAAAAGTAGCAGTTGTTGGTTCAGGCCCGGCAGGCCTGGCCTGCGCCGACCAGTTAAATAAAGCCGGCCACAGCGTGACAGTTTTTGAGCGCGATGATAAACCGGGTGGCATTTTAAGATACGGTATCCCAGATTTCAAGATAGAAAAATCCGTTATTGACAGAAGAATAGATTTGATGAAAAAAGAAGGTATTGAATTTAAAACCGGTATTAATGCTGGCATAGATTATGAGAGCGCGAAACTCTTAAAGGAATTTGACGCGTTAAGCTTGGCCTGCGGCTCGCGCATGCCGCGCGATTTAAAGATAGAGGGCAGGGAATTATCCGGAATTCACTTTGCCATGGATTACCTTATTCAGAATAATAAGCGGGTTTCCGGTGAAAATATTCCACAAGATAGAGAGATTACCGCCAAAGATAAGCGCGTTGTGGTTATCGGCGGCGGTGATACCGGAGCTGATTGTGTCGGTACTGCCAACAGGCAAGGGGCAAGCTGTGTAGTGCAGATAGAAGTGATGCCGAAGCCGCCGGAATGCCGCGATGATAGCTGCCCTTGGCCGAGGTACCCCTTGCTTTTAAAAACATCCAGCTCGCATGAAGAAGGCGCCCAGCGCCATTGGGCGATACTGACAAAAAAATTTTCCGGTGAAGGCGGAAGAGTTAAAAAATTACACTGCGCGCGCGTGGAATTTAAAAGCCGCCAAATAAAAGAGATAGCCGGCAGCGAATTTGAAATTGAAGCGGATCTGGTTATTCTTGCCATTGGATTTGTCCATCCTGAACATAAAGGATTGGTATCCGACTTAAAATTGGAGCTGGATAATCGAGGCAACGTTAAAGCTGATGATAAATATGCCACTTCTCAAAAAGGCGTATTCTCCTGCGGCGATATGCGCAGTGGCCAGTCCTTGATAGTTTGGGCAATTTCCGAAGGAAGGTCAGCCGCGCATTATGTTGATTCTTATCTTATGGGTAAAACCAGCCTGCCGCTTTTGTAGTAGGGGCGCCTTGTAATCTGTAAATATTTTGCTTTTAAATGCGAAATCTTAGCGATTCTTCTTTAGTAGAGCGCTGTATAAACGGCGACAGGGCCGCCTGGGACGCGTTTATTGAGCGCTTTTCTTCCTTTATTTATTGGGCAATTAAGAAAAAATTAAGCCGCACGAATTATTCTTACAGCGAGCAGGATGTGGAAGATATATTCCAGAGTGTTTTCGTCCTGCTCTGGGAAAAAGGCAAATTGCGCCAGATAAGAGACAGGGAAAGTATTAAGGCATGGCTGGCAATAGTGGCGGCAAACTGCGCGCATAACTTTTTCAGAAATAAAAGAGAGATCCTGTTAGGCAATGATGATGTCATAGAAAAGCTGGCGCCGACTGACTGCAGTATGAACGAATTTATGCATCAGGAAGGGCTTAAAGATGCAGTGCGGGATATTTTAAATTCTTTATCAGCGCGCGAGCAGACAATCATTAAACTCAGCTATCTCCATGATAAAAGACATAGAGAAATCGCCGAAATATTAAATATGCCTGAAAATTCCGTTTCCAGTATAATAAAAAGAGCCAAGGATAAGCTGGCTAAAAGGCTGGAGAAAGAAGATTTTTAAATTGATGCAAGAATCACGGCGCTCTGCCGTGTCTAATAAATGAGGACATAACTTATGGAGCGTAAGCGAACATAAGTTATCTGTCCGAATTTATCCCGCAGCGTGCGCAGGAAATTTC